>NZ_DATHFV010000145.1:0-19000 GCF_035317925.1 Sphingomonas sp.
CGCACGAGCCGACCGTCGGCGAGGTCGTTGCGCCACAGAAAGGGCGTCAGCATCGCGATCCCCTGCCCCGCGATCGCCGCGTGCCCTTCATGCGCCTGGACATCGAGCCGGATACCAGGGCGGATCTCGTTTTCGTCCACCTCGACGCCTGCCTCGCGCAGCCAGTGCGGCCACCAGGGATCGTTGGGGCTGATCATCGGCAGGCCGAGCATGGCTTCGGGCGCGATATGGCCGCCGTGACGGGCCAGGAAATCGGGGCTGCACATCGGCGTGAAATAGACCTGGAACAGCAGATGTTGCGCCAACCCCGGCCAGGGGCCTCACCCGGCGCGGACCACGACATCGACCTCGTCGCGCGCGAAGTCGGTCAGCTTGTCCTCGGCCAGCAAGCGCACCGCCATGCCGGGATTCGCCATCTGGAAGCCGCCCAGCCGCCAGGCCAGCCACGTGTTGGCGAAAGTCTGGGTGGTAGAAACCACCATCGTCGATTCGTTCTCGCTGCGCAGCCGCGCGAACGCAGCGTCGAGCGCGTCGAAGCCGCGGGCCACCTGCGGCGCCGCGCGCTCGCCGGCGGGCGTAAGCTGGACGCCGCGCCCGTCGCGCCGGAACAAAGCCACGCCGAGCCTCTCTTCCAATAACTTGACCTGATAGCTGACCGCCGCCTGCGTCATGCCCAATTCGGCGGCGGCGGCGGTAAAGTTCATATGGCGCGCGGCGGCCTCGAACACACGGACGGCGGCCAAGGGCGGAAGCTGGCGCATCCCGAAATCATAAGCTCTCCTTGTGAATGATATGCAAGCTTCGATTGGCATGCGGGCGCCGATGCGCCCATTTGGGACAGGCAGCGGCAGCCTGATCGCCGCAAAAAGGAGGTCGTCATGTCCAGCAGCGAATCCCCCACCCCGACGCCTGGCTTCTTCGAGCGCCTCGTCGAAATGCTTGCCGCCACCGATCGCTTCGTCGGCTGGTGGGGCGCGCATCGTGCCTGGCCCGCCAACGAATGTCCCCGGATCGGCCGTTGCCGCTAGACCTTGATCGATCCAGGCTGCGCCTGGGTCGTGAATCAAGGTCCCGACCATTTGAGTGAGCCCGATTCACGCCATCAGCGAAAGCGCATAGTGCTTTCACCGATAACGATCAGGCTCCAGACGGCACGGGCACAGAGAAGCCGGCCATAAACGCGCATCCCTTCGCGTTGCGGTTGGAGGTTAGCTGGGCTATATCCCATTGACCCGCCCCGTCGCGTCTTAGGCCGCGTCCGGGGCGCTTCTCATTTCGGTCCTTTGGGAGACTGCATTGTCCCGCCGCCGCCAGATTTACGAAGGCAAGGCCAAGATCCTCTACGAGGGTCCGGAGCCCGGCACGCTCATCCAATATTTCAAGGACGACGCGACCGCGTTCAACGCCCAGAAAAAGGGCACGATCAGCGGCAAGGGTGTGCTCAACAACCGCATTTCCGAGCATGTTTTCACCTTGCTCGCCAATATCGGCGTGCCTACCCACTTCATCCGCCGCCTCAACATGCGCGAGCAACTCATCCGCCAGGTCGAGATTATCCCGATCGAGGTCGTGATCCGCAACGTCGCCGCCGGCAGCCTCGCCAAGCGCCTCGGCATCGAGGAAGGTACCCAGCTGCCGCGCACGATCATCGAATATTATTACAAGGACGACGCGCTCGGCGATCCGCTGGTGAGCGAGGAGCATATCGCCTGTTTCGGCTGGGCCAGCCAGGACGAGATGCACGACATCGCCGACATGGCGATCCGCGTGAACGACTTCATGACCGGCCTGTTCGCAGGCGTCGGCATCCGCCTGGTCGACTTCAAGCTCGAGTTCGGCCGGCTGTGGGAAAATGATTACGCCCGCGTCATTCTCGCCGACGAGATCAGCCCCGACGGCTGCCGCCTGTGGGACATGGTCAGCGGCGAAAAGCTCGACAAGGATCGCTTCCGCCAGGATCTGGGCGGAGAAGCCGAAGCCTATCAGGAAATCGCGCGCCGCCTGGGCCTTTTGCCCGAAGGCGACACGATTGTGCTCGACATGGCCGAGCATCGCAAGAATCGGGGAAAGTAACGCTCGATCGGGAGTTGTAGTGGCATGGTGAAATTCCTGACTGTTGGATTGCTCCTCGCCAGCCTGGCCGCCCCCGCTGCAGCCAAGCCAAGGGCGATCGGCCAGACCTCCGCCCAGTTCGATTGCGATGCGATCGCGATCGATGCCCCGCTCGATCGTTCGACCTTGCGCGATCTCGGCCCCGCCCATTCGCTCGACGAGGCGGCGGCGGTGCTCAACAAGCATAAAGTCAAATATGAACGCGGTCCGCGCGTGCTGACGCTGAGCAGCGCGCCTGCCAAGCTGGTGCGCGACATAACGCTGATGAAGCAGGGCGAACCGATCATCCTTCCCAATGGCGACGGCAGCGCGATCTGCGTGCTGCGGCCTTCCGAGGATTCCATTTAAACCCTGTCAAGCGGTGCGCACCGCCACCGCGAATGCCTTCGCCGGATTACGGACGATGAGCGTGTCGATCTCGCCGGCCGTGAATCCCCTAGAGCGCAGGGCCGGCAGGAAACGCGTGAAAAGCGTTTCGTAGCTGCGGGCGGCACCGCCGCTGTCCTGGCCGACATTGTACCAGCCTGCATCCTGCGAGATCAGCACATGATCCAGCAGGCCTTCGTCCCGCATCCGGGTGACGAGCGCGGCATGCGAATCGATCGTGTCCGGATCGATACCGTCAAACTCGACCCACGCGCCCCGCCGCGCCGCTTCGATATGCCGGCCGACGTCCTTCTCGTTTTGCGCATGGATCCAGATCCAGGCCGACAGGCGCACGCCCTCCTGGTCCAGCACAGCCATCTGCTCGAACGCCGATGCCGCAGGACCGGTATGCGCGCCGATGGTGAGACCGGTCTCGCGATGCGCAATGGCGCCGGCCCGGATCAGCTTGCGCTCCACATCGCTGAGTGGGCCGCCGTTGAACCCAAGTTTGATGAAGCCGGGACGCACGCCCGACCCATCAATGCCGTGCGCGAACTCCTCGATCCAGCGCCGTGCCAGCGCGTCGTCACTGTCGGTGAACACCCAGGGCGGCAGGTGCGTGTTGTTGAACGCCGCATAATTGCCGGTCACGGTCAGTATATTGAGGCCGCTCCGTTCGGACAGGCTGCGTAACAGGACCGGATCACGCCCAAGGCCCACGGCTGTCGCATCAACGAATGTGCGGCATCCCAAGGCGCGAAGACGGCGCAGCCGGGGCAGAACGACGGTCATCACCGCGCCGCGATCATAGGCCAGAGGGTGACTTGCCCATTCCTGGTAGGACTGGAAATTGGCCAGCGCATGCTCGTGCGCAAGCGTCACACCCAAATCGCCCGCGTCGACCCATCCGCGCACGGTCATCGCGCGCGGGCGCGCATCGTCGCGTGCGGACAAGGCAGCGCCCGCGCAATTCTGCTCCAACAGGATTGCGGTCGCGGCGCCAAAAGCGGTTTGCAGCAGGTCACGTCGGCGCATGGGTCACCCTCCGAAAAATCGTGAAAGATGCCGGACTGCCGCCGGATTCATGTACCCCGTTCGAGTTTAATGCGCCGGGGCGATTTTGCAAAACGGCAGCAACGATGCGCTATTCAGTCGACCGGCCCTCTGCCGCAGCGATCGAGGCGTGCCGTTTGTCACGCGGAGCTGGCCCTTCGTCCCTTCCGGCTAGCGACGCGCGCGCGGACGTCGTGCTAGATCGACCCCAGACTCAATCTGAATTCGGGGATGGGCATCATGAAATTCCGTCGGGCGACGTTCGCCGCCGCCACCGCGCTTGTCGCCAGTGCATCCTTCGCCGCAACGCCAGTCTATCCGCCGTTCGGGCTCGATCTGACCGCACCCGACAAGACCACCAAGCCGGGCGACGACTTCTTCCAATATTCGAACGGCGCCTATCTCGCACGGCTGGAGATACCCGCGGACGAAATTTCGGCGGGCAAGCGCTTCGACATCACCAAGCGCAACGAAGCCAATCTCCATGCTTTGCTCGAAGACGCTGCCAAAGGCGTCGGCGCGGAGCCGGGCAATGTGAAAGGCAAGGTCGGCGCGATGTATGCCGCCTTCATGAACGAGGCCGCGATCGAGGCTGCCGGTGCCAAGCCGATCGCGCCCGAACTGGATGCGATCAAGGCTGCGCCCGATCGCGCCGCGCTGGCCAGCCTGATGGGGCGCTATGGCTTCTATCCCGCGCCGTTCGGCTATTGGATCGACCTCGATCAGAAGGATCCGGATCATTATGCGGTCTATCTCGGCGCGGGCGGCTATCTGCTGCCCGACCGCGATTATTATCTCACCCCCGATTTCGCCGCGCAGCGTGCCGCGATGCGGACCTACGTCGCGACCCTGCTCAAGCTGACCGGCTGGCCCGATGCGAACGCCAAAGCCGACGCGGTGATGGCGTTCGAGACCAAACTCGCCGAACTGAGCTGGACCAAGGTCCAGCAGCGCGATCCGACCACCCAATATAATCCGATGACGCCGGCCGAACTCGCCGCTTTTGCGCCCGGGTTCGACTGGCAGGCCTATCTCCAGAGCGCGGGGCTGGCGGGCAAGAAGAGCCTGATCGTCACCACCAATACCGCCTTCCCGGCGATGGCGAAACTGATCGCGGAAACGCCGGTCGACACGCTCAAGGCCTGGATGGCGTTCCGCGCGACGGATGCCACTGCACCCTATCTCAGCCACGCCTTCGCCGATCCCTATTTCGAACTGCACGGCCATGTGCTCGAGGGCCGGGCGACACAGAAGGAACGCTGGAAGCGCGGCATCGTCGCGGTGGGCGGCGGCGATTGCGGCGCCGAGCCCGCGAGCTGTTTCGGCACGCTCGACTGGGGCGTCGGGCAATTATTCTCCGAGCGTTATTTCCCGGCCGCGACCAAGGCCCAGGTCGAGGCGCTGGTCGCCAATCTGAAGATCGCCTTCCGCCATCGGATCGAGAAGCTCGACTGGATGGGCGCTGCGACCAAGGTCGAAGCGCTCAAGAAGCTCGACACCTATACGATCAAGGTCGGCTACCCAGACAAGCCCCGCGATTATTCCAACGTCGCGATCAGCCGCGACGACATCGTCGGCGACGTGCGCGCGGCGGCGGCGGGCGAATGGGCGTTCCAGCTCGGGCGCAGCGACGGCCCGGTCGACCGCACCGACTGGATCATGACGCCGCAGACCAACGACGCCTATAACGGCTCGCTGCGCGACATCGTTTTCCCGGCCGGTATCCTCCAGGCCCCGATCTTCGACGCGGCCGCCGATCCGGCGCTCAATTACGGCGCGATCGGCGGCGTGATCGGGCATGAGATGACGCACGGCTTCGACGATCAGGGCCGCCATATCGACGCGACCGGCGCGCTGCGCGACTGGTGGACGCCGGCAGATGCCGCCGCCTTCCAGGCGCGCGCCAAGGTGCTGGGCGATCAATATGCGACCTATGAGCCGGTGCCGGGCATGCACATCAACCCCAACCTGACGATGGGCGAGAATCTTGCCGATCTCGGCGGGCTGTCGATCGCGCTCGACGCCTATCATGCCTCTCTGCATGGCAAGCCCGCGCCAGTGATCGACGGCATCACCGGCGATCAGCGCGTCTTCCTCGGCTGGGCGCAGGCGTGGGCGGGCAAGATGCGGCCCGAGGCGATCCGCAAGCAGACCGCAAGCGACCCGCATTCCTATCGCAAGTTCCGCGTGAACGGCGTCGTGCGCAATATCGACGGCTGGTACGCCGCCTTCGGCATCAAGCCGGGCGACGCGCTCTACATTCCGCCGGAGAAACGCGCGCGCATCTGGTGAGGCAGCTCAGCCTTTCTGGCTGGCGATCCAGGTGTCGATCTTCTTTTCGAGCACGGTCATCGGCAACGCGCCGGTGTTGAGCAACTGCGTGTGGAAAGCCTTGGCGTCGAATTTCGGCCCCAAGGCCTGCATCGCGCGTATCTTGCAGTTGGTGATCGTGATCTGGCCGACCTTGTAGGCCAGCGCCTGGCCCGGAATGGCGATGTAGCGATCGACCTCGGCGGTGGCGTCGGTCACGCTCTCGGGTGAATTGTCGAGCATGTACTGGATCGAGCGGGCGCGGCTCCAGCCATAAGCATGGATGCCGCTGTCGACGACCAGCCGCATCGCGCGCAGCATCTCGTCATTGAGCCCGCCGATCCGCTGCCAGGGATCGCTCTCCATCCCCAATTGGCGCCACAGGCTCTCCGAATAGAGCGCCCAGCCCTCCTGGAAGGCGGTATTGCCGCCGTAGCGCATAAAATTGGGCAGGCGCGCATTCTCCTGCGCGAGGCTGATCTGGAAATGGTGGCCGGGCTCGCCTTCGTGGAGGAAGAGCGTCTCCATCTCCCACGTCAACCGCGAAGGCAGATCGTAGCTGTTATAATAGAAGACACCCGGTCGCGTGCCGTCGGCGGTGCCGGGATTGTAGGAGCCGCCGGCGGCGGTCTTCTCCTGGTAAGCCGGCACCGGGCGGATCTCGAGCGGCGTCTTCGGGATGGTCGCGAACTGCTCCGGAATGCGCTGCTCGACCTTGGCCTTGATCGCGAGATAGCCGTCGCGCAGCGCGATCGCGCTCTTGGGCTGGAAGCGCGGGCTGGAGCGCAGGAAAGCGAAGAATAATTTCGGGCTGCCCTTGAAGCCGACGATCTTCTGCTGCTCGGCCAGCTCGCGCCGGATGCGCGTCACCTCGTTCAGGCCAAGCTGGTGTACATCCTCCGCCGTCAGCGGCAGGGTTGTATTGGATTCAATCAGATATTCGTAAACCTTGATACCGCCTTTCATCTTGGAAAGGCCGATCGTCGGCCGCGCGGCGGGCAGATATTCGGTCTTGAGAAAGTTCCTGAGCCGCGTTTCGGCCGGGATCACCACAGTCTTGATCTGGGCGGCGTAGGCATCGCGCAGGCGCTTCTGTTCGGCGGCCGATATGCCGGCCGGGAATTGGCGGACGGGCCCGTAGAAGGTCGAATTCTCGACCCCCTGCCCGATCTGCGCATTGAGCTGATCGACAACGTTGCGGATCGTCAGGCGCGGCTGGACGATATTGAGCTGCATTCCCTGGCGGAAACGCGCGATGCTTTCGTCGAGCAGCGCCGCATATTGGGCGTTGCGCTTGAGGTTGTTGTCATAGTCCGCGACCGTCCCGAACGGCGCCGCGCCCTTGCCCGAGGCGATATCGGGGTACCAGAGGTGGATACCGAAGAAATGGTCGATCGGGCGGACCTGCAGCGACAGCAGCAACGGCTTGTCGGTGAGCAGGCGCAGATTTTCGCGCGTCTGCCATTCGAATGTGTCGTAGGCGATCTGATCGGTCTCATCGAGCTTCGACCGGTCGATCCCGCGCAACGCGACGAGGTCGTGCGCCGCCGCCGCGCGCTCCGCATCGTAATGCGCGTCGCTGAACGGATCGCCGATGCGGTCGGCATAACGCATGTCGCCGCGGCTGAGCGCCTCGATCGGATTGCGCTTGAGCTCCGCCTCGTCGCTCGCCTGGAACAAGGCGAACAGGCGGGCATGTTCCTGCGGCGAGGCCACGGGTTGGGCGACGGCAGGAACCGCCAGAGCGATCAGGGCAGCGAACGAAACAAGACGCATCAATAACTTCCCGTCATGCCGGACTTGCTCCGGCATCCACCGTGCCGCGCGCGCTTCCTTGCCTCTTGGTGGACCCCGGAACAAGTCCGAGGTGACGAAGGACTACACCTAGCTGTTTACCGACAAAACCAGCTTGGGATCGGGGATGTCGTCCGCCTGATGGCCCTCAATCGGGACCACGGCGGTGCCGATCGCGAAGAATTCGATCACATGGCTCGACCAGTTATGGCTGCCTTCGTGCAGATCGGCGCCGACCACGCCTTCGGCGCCCGCCTTGCTCGCTTCGAGCTGCATCCGCTCCATCGCGATCTCGCGCGCTTCGTAGAGCGCGAGGCTGAAATTGCCGAGCTCCACATTCTGCCCGACCGCACCCAACGTCGCGAACATGCCGCGCCGCGCGACGTGATAGACGCAGCTGCCCATCACCATTTCGAGCGGGCGATAGCCGGCACTGAGCAAGGTCCAGAAATCCTGACCTGAAAGCGCCGAGGTGAAAGGCTGGCCGCTCGGGCCCTTGAAGCCCTGATGACCCTTGGCGTGGACGATGCCGGTGCCGATCGCGACGAATTCGAGGATCTTGCTGTCCCATTCGAGCCGCTTGACCGTCAGCCGCACGCCGACGATCCCGTCCGCGCCCATATTGGCGGCCTCGAGCCGCATCCGCTCCATCGCCAGCGCGCGCGCCTCGTACATGGCGAGGCTGAGCTGCTCGAGTTCGACGTTCGAACCCCAGCCCGCGAACTGAAAGCCGAGATGGTAGATGCACGAGCCGACGCAGAGGCCAACCGGCTCGAACCCGGCCTTTCGCACCAGCAGGAATTCGTTGACCGAGAAATCGGAGGTGAAGACGCCGTCGGGATGACCCTGGCTGCGCAGCCCCTTGAGCCGTGCCAGCGCGTGCTGCGGAATAGATTGTTCGTCGGCCATCAGATCGGCCCCTCCCCTTCACCCAGATCGTGCGAATAGACGTTGTGGCGGTGGCCGCGCGCCTCGCTCAGTATGTCGCTGTCGCGCATGTCGAGCACCATCTCGATCCCGTGCGGGACGTCGGCGCCCGACGACGGTGCCGATCACGATATGGCGGCCGAGATAGGCGGGCGGCTGCTTGTCGCGTTCCTGGCGGATGATCTGGCCGAAATTGGTGTGCGCGAGCACGCCATTGCCCATCGTCGCGGTATGCGCGCGCAGATCCGCATGCGCGTCGCGGCGAATGCTTTCCCAGAACTGGCCAAGCTCGGTCAACGGCTGGTTGCCCGCGAAGACGCTCGATTGCATCTGCGTCATCCGGCCGCCCCAACCATTGCCCCAGCCACTGCCGAAGCCGCCGCCAAGCCATTCGTAGCGCGCGCCGACCGCGATCCCGGTCGGGACGATCCCCATTTCGAGCAATTGCACGAATTCGAGCGCGGGCACGGTAGCGATCACCGGATCCGCGCTCGGCGGCAGGCCGTCGACGCGGATCGCGGTGCCGAGCAACGTGAAGTCCATGCTCGGTCCGAAGCGATGGCGGATCGTGCGCATCTGCACGTCGACCACCGCATTGGCGCCCGCCGCGAACGCCTCCTGCCTTATGCGGTCGAGCGCATAGGCCCAGCCTTCGGCATGGCCCTCGGTCCAGCTGAAGCCGAAATTATACCAGCAGGTGCCCGATACGGTCGCGATCGGCCGGCAGCCATGGCTGCGGATCGTGAGCAATTCGGCGGGCGTCATCGTCGCGACCCAGGGCGTGCGGCCCGCGCGCGCATCGGCGAGGCGTTCGAGCACGGGCTGCGGTAGCCGGCCTTCCGCCAGCGCGGCTTCCCAGTCGCGGTCGCGCGCCTGCGCTGCGGCGCTTTGCTGGGGAGCGTTGCGGTTGGACAAGGCCACTGACGAAACTCCCTTCGAAGCGGACGTTAGCCCTGGCCTTTCGCCGCCGCCAGTTCCCCGATCATTTCGTGGAGCGCACCCAGGCAATCCTCGCCCATCCGCATGCAGCGTTCGGGCGACCAGCCAAACTCGGGATCCGCGAGCGCGTCATTGTCCTTGAACGGCATTTCCAGCGTCATCGCGACCGCGCCGAAGCGATTGGCGAGCTGGTTGGTCGACATGGTCAGATTGGCGCTGCCCGGCCCCGCCACCGCATAGCCATGCTCGATCTGGAAGTCGGGCGAGCGCCGCGCCAGCGTCTCGCGGAAGAGCGCGTAGAGTTCGCCCTGGCGGTCGGTCCAGTTGGGGATGCCCTCGAAACCGGCGAGGAAGACGTAGGGAATCGCCTCGTCGCCATGGACGTCCATCGCGAAATCGACGCCGGTTTCGTCCATCTTGTTGCGCACGCACAGCACTTCCGGGCTGCGCTCGGCCGTGGGCTCGTGCCATTCGCGGTTGAGGTTCACGCCGGCCGCATTGGTGCGCAGATGGCCGCGCTTCGACCCGTCCGGGTTCATGTTGGGCACGACGTGGAAGGTCGCCTCACGCCGCAGCACGCGTGCGACCGGATCGGCGGGATCGGTCAGGCGGCCGAGCGCGCCTTCCATCCACCATTCGGCCATGCTCTCGCCGGGATGCTGGCGGGCGTAGAGCCACACCTGCAATTTGCCTTCGCCGATATGGAGGCAGTCCATTTCCTGCCCGTCGAGCGTCTGTCCGAGCGATTCGTAAGCGACGTCCGGAATGCCCGCGATGGTCGCGACCAGATCATGGTGCCGCTCCATCGAATAAGGCGCGAAATAAGCGAACCACAGAGTATCGCTGTCGGCCTTGTGGCGGATCGTCAGGACCTTGCCGTCATAGCTGGTGTCGGCCAGGCGCCAATCCTCGCGATCCTCCGACCAGCGCGCCGAATAGCCCGGCCAGCCCAAGGGATAGGCCGAGCCGCCGGCGTTGAGGATGCGAAGCTCGACCTCGCGCCCCTTCGCGCCAAGCAGGCGGAAGTGGAACCATTGGAAGAAATCCGACTGGTGATCCTTGACGATCTCCAGATCGAATCGGTTTCCATCCTGCTTGAGGACACGGATATTGCCGCTGTCGAAGGCGGCCGAAATGTGGGCTGTCATTTCACCGTGATAGTGCGGCCCGAAACCCCGGGGAAGCCCTGGAAAACCGCTGACGCCAGACGGTGCACGGCGGCGTCCGGCTGCGAATCGGGCGTACCGAAGCGCGCCGCCGTCTCGGCGCGGCCTTCCCAGATGGTGGTGCCGTCCGAACGGCGCTTGATCTGCACGATCAAGCGGGTCGAGACATTTTGCGTGGGCTTGCCGGCGATGGTCGTGCCGACGCTGCCGCCAGCGCCGCCGTGATAGCCATAACTGCCGCCGCCGATTCCGATCGAGAAGGACGAGCGCGGCGGGCCGTCGAAGAAGGCGCGATCGACCTGGATCACCGCCACCTGTTCCGACTTGGCGAGGCCGGGCGCCTCGGTGAAGCCGATCCGCGCGAGTTCTGCCCCGACGATGCTGGCATAGGTCTGGAATTCGGGGCTGCCATGATCGGCGGCAATCATCGGCTCGACGCTGATCTGCCCGGTCGCGATCGGCTGATTGAGGTGAAAGCGCGTGACCTGCGTGCTCGGCCCGGTCGTGCAGCCTGCCAGGGTCGCGGCCCCCAGCATTGCGATAGCCAGCTTGCGCATCGTCCGTTTTCCTCCGTCTTGAGCGATTGCAACGCTAGAGCAACGATTTCGCTGCATGGGCGCTGAACAAGGTAAAATGGCACCGTGCGGGTTGACTTGAAGCGCCTCTGACCATAGGGAGCGCCAACTTTTCCGCAGCTTTTGGATAGATAGGCAGGGTTTCCCCGTGAAGATCCGTAATTCTTTGAAGTCGCTCAAGGACCGTCATCGGGACAACCGCGTGATCCGCCGTCGCGGCCGCACCTATGTCATCAACAAGACCAACCGCCGCTTCAAGGCGCGTCAGGGCTAAGCCTTTCCCCGAGCGGGGATGATGAAGCGGCCGCGCGAAAGCGCGGCCGTTTTCGTTTGTACGCTTGAGCCTTTCCATCGTCATTGCGAGCCGCGAAGCGGCGAAGCAATCCGGGCTTGTCTATGGGCGCGTACTGGATTGCTTCGCTGCGCTCGCAATGACGGCTTTGGGTTTTCGTTTGCGCTGAAGATTCGGCTGAGACAGGCTCATCGGCAAAGGAGACTCAGATGCGTCTTGCCCTTCTGTGCGCCACCTCTTTCCTCTCGACCGGCGCGATCGCCGCCCCGCTCTCTACCGCGCAGATCGGCGCGATCGATGCCGCCGCGCAGAAGACGCTCAAGACCACCGGTGTGCCCGCGGTCTCGATCGCGGTCGTGGAGGATGGCGCGATCGTCTACGCGCACGCTTACGGGCTGCAGCGCGCGGGCGCGCCGGCGCGGGCCGAGGCGCGCTACAAGATCGCGTCCATCTCCAAGCAATTCACCGCCCAGGCGATGCTGTTGCTGGCGGAGGACGGCAAGCTCTCGCTCGACGATCCCGTCTCCAAATATCTGCCCGGCCTGACCCGCGCCAACGAGATCAAATTGCGGCAATTGTTGTCGCACACGTCGGGCTATCGCGACTACTGGCCACAGGATTTCTCCTTTGCCGACATGGCGGAGCCGACCACGCCGGCGCATATCCTCGACAAATGGGCTAGGACGCCGCTCGATTTCGATCCGGGCACGCGCTGGCAATATTCGAACACGGGCTATGTCATCGCCGGCCAGATCGTCGAGAAGGTGGCGGGCATGCCCCTGCTCGATTTCCTCAAGCTGCGGATGTTCGACCGGCTCGGCATGCACCCGGTCGATCAGGATATCGGCCTGATCGACGCCGATCCGCTCGGTTATCATCGCTATGCGGCCGGGCCGGTGCTGGTTGAGAAGCAGGCCGCGCCGGGCTGGCTCTATGCCGCGGGCGAACTGGCGATGAGCGCGTCGGATCTCGCGCGTTACGACATTTCGGTGATCGACCAGACCATCCTCAAGACGGCCAGCTATCGCGAGCAGCAGACCGAGGTGCTGCTGACCAATGGCGCGGGCACCGATTACGGCCTGGGCGTCGATGTCGACGTCAGGAAGGGTCACCGCCGCATCAGCCATGGCGGCGAAGCGGTCGGCTATCTCTCCCAAAACCGCATCTACCCCGACGATCATGCCGCGATCGTCGTGCTCGACAATGCCGATTTCGGAAACGCCCAGACCAGCATCGCCGACGCGATCGAGGACATAATATTCGCCGACAATGGCGATGTTGGCCGCGCGCGCAACGTGTTCGAAGGCCTGCGCGCGGGCAAGATCGACCGCGCCCAATTCACCGCCAACGGCAATTATTATTTTACGGCCCAGGCGCTCGCCGATTACCGCACCAGCCTCGCGGCGCTGGGCGAGCCTAAGAGCTTCACGCGTAAATCCTCCAGCCTGCGCGGCGGATTCACCGCCGAGGTCTACACGCTGGATTACGGGACCAAGAAGCTGACGATCGTCCTGCGCGCCGAACCCGGCCCCAACGGCCGGATCGAGCAGTTCACCGTCTATCCGGCAGACTAGTCCGAATTATGCCCTTCCAGCTCCTTGCCGGTCAGGCGCTGGACGTGGAGCATATTGGTCGAACCCGGCGTGCCGAACGGGACGCCGGCCATGATGATGATCTTCTCGCCCGATTTGGCGATGCCGTGACGAAGCGCCATGCGCTTCGATTTCGCGACCATCTCCTCGAAATTGGAGACGTCCTTGGTGATCACCGCATGCGCGCCCCACAACAGGCCGAGACGGCGCGCGGTCTGCTCGTTGGGCGTCAGCACGAGCAAAGGCACTGACGGTCGGTCGCGCGCGATACGGCGGGCGGACGCACCCGAATTGGTGAAGCAGATGATCGCGGCGGCCGAAATCGTCTCGGCGATCTCCTTCGCCGCTTCGGACAAGGCGTCGGCGGTGGTGGGATCGGGCAAGGTCTGCGTGAAGTGGAGCCGCGCCTTGTAACCGGGGTCGTTCTCGACCGCGATCGCGATGCGATCCATCATCGACACCGATTCTTCGGGCCACGCACCGGCGGCGCTCTCTGCCGACAGCATGATCGCATCGGCGCCGTCATAGATGGCGGTGGCGACATCGGACACTTCGGCGCGGGTCGGGCTCGGCGAGACGATCATCGATTCGAGCATCTGCGTCGCGACCACGACCGGGCGACCCATGCGGCGCGCGGTCTCGACGATCTGCTTCTGGACGAGCGGCACCTGCTGCGGCGGCAATTCGACGCCGAGATCGCCGCGCGCGACCATCACCGCGTCGGCCAACTCCAGGATTTCCTCGAGCCGTTCGACCGCGGCGGGCTTCTCGATCTTGGCGAGCACCGCCGCCTTTCCGCCGATCAGACGGCGCGCCTCGGCGACGTCCTCCGGCCGCTGGACGAAGGACAAAGCAATCCAGTCCGCCCCCTGCTCGACCGCGAACGCCAGATCGATGCGGTCCTTCTTGGTCAGTGCCGCCATCGGCACGACCACGTCGGGTACGTTCAAGCCCTTGCTGTTGGATAGAGCGCCGCCGACCTCGACCAAAGTCTCGATCCGGTCCTTCTCGACACCCGACACGCGCAGCACCAATTTGCCGTCGTCGAGCAGCAAGCGCGCACCAATTTCGAGCGCGGCGAAGATTTCCTTGTGCGGCAGTTCGACGCGGTCGGCATTGCCCGGCGTGGAATCGCGGTCGAGCACGAAGGTCTGGCCGGTCTCGAGGAAGACCTTGCCCTCCTCGAACTTGCCGACGCGCAGCTTGGGGCCCTGGAGATCGAACAGGATCGTGCTCGGGCGGCCCAGCTCCTTCTCGAGCGCGCGGATCGCCTTGACCAGCGGCTCCTTATCGGCGTGGGCGCCGTGGCTCATGTTGATGCGGAACGCGTCCGCACCCGCCATGAACAGCTTGCGGATCATCTCCGGCGAGCTCGAAGCGGGCCCGAGCGTCGCGAGGACGCGGACCTTGCGGCTGCGCGGCGCAAACTGGTTGGGCAAGGGCACCTCTCATTAACTTGAGTCAGCGCGTCCCTACGCGGGGCGGTCCCGCAAAGTCGAGCCAAACATAGCCCACCCTGTGGGAAACTTACGCCTTGAGCCGCATATCCAGATAATCGTCCACCGACTTCATCAGCTGGGTCATTTCATGTTCGAAGAAATGGTTCGCGCCGGGGATGGTGTCGTGATGGATCGTGATGTGGCGTTGGGTGCGCAGCTTGTCGACCAGCTTCTGGGTCGCGCCCGGAGTCGCCACCTCGTCATTCTCGCCCTGGATGATGATGCCCGAGGACGGGCACGGTGCGAGGAAGGTGAAATCATAGAGGTTGGCCGGCGGTGCGACCGAGATGAAACCCTTAATCTCGGGCCGGCGCATCAGCAGCTGCATGCCGATCCACGCGCCGAAGCTGACGCCGCCGATCCAGGTGGTCTGCGCTTCCGGATGGATCGACTGGACCCAGTCGAGCGCGCTCGCGGCGTCGGACAATTCGCCGATACCGTTGTCGAACACGCCCTGGCTTTTGCCGACGCCCCGGAAATTGAAGCGCAAGGTCGCGAAACCGCGCCTCACGAAGGTCTGGTACATCGCCTGGACGATGCGGTTGTTCATCGTGCCCCCGGCTTGCGGGTGCGGATGGAGGATCATCGCAACGGGTGCGCGCGGACGCGGGCCGGGGCTGAAACGGCCCTCGAGGCGGCCTTCGGGGCCGGGGAAAATGACGTCTGGCATCGGTCTCGCTTGGTTTGATTGGGGGCGCTTGGGTGTGCGCGTGGCTCGTGCCTATATAGAAAAGGCCCGCCGCGGTGCAATCACGGAGAAAGAACCAGCTTGGCCGACCGCATCTATCTCGATCATGCCGCGACCACGCCGGTGCTGCCCGAAGCGCGCGCAGCGATGGCAGAAGCGATGGCGCGCTGGGCGAACCCCTCCTCCCCGCATGCCGAAGGCCGCGCCGCCAAGGCCGCGCTGGAGGATGCGCGCGGGCGGATCAAGGGGGCTCTGGGCTGGGCGCATGAGCTGATCTTCACGTCGGGCGCTACCGAGGCGGCGACGCTGGCGCTGGGCCGCGCCAAGCTCACGGCCAGAGCTGTATCGGCGATCGAGCATGATTCCGTCCGCCGCGCCGCGCCCGATTCCCAGCTGATCCCTGTGGACGCGGACGGCATCGTCGATCTCGACACCATAACCGAACGCACGCTGTTGGCGATCCAGACGGTCAACAGCGAGACCGGTGTGATCCAGCCACTCGACCAGATCGCGGCGGCGATCCGTTCCAAAGGTGGCCTCTGGCTAGCGGATGCAGCGCAATCGGCGGGAAAGATCCCGCTGCCCGATGCAGACCTGATCGTCGTTTCAGCGCATAAATTGGGCGGACCACCCGGCATAGGCGCCTTGCTTGTCAAGGATTTGGCGGTGCTTGCTCCGATCGGAGGTCAGGAAAAGGGCTATCGTGGCGGGACCGAGAACGGGCCGGCGGCGATCGGCTTCGCTGTTGCGCTGGAAGCGCGCGGATCACGCGATAGCCTGACCAGGCTGCGTGATCGGCTGGACGAGGGCGCACGCCGGATCGGCGGCACGATCGTGGCCGAACACTCCCCGCGCCTGCTCGAAATCGCCTCCTACCGCCTGCCGGGTCTGGCGGCGGCGGCGCAGCTGATCGAACTCGACATGGCCGGTATCGCCGTGTCGGCGGGCAGCGCCTGCTCGTCGGGCACGCTCAAGCCGAGCCAGGTGCTGACCGCGATGGGCTGGGCCGAGGAGCAGGCGCGCGAGGTGATCCGCGTCAGCATCGCCCCGCAAACGACGATGGCCGAGGTCGAGCGCTTCCTCCAAATCTGGAGCGATCTGGCCGAACGGCGGCGCGCGGCATGATCTATCTCGATTATCAGGCAACCACTCCGCTCGCGCCGGAAGCACGCGACGCGATGCTTCCCTGGCTCGACAAGTTCGGCAATCCGCACTCGCCCCACCGGCTCGGCCGCGAGGCCGCTGCCGCGATCGAGGTCGCGACCGCGCAGGTCGCCGCCACGCTGGGGGATGCGAACGGCCATGGCCGGCTGATCTTCACGTCCGGCGCGACCGAGGCGGCGAATTGGGCGCTGCAGGGTGCGATAGCCCGCACGCCACGGCGCAAGATCGTGACGATCGCCACCGAACATGCCTGCGTGCTCGATACGGCCGAATGGCTCGCGCAAAGAGGCATCGAACTGGTCGTGCTGCCCGTGCTGGCCAACGGGCTTGTCGACCTCGACGTCGCCGCGGCGGCGATTGACGGCCAAACCGCTTTGGTGGCGGCGATGTTGGTCAATAACGAGATCGGCGTGATCCAGCCAATCAATGCCCTCGCCCGCCTCGCCCACGACGCAGGCGCCTTGTTCTTCTGCGATGCGGTCCAGGGCTTTGGGCGGGTCGATCTGCCGCTCGACGTCTGCGACCTCGCCGCCATCTCCGCGCACAAGCTCCACGGCCCCAAGGGGATCGGCGCGCTCTGGCTGCGCAACGGATTGGACTGGCCGCCGCTGATCCATGGCGGCGGGCAGCAACAGGGGCTGCGATCCGGGACATTGAGCCCGATGCTCTGCGCCGGCTTCGGCGCGGCGGCGCGGCTAGCCGAGCAGAGACGCGATAGAGATAGGCAACATATCAGAGAGTTATCGGATATATCCGACAGATTGTTCGAGGATTGGACGATCAACGGCGACCGCTTCTCGCGCTATGTCGGCAACCTCAATCTGCGGCGCGCCGGTGTCGACGCCAACCGCCTGATCTCGGACGTGCGCGAGGTCGCTTTCTCGGCGGGATCGGCCTGTGCGAGTGGATCGGGGCGGCCGAGCCATGTGCTGCGCGCCGTGGGTTTGAGCGAGGTGGAAGCACGATCGTCGATCCGGCTTGGCTTTGGCCGCTACACGACCCAAGAGGAAATCGAGCAGGCCGCCAGCCTTATCAATCAGGCGGCGGCGCGTCAGTTGGAGTGGGCATGAGGGTAAGGTTCGTTTCCGCCGACGGCGATTCCGTACGCGAGGTTGAGGCGACGACAGGCGACAGGCTGCTCGAAGTCGCGCAGGCGGACGGCCAGCCGCTCGAAGGCACGTGCGAAGGCCAGATGGCCTGTTCCACCTGCCATGTGATCGTCGATCCGGCCGATTTCGACAAATTGCCGGCGGCCAGCGCGGACGAGGACGATCTGCTCGATCTGGCGGCGCATGTGACCCGAACAAGCCGCCTGTCCTGCCAGATCTGGCTGCAGGAGGATTGGGGCAGCCTGACCGTGCGCGTTCCCGCGGAAGCGCGCGACATGCAGGGGCGCTAGGCCGCGGCCTTCTTTTCCTTCGGCCGGTCCTCACTCAGGTCTTCGCCGCCCGCCGCCTCGAGCAGCAGCCGCTCCAGCGTGCGCAACCGCGCCGGCGTCTCGATCTTGTCGCCGAGCAGATCGGTTACATAGAAAACGTCGATCGCGCGCTCGCCATAGGTGGCGATATGCGCCGAATGGATCGTGACCTTGGCCTGGAACAGCGCGCGCGCCAGCGCATAGAGCAAGGCCGGCCGGTCGCCCGCATTGATCTCGACCACGGTGTAGCGGTTCGACGCATTGTTATCGACCAGCACGGTAGGCACGGTTTCGAAGGCGTGCGCGCGCGTGCGCGGCGCGGGCTTCGCGGCGAGCTTGGTGGCGAGCTGGTTGCGCGCCATCAGCGCGTCCTCGATCGACTGGGCGAGGCGCTTGAGCCGGTGCGGATCGTCAAACGCCTGCCCGAACGGGTCCTGCACCAGGAAATTGTCGACCGCCATGCCGTCGCGCGTGGTGTAGATGCGCGCGTCGATGATGTTGCCGCCGGCCAAATGGATCGCGCCGGCGATCCGGTAGAACAGGCCGGGATGGTCGCCGGCATAGATGGTGACGAGGGTCGCGCCGCGCTGTGCATCGGCGGTCGCGACGATCGCCAGCGCCTTGTCCGCCGCGTCGGCGGTCGCGATCTGGCGTGCATTGCGTTCGAGCACGTCGACGCTTTCCGCGACCCAATAGCTGTCCGGAAAGCGCTTGGCATATTTGTCGAAGCGATCTTCGCTCCAATCGAGCGCGGTCGCGAGCTCCTCCCGCTTGGTCGAAATCCGCTCGCCACGCCCGCGCTGCTTGTGGCCGAGCCGGAGCACTTCTTCGGCTGCGTCGTACAGGTCGGTCAGCAATTGCCGCTTCCAGCCGTTCCAGATGCCGGGCCCCACCGCGCGGATGTCGACAATGGTGAGGAGCAACAGCAGCCGTAGGCGCTCGGGGCTCTTCACCACCTCGGCGAAATCGAGGATCGTCTTGAAATCGGCCAAGTCGCGCTTGAACGCGGTCGCCGACATCAGCAGGTGATAGCGTACCAGCCAGGCGACCGCCTCGGTCTCGGCGGCGGTCATGCCGAGGCGCGGACAGAGCTTCTCCGCCACCTC
>NZ_DATHFV010000146.1:0-19142 GCF_035317925.1 Sphingomonas sp.
CCCGGGGTGACGAAGCGCTTGCGGATCTCGGTGATCGCCTCGACCTGGTCGACCGGAACGCCCTCATCGGGGAAATTGAACTGGAGCAGGTCGCGCAGATAGATCGGCGGCAGCGATTCCACGCCGCGCGAGAATTGGAGATATTGGCTGTAGCTGTCGGTCGCGACCGCGGTCTGCAGCAGGTGCATCAATTGCGCCGAATAGGCATGCGCCTCCCCGCCCGCCCGCTGCTTGTAGAAGCCGCCGACCGGCAGCACCGACGGCCCGCCCTCGAACGCCTTCTCGTGCCGCATCTTCGCCGACAGCTGGAGCGAGGCATAGCCTTCGCCGGAGATCTTGGCGGGCATGCCCGGGAACAGATCGTTGACCAGCGCGCGGCTCAAACCGACCGCCTCGAAATTATAGCCGCCGCGATAGGAGGAGATCACCGCGATCCCCATCTTGCTCATGATCTTGAGCAGGCCGTCGTCGACCGCCTTGCGCCAGCGCTTGAAGCATTCCGCCTGGGTCAGATCGCCGAACAGCCCGCGCGCCTGTCGATCCGCCACCGCCGCTTCGGCGACATAGGCGTTCACCGTGGTCGCGCCGACGCCGATCAGCACCGCATAATAATGCGTGTCGAGGCATTCGGCCGACCGCACGTTGATCGACGCATAGGAGCGCAGCCCCTGGCGGACGAGGTGCGTGTGCACCGCCGCCGCCGCCAGCACCATCGCGATCGAGATGCGCTCCGGCCCGACATGCTCGTCGGTCAGGAACAGCTCACTCTTGCCCTCGCGCACCGCCTGCTCGGCTTCGCGCCGCACGCGCGTGATCGCCTGGCGCAGCGCGTCGGGGCTCTCGTCCACCGGGTAAGTGCAGTCGATCGTCGCGTGCGCCGACCCGAAATAGGTCTTGAGCTTGGTCCACTCGCGCGACGTCAGCACGGGCGAATCCAGCACCAGCACGCCCGATTGCTGCGCGTCGGTATCGAGGATGTTGGCGAGGTTCCCGAACCGCGTCTTCAGGCTCATCACGCGGGTTTCGCGCAAGCTGTCGATCGGCGGGTTGGTGACCTGGCTGAAGTTCTGGCGGAAGAAGTGGCTGATCAGCCGCGGCTTGTCGGAAATGACCGCGAGCGGCGTATCGTCGCCCATCGATCCGATCGCTTCCTTGGCCTGTTCGACCTGGGGCGCGAGGATCAGCTCCATATCCTCCATCGTCTGGCCCGCCGCGATCTGGCGGCGGATCAGTTCGGCGCGCGTCCATTGCGGCAGATGCTCGCCTTCGGGCACGGGCAGATCCGCCATCGTGCGGAAGCCCGCGACCCATTCGCCATAAGGCGCCTCGGCGGCGATCCGCGCCTTGACCTCGGCATCCTCGTAGAAACGGCCCTCCTCCAGATCGACCGCAATCATCTGGCCCGGCCCCAGCCGGCCCTTCGCGATCGCCGAGCTTTCCGGCACCACCACCATGCCCGCTTCCGAACCCACGATCAGCAGGTTGTCGGCGGTGCGGAGCGTGCGCAACGGCCTGAGCGCGTTGCGGTCGACGCCCGCCACGACCCAGCGGCCGTCGGTCATCGCCAGCGCGGCGGGGCCGTCCCACGGCTCCATCACGGAGGCGAAGTAATTGTACATATCCTCGACCGGCTGCGGCAGATCGCTGTCCTGCCACGCCTCCGGCACCAGCATCAGCTTGGCGGTCGGCGCGTCGCGGCCCGAACGGCAGATCGTCTCGAACACCGCGTCCAGCGCGGCGGTGTCGGACGCGCCCGCCGGGATCACCGGCTTCACGTCTTCCGAATGCGCCCCGAACGCGAGGCTGGCCATCTTGATCTCGTGGCTCTTCATCCAGTTCTTGTTGCCGCGGATCGTGTTGATCTCGCCGTTATGCGCGAGGCACCGGAACGGCTGCGCCAGCCACCATTGCGGGAAGGTGTTGGTCGAATAACGCTGGTGGAAGATCGCGACCCGGCTGACGAAGCGCTCGTCCTTCAGATCGGGATAGAAGACCGACAATTCCTCGGCGAGGAACAGGCCCTTGTAGATCACCGAGCGGCAGCTGAGCGAGCAGATGTAGCAGCCCTGGACCTGCGCCTCGATCAGCTTCTTCTCGATCCGCCGGCGGACGAGATACAGCTTCTTCTCGAACTCGGCCGCGCTTTCCTCGTCGGGCATCGGCCCGGCGATCATGATCTGCTCGATCTCGGGCCGCGTCAGCATCGCCTTGTCGCCGATGCACGACACGTCGACCGGCACCTGGCGCCAGCCATAGATCGTATAACCGAAGTCGATCACCTCGCTCTCGATGATCGTCCGGCAGGTCTCCTGCGCGCCGAGATCGGTGCGCGGCAGGAAGATCATGCCGACCGCCAGCCGGTTCGGGCGCGGCGTGTGGCCGGCGGATTCGATCGCATCGTCGAAGAAGCGCGCGGGCAGATCGACATGGATGCCGGCGCCGTCGCCGGTCTTGCCGTCGGCATCGACCGCGCCGCGATGCCACACCGCCTTCAACGCATCGATCGCGGCGGTGACGACGCGCCGCGACGCCTTGCCGTCGGTCGCTGCGACAAGGCCGACACCACAGGCATCGCCTTCGAATTCGGGGCGGTACATGCCCTCGCGGGCGATGCGGTCGCGTTCGGATTCGCTGGCCATCATGGGGGCGGGGGTTTCCAAGTCGCGCATCGTCAAGAGACCGTCTTGTCAGAGGGGATCAATTCCTGGCCCGCACGCTGCATCGCGCGGAGACCGGCCTCCATGCCGGCCTCTCGGCCGAGCTGGCTGCTCGCGGCCCCGACCGACTGCTGGAGCTGCGGCGACACCACGAGGAATTTCGCCCCCGTGCCCGAGCTGTAGAAAGCGATGACCTGATCCAGCTCCGTCGCCGTGAACACAGCGGCATATTCGCGCGCTGCGCCATCGAGCAGCGCCGGATAACGCATACGGAAGGACTTCAGGAATTCTTCGGCAAAGATCGCCGTCAGTCGCGCGCGACCGTTCGGCTGGCTCTCCATCTTCTGCATGGTGGCCTGGGTTGCTTCATTATGATCGAGCTCACCCAACACGGCGTCGGTCATCACCGGAACCAGCGACCCCATCATGCGATCGATGGTTTGATCCAGGTGCAGCATCCCGATCAGCTTTCTGGCTGAAGCGAGCGCCGCCGGGTCGACCGTCTTGAGCGGGGCGGCCGGCACGGTCGTCGCCATAGGCGGCACCGGAACGGGCGCCGAGGGAGTCGCGGCTACTGCAGCAGCCAGGATCAAAATGTTCACGCCGCCACCTTCCCGGCCTTCGCCTTGACCTTCAGATACTCATGCATGCGGTCGCTGACGTCGCGGCCGTCGCGCACCGCCCACACCACCAGGCTCGCGCCGCGCACGATGTCGCCGGCGGCGAACACGCCGTCGAGGCTGGTCATCATCGTCTTGTGATCGACCCGCACCGTGCCCCAGCGCGTGACCGACAGATCGGGCGCATCGAACAGGCGCGGCAATTCCTCGGGATCGAAGCCGAGCGCCTTGATCACCAGGTCCGCATCGAGCCGATATTCGGAGCCCGGATCGGGCTCGGGCGCACGGCGGCCCGAAGCGTCCGGGTCGCCCAACCGCATCTTCGCGACCTGGACGCCCGCGACCTTGTCGGTGCCGTGGAAGGCTTCGGGCGCGGACAGCCAGACGAACTCGACGCCCTCCTCCTCCGCATTCTTCACCTCGCGCTGCGAGCCCGGCATGTTGGCGCGGTCGCGGCGATAGAGGCAGCGGACCGAGGCCGCGCCCTGCCGCACGGCGGTACGCACGCAATCCATCGCGGTGTCGCCGCCGCCGATGACGACGACATGCTTGCCGAGCGCATTATAGGTGCCGTCATCGAAGCCGGGCACATCGTCGCCGAACCCCTTGCGGTTCGATGCGGTCAGATAATCGAGCGACTCCACCACACCGGCAGCGCCGACGCCCGGCGCCTTGATCGCGCGCGGCTTGTAGACGCCGGTCGCGATCACGATCGCGTCGTGGCGCGCCTGCAACTCCTCGAGCGAGGCGTCGCGGCCGACCTCGAAATTCGAATGGAAGATCACGCCGCCGTCGGCCAGCCGGTCGACCCGCCGCATGACGATATGCTTCTCCAGCTTGAAGCCGGGGATGCCGTAGGTCAGCAGACCGCCCATCCGGTCGTGCCGGTCATAGACGTGGACCTCGTACCCCTTGGCGCGCATCAGATCGGCAACGGTCAGCCCCGCCGGGCCCGCGCCGATGATGCCGATCGACTGGCCGCGATCCGGCCCGGGCGTGAGCGGCTCGACCCAGCCCTCTTCCCACGCGGTGTCGGTGATGAACTTCTCGACCGATCCGATCGTGACCGCGCCGTGGCCGGAGAATTCGATCACGCAATTGCCTTCGCACAGCCGATCCTGCGGGCAAATGCGGCCGCAAATCTCGGGCATGGTCGAAGTCGCGTTGCTGAGCTCATAGGCCTCGCGCAGCCGCCCTTCGGCGGTCAGGCGCAGCCAATCGGGGATATGGTTGTGGAGCGGGCAATGGGTCGAGCAATACGGCACGCCGCATTGCGAACAGCGCGACGACTGCTCCTCCGCCTTGGCGGTCTGATAGGCGCGCGCGATCTCGGCGAAATCGCCGGCGCGTTCGCCGGCGGCGCGCTTTTCGGGATAATCCTGTCCGACGGACGGGAAGCTCAACATGCCTGCCATATGCGTGATCTCCGCCGCCCCCTTGATGGAGCGACAGGGCCGAGTCACGCGTAAAATGCGATATAGGACAGTGATACTATCCTAGTTTTAGGGTGCTTTGGTGGTTTTATGCGGTGACACGCAATTTTAGTACAACAAATTGTTCCGCTCCGGTCCTATCCCTGGAGGATCCACAACAAGGCAGCCGATCCGGCGACGATTCGGTACCAGGCAAACGGCGCGAAGCCGTGCCTGGTTACGACCGAGACAAAAGCCTTGATCACCGCCAGCGCCACGACAAAGGCGACGATGAAGCCGATCCCGATCGTGCCGAGCCCGACCGCGCCCGGCGCGGTCAGTTCGTGGCGATGCGAGGCGAGCTGGACGACCGTGGCACCGAGCATCGTCGGGATGGCGAGGAAGAAGCTGAACTCGGCGGCGGTGCGGCGCTCCACATCCAGGCTGAGCGCGCCCATGATGGTCGCGCCCGAACGGCTGACGCCGGGGATCATCGCGAGGCATTGGATGAAGCCGATGCCGATCACGGTCTTGAGCGGTATCTCCGCCACCCCGACCACATGCCCCTTCTTCACGCGCCATTCGATCGCGAGGATCGCCATACCGCCCAGGATCAGCGCCACCGCCACCACCAAAGCATTGCCGAGCAGGCTCTCGATCTTCTTGTGGAGCGCCATGCCGATCACGGCGGCGGGGATGAAGGCGACGAGGATATTGCGGGTGAAACGGACCGCGGTCGCATCACGCCGCACCAGCCCCTGCAGCACCGCCCAGAAGGTCCGCCAGTAGAGCACCACCACCGCCAGGATCGCGCCCAGCTGGATGACGATGTTGAACACTTCCCATTTGGCGGCGTCGTAGCCGAGCAATTTGGTGGCGAGGATCAGATGGCCGGTCGAGGAGACGGGCAGGAATTCGGTGAGGCCCTCGACGATGCCGAGGACAATCGGGGTCGCGATATCCACCTGCGCCGCGCTCAGGCGGCGGTAAGGCTGAAGCGGCCGTGGCGGCGATAGCGCACCAGCCAGCTCGGTGCGACCGCGGCGAGCGGCGTCGGCGCGATGCCGAGCGCACTGAAGCCCTTGGCGCCGTCCGCAACGACATTGTCATGCTGGAGCATCAGCCACTGATCCCAGGTGATCGGCGCGCCGGGCAGGAAGCCGAACCGCGCCATCGCGGCTGCGACCGGATCGGGCACAGCGACGAAGCTCGGCTTGTGCGCGATCGCGTCTGCGATCCAGTGATGCAGTTCGAGCATCGAGAGCACCTGCGGCCCGCCCAGTTCGAACCTCTTACCCGCCAGCGCCGGCGACAACGCCGCCTTGCCGACCGCGCGCGCAACGTCGACCACCCAGGCCGGCTGGAAGCGCACATTGGGACGGATCACCGGCAGCACCGGCGCCCTCGAGATCAGGCCGGCGAATTTGTTCACGAAGCCGTCTTCCGGCCCGAACAGGATCGACGGGCGGATGATGGTCGCGCCGGGGAAGGCCGCGCGCACCGCCTGCTCGCCCTCACCCTTGGTGCGGGCATAAGCAGATTCGGCGGCGGGATCGGCACCGATCGCCGAAATCTGCACCAGCCGCTGGACGCCCGCGGCAGCCGCCGCCTTGGCGACATTGGCCGCGCCGTCGACATGGACCGCCTGGAACTTGCCCTTGAGCAGGCCGACCAGATTGACGACCGCGGTCGCGCCATGGACGGCGGCGGCCAACGTTTCCGGCTTGGTGATATCGGCGCGGATCGACTGTACCTGGCCGAGCGGAGCCAAGGGCTTCAGGAAGAAGGCGTCGAGCGGATCGCGTTCGGCGATGCGCACGCGCGCGCCGCTCCGCAGCAGTTCCTGCGCGACATAGCGGCCGAGAAAACCTCCGCCACCGAACAGCACCACCAGCTCGTCCATCCGTCTTATTCCTCAAGCGCGCGTGATGCTGTGCCCATGCCCCCGCGCCTCTTTCCATGCAAGCGCCCGAACGTTGGTTGACAAGCCGCGAGCCCGGCCCCTAAAGCGCGCCCCCTACCCCGTGCCCAGATGGCGGAATTGGTAGACGCACCAGCTTCAGGTGCTGGCGCTCGTAAGGGCGTGGAGGTTCGAGTCCTCTTCTGGGCACCAGTGGCCTTTTCCGGTAACGTCCGGGAATGTCCAGCAAGCGGCTGTTTTCCCTAGCCTTTTTGCCCGAGAATCGCCGGCAAAACGTCCGGGACCGTCCAGCGGAATCCAGCACAAGAGCAACAGCCCCGTTGCTGATATTGTTGCTGCTGAGCGCTTCCGGCAAAAGCTGGAACAGCAACACAATGCTCACGCATATCCGGATCGCTTCCGCCAAGCCCGCGCCCAAGCCATACAATCTGGCCGACGCCGACGGGCTCTTCGTTACCGTCCAAACCAACGGCTCAAAACTGTGGCGCTTTCGCTACCGTTTCGTTGGTCGCCAGAAGACCCTGCACCTCGGCCAGTGGCCGAGCGTGTCCTTGGCGGACGCCCGCACGCGACGCGATGAGGCGAGGCGCAACGTCGCGGCGGGCCTAGATCCGGCCCAGCTCAAGAAGAAAGCGCGCGACGTCGCCAAAATCGCGGCCGCCAACACGTTCCGCGCGATCGCCGAGGAATGGTACCGTAAGTGCGAGGACGAAGCGCTCGCGCCGATCACGTTGCGCAAGATCCGCTGGCTGCTCGATATCGCATACCCGACGCTGGCGACCATGCCTGTCACAGACATCACGCCGCCGGACTGTATTGCGGCGCTGCGCAAACTCGAGGGGGCCGGCCGCCGCGAAAGCGCGCGGCGGATGCGCAGCGTGCTCGGGCGTGTGTTTCGTTACGCTATCCATACTGGGCGGCTGAAGGACAATCCGGCCGGCGATCTGCGTGGCGCGATCGCGGCGCCGATCGTGACCCACATCGCGGCCATCACAAAAGCGGAAGAGGCTGGCGCCCTCATGCGCCGGATCGAGCATTATACCGGCCATGCAATCACGGTCATTGCACTCCAGGTGAGCCCGCACGTCTTCGTGCGCCCCGGCGAACTGCGGCGCTGGGCGTGGGAAGAGATCAACTGGGAACAGGCCTATTGGGACATTCCGGAGGAGAAGATGAAGCGGCGCATTCCACTGCGCGTCCCGCTCTCCCGCCAGGTCCAGGCCAAGATCCTTCAATTGTGGGAGATCACCGGCGGCGGAAAATATCTGTTTCCGTCGTTCCGCTCGGCGCTGCGGCCGATGTCGGAAAACACGATCAACGCCGCCTTGCGGGCGCTCGGCTATGCCCAGGACGAAATGACCGCGCACGGCTTCCGCTCGATGGCGGACAGCCTGCTCAACGAGACCGGCCTGTTCAATCCGGACGCGATCGAGCGCCAGCTTGCGCACCAGGACAAGAATTCGGTCCGGCGAATCTACATGCGCGCCGAGTTCTGGGCGGAGCGCGTACGGATGATGCAATTTTGGTCCGACTATCTCGAGCAGTTGTGCGACGACCTGCCGCCCGTACGCAGCAGCGCCGCTGCGCAGGGCACGCGCCCCACCTTCGGACCTGGGCCGTCGTCGATGGCGCATCTTGCGCATGACTGATTGATTGGCGAGGCCGGCTGACGCAGCGCTTAAAAAGCCGCAGGTCAGTTTAGTATTAGATGACATACGTCCTTAGGACGTATGTCATCTAATACAGTGATGGTCAAGCACGAATTTCCCACGCGGCCGCCGAAACCACTTGACCAACCATGTGTTGAACCTCATACGTCCTCAGGACGTATGAGGTTCAACACTTCGATGCCAGCACTCTATCTCGGCCAAGCGATCGTGCAGTTACTGGAGGAAACCAACCCTCCCGTGGTTACCGAATATTCGCTCTACGCCCTCGTGCGTCCGATCCTGGAGAGCGGCAGCTACAAGGGACGGCCCATCACGCGCATGCCGACCCATTGGGGGCATTCCCAGCTGCGCGCCATGATCTACACGCTCATGAAAAAGCGCACCCTGGCGCCCGATGAGGATTTCAAAACGGGCGTCTGGCAATTCGTGCAGTCGCTGACTGCGGCAAGCGCGGAGCAGGCGATCTGCCTCGTCGACCCCTTCGCCTATATTTCTCATCTGTCCGCGATGCAGCGCTATGGATTTACCGACCGTGCGCCAGAGGCCCTGCACATGACGACACCGGCGCGGGCCCTCTGGACCCAGATGCGAACACAGCGGATGGCGGAGGATTATAGCGAGGCAAGCGTGATCGAACGGCCCCCGCCCCTCATCCGCATCGGCTTGCAGAGCGTCATTCGCCGCCGCCCCATCAGCTTGCATGAAACCAAGCACCCCGCCCGTCCGACCGACATCGCCGACAACAGCAGCCGCATCGCGAACGTCGGCCGCGTGTTTGTCGACATGCTCGACGAGCCCGCATTGTGCGGTGGTATCCAGCATGTCCTCCAGACCTTCGAGCGCCACGCCGAGGATTGGGTGGAGGAGATCGCCGGCGCGGTCGACGCCTTCGACAGCCCGATCATTTACGTGCGGGCCGGCTATATCTTCGATGAGCTGCTCGATATCCGGATACCGCAAGTCGAGCGCTGGCACGGCTTTGCCCAACGCGGCGGGTCGCGCAAACTTGACCCGCACGCAGAATATGGCAGCCGCTTCTCGGCAAAATGGATGATGGCCCTAAATGTCTGACCCCGCCGACGAGCCTGTCGAAACCGTTGACGTTGATATCCGCGGCTGGGTCGAGAAGGCCCGGGCCGACCCTCAATTGCATCGCGATCGTCAGGTCACCGAGATTGTCCTCGCAGCGATCGGCCTGTCAAAATCCCTGCAGGAGACCCTCGTCCTGAAAGGCGGGACGCTGATGGCGATCGCCTTCGGCTCCAATCGCGTGACCGGCGACGTCGATTTTACATCGCTTGTGCCGCCCGATGGATTTGAAACGCTCCTCAAGACGGAGCTGGACGCGAAACTCGAACCAGCCGCGATCAAACTGGGCTATCTCGACCTGCGATGCCGGGTGCAGGGAATCAAACGCTATCCGCGGTCGGACAATTTCGAAGGCGCCGATTTCCCCGCTCTCGAACTGCGCGTTGGATCGGCCGAGCGCGGCACCACCCAGGAGGTCGCCCTCGCCGAAGGCAGAGCGTCGCGCACCCTCTACATCGAGATCAGCTTCCGCGACCAAGTGTATGCTTTCCAGGATCTCTATCTTGAAAAGCCCGAGGTCGCCGTCCAGGCTTTCACGCTCGAAGAGCTGATCGCGGAGAAGTTTCGGGCCCTGCTCCAGCAACCGATCCGAAAGCGCAACCGACGGCAGGACGTGTTCGACATCGCCTATCTCATCGAAACCAACACGATCGACGACGCCTCGCGGGCCAAAATCCTGACGACGTTGGTCGATAAGTGCCGGTCCCGCGGCATCGACCCGAACGCCGACTCGCTCGACAATCCCGAGGTCAGCAAGCGCGCGCAAAAGGAGTGGGAAACTTTGCGGCTGGAATTGCGCGACCTGCCTCCCTTCGGGGATCAGTTCGTGAAGGTCGCCGCTCTCATCACCGCCTTCCCTGGAGCTGACGTGCGCGCATCCACGTTACGGCCGGACCAAGCTGCGGCCGCAACACCCAGAGTAGCGCCGCTGGGGCAAGCGATGCGATTTGGGACATTCCGGAGGAGAAGATGAAGTGGCGCATCCCGCTGCGTGTGCCGCTGTCGCGCCAGGTCCAGGCCAAGATCCTTGAATTGTGGGAGATAACCGGCAGCGGGAAATATCTCTTTCCCTCCTTCCGCTCGCCGCTGCGGCCGATGTCGGAAAATACGATCAACGCTGCTTTGCGCGCGCTCGGCCATGCGCAGCACGAGATGACCGCGCACGGCTTCCGGTCGATGGCCGATAGCCTCTTGAACGAGACCGGGCTGTTCAATCCCGACGCGATCGAGCGCCAGCTCGCGCACTAGGACAAGAATTCGGTCCGGCGCGTCTATATGCGCGCCGAATTTTGGGCCGAGCGCGTCCACATGATTTAGTTCTGGTCGGACTATCTCGAGCAGTTGCGCGACCGGGTGCCACCGACGACTGCGCGTGCGCACGCGCCAACCGGCCGGCCTGCCTTCGGTCACCCGGCCGAGCCGCTCGCATTACCGCCGCGACTGGTCGCGTGACCCGGCCGCTCGTGTCCAGTCGCAAGGACGCGACCTACGCGCACCTACGATCGGCCATCCGGCTGTGCCGAATCGTCCCGCGCGAGCGACGGGCCGACCGACGATACTAGGCCAAACATCTCGTCTACGAACGCGTCGCTCAACCGCAGTTCGTATATCGTCCCGCGGGTTCCGAGTTTGCGCTCCTCGAACACGTCGGGACGAAGCATGAACAGTTCGGCATCGTCGTGCCCGCCACTATGTTTGGCGATATTCGCAACCAGCTGAAGTGTCCTGAGCCCCCTTGGATCGGGCGCGAGGCCATGGCGGCGAAGGAAGCCGACGACGCGATCGTGACGATATCGCATCTCACGCAGACGCTTTTCTTTGTCCGGATCGGCCACGTCCTTCCGGTACATCAGCTCCATGCGCATTTCCTGGACGATCCACCGTTCCCAGAAATGGAAAAGCGAGATCGTAAAGGCATGCCGGATCAACTCCAGCGTGCGCTCGACCGCACGCATTTCGCCGTCGAGTGCGTCTTCCTGTGCTAGGCGATCCCACCGCTCTTGTTCAATCTCGCCGCCGAACGATTCAATGTCGACGCCCAGCTGCCGATGCGCTTGCTCGGCCCGGTGCCAGCGCTCACGCGGCCGCCAGACGGCGCCTTCATAAGCATCGCGAAGTGCGGAGAGCTCCCAATGAAAGAACTGGCCCGGCGGAATGAAATAGCAGCTGGTCATCCCTCATACCTCATTGGCCAACCGCGATGGTCTCATGTCGTGTGCAGGCTTTTGATCGGCCTCACGCCGACTTTTCCACTCACTCGCCCGATGGCGGGTTCCAGCGCAGGGTGTAATCCTGCGGTTCGCTGAGGATCGGCTCGCCGAGTTCGTTGGTCGCGGGTGAAAAACGCGCCCTCCGGGTCAAAAGCCGACAGAGGGCATCGTCCAGATCGGGGGAGCCCGACCCGTCGACGAGTTGACAATTGACGATCCGACCGTGTGGATCGACCTGGTAGCTGACGTTGGTGAGACCGCCGCGGCCTTCGCGCAGCGCCGCCGGCGGATAATCGTCGTTGGTGACCAAGGACGAGATGCCGCTCACGTTTGGTCCATGGGCAAGGTCGGCCTGCTCGACCGGTTGGTCGGCATCTGTCGGTGCCGGCCCCGGATCGGCCATATCCGACAGATTTTCGCCCTGCGCGCCAAGCTCGCTTTGTGGCTCGGGCGTGGTCATTGTTGCAGGCGGCGCGGCGTCGGGAAGCGTAGTGTCGATCGCCTCCTCCTTGTGCGGCTGGTTGCAGCCGGCGAGCACCAGCGTCGCGACGAGCACCAGACAGCTACGCATCGGTATCGGCCCGTACCGTTCGGACCAGCCTCAGGCTGCGTTCGACCTTCACAAACAGGAACACGAAGACAATCATGATGAAGGCGATGAAGGCGCCCGACGCAACTTTGAGCCTCTCGAAAAAGGCGATGCCGTCGGCAAGCTTGCGTGTGACGTCTTCCTGGCGGTCGGCCACATACCGGTCGCGGTGCCAGTTCACCAACTCCTCAAGCCGGCCGGGATTAAGCTGTTTGCCCTTTGATTTGAGCAACTGCTCGGTGAGGCTTTTGACGCTGGCCGGATACCCTTCCTGCACGTCGACCGGGATCTGTGCGTAGGATTGGCGGAGCTCGTCGGTGATACCCTTTAGATTGGCATCGGTTTTCGGCCCACCCTGCCGTGCGAGATAATCGAGGAAATTGCGCGCCGCAGCCGTCAGATCCGACGGCACCGATGGCGCGTCGCTGGCCGCGCTTTCCGCCGGCTGCGTGTCCTGGATGCGCTTCTCCGCGATGAACCCACCGAGGTTCGCGCTATCGCTCGGAGGCGGTGCCGTTAACCCGGTCAGCCGGAGTATCGGCGACGCCGAAAGGGCCAGGGTGATCGCGCATGCCAGCAATGCGATGGTGGCAACGACCAGGATGACGATCCGCAGCAATCCCAGATAGGCAGATTCGATACGGCTTAGCATTGGCAGTCCCCCCTGAGCGGGAACCTAACGGTGTTCGTTGCGGATGCGGTATCTTTTTTGTCCGTGCGGACCCTTATCGAGCCGAGCGGCGTGTGAGACCGGTCAGAGTTCGGCGATGTTGTCGATGATATGATCGGCGAACTCTTCCTCGGTCATATCATCGCAAAGCACGGCCTCGAGCATCCGCCCGAGCAACGTGTCGTCGGGCATGTCGAGGTCGAAGCCGTTGGCGCGCAGAAAGGTCAGCAGCGAGACGGCCGCCGTCCGCTTGTTGCCGTCGTTGAAGCCATGGTTGCGCGCGATCGCCGCGCCGAGGCGGATTGCCAGAGCGAGGATGTCGGTTTCGCCTTCATAAAGATAGGCGTTGATCGGGTTAAAGACGGCGCTCTCGACAAGGCCCTCGTCCTTGATGCCGTAAATACCGCCGAAACGATCAAGCTGCTCGAGCTGGGTCTCGCAAACCTCTTCGTAGGTTATCCAGCGTGGCTCCGGCTCAGCGGCCAAGATATTCGAGCGTCTTCTTGTAACGTTCGGTGAGTTCCGCGCGGGTGGCCTTCATGTCGAGGTCAGCCTGAGGCCGTGCCGCGAGCTTGCGCCGCGGGAGCACCTTATACTGAGCTGTCGCCATCTGACCCTCCGTGGTCGTTCGGTTGCGGACGCTCACGCCCGTGACGTCACTTTAAATGTGCGAATAGACGGTGAGTTTCAACATAAAGTTGATTTTGGCGTCGACCGAGCCGGAGCGCGCAAGGTACGGAGCGACGTCGAGCGGCATCGAATCTCGCTTTAAAGCCGCTCGCCGCCGGCCTACTCGGATTGTCCGGCACGTCCCGATCAGCAGCTGTTTCGACCGCGGGACCGCATCAATGCGCTAAGATTGGCGAGCACGGCGGCGACGACCCGCTCAGTTTGACCATCGGTCAGGTTGGCGACGCGCAGCAGCCGGTAATGGAACGCGGCCGCGGCATAATAATAGGTTGTGAAATTCTCATTTGGGAAGTTCTTGCGTGCAAGCCGGCGGATCTGCGCGATTAATTTATGCCCGGCCCCCAATCCCGCGATATCCTGGCCATCGCCGACCGCCATATCGGCTTCGAGCAAGCGATCCCCGTGCAATCCATCTTCGCCATGATAAAGGCGAATGCTGGCCTCCATCGTCACGAAATCCTCGAAGACGTGCGCGCGGCCGGTTTCCTGGAAGTCGATGAAGATCGTTTGTTCGTTCGCGGCCAGCATCACGTTGTTGCTGTTGAGATCGCCATGGCAGATGCAGCTGCGATATTCCCCCATCGGGAAGCCGAACAGGACTGCTCCAGGATTGTCGAACTTGCGCGCGCCCACCATGACGGACGATCCGACCAAGTGCGCCTTGAACGCCTTTTGGGCAACCTCAAGGAACTTCGCTTCCGAGATCGATTGCGCCTCGGCGCCGCGGAAATAGCGGCCGACATACCGCTCGACGATGTTCTTTTCGGTGCGGATCAAGGGATCGCCGTACCAGCGGCGCATGTCGGGACTGAATAGGGTGTCGATCACCGCCGCGACGCGACTGTCCTCGCATTTGCGGAGCGCATCGGTCAGCGGTTCGAATTTCTGAAGATCGCTGAGGATGAAGGAGTAAGCGATCGCGCCGTAGCTCTTGGTAGTGCCCGAGCCGAGCAGATCGACGCGCCAAGTGTAAGGCAGGCCCCATTTGACGAAGCGGTGATAGTTGTCGAGTTCCTGCTGCGCATATTCGAGCGCAGATACCTTCAGCACCGCCGGCACGCATGTGATCCCGCTCTTGCTGTTGCGCGAGATCATCTTGAACACCCAACTCCCCGACAGACCTCCGGCCATCGGTTCGAGCGTCACTTCGTCGGGGTGCATGAGATCGTCCGGTTCGTGCCCGCAGAACATCACCTGGCGGATAAGCGAGACCAATTCACGCTTAGGCCCCGCTTTGAGCAGGTCTCCGGTCATCGCATCGAGGTTGGTGATCCGGACCGCGGTCTCGAGCTTGAACGCATCGAGGAAGCGCCGCTGGGACAATTCCAGATATTTCTGTTTCCCGCCAAGCAGCGCCTTCTTGTCGATGAACATGTGGAAGCTGGGCTGGCGGGAATCGATCACCTCGCTGCGATAATCCCCGCGGGACGTGCCGATGACGAACAGGTCGGGATACGAACCGCGCAACGTGCGGATCGTGTGCAAACCGGAAAAATCGGTGTCGAATCCGAGATCGCAAACTAAAATATGCGGGTCTTCGGCATCAATCAGCTTACGCGCCGCACCCTCGCCCTTGGCATCGAAAAACGTGGCTTGGTACCCGCATGCCTCGAAGAAGCTCGCATAATGCGGCCTCAACTCGGCCGCCATCTTGCTATCGTCGTCGATAAAAATCGCGCGCAGACTCTTCATCAATTCGTCTCCGGAAGGGGCAGATGAACGTCGATCGTCAGATGGGAGCTGGCTTGGTCACGCGAGACGTAAAGGCTGCCGCCGAGCAGGCGCGTCAAAAGACCGACATTGTACATACCGTAACCGACCCGATCGCTGTCATCGTGGAGGATCGGCGCTGCCCCCAGTAGATCAACGACATCGGCGGTGATCTCGGTGCTCGCGCGATAATGGATGCGCAGGCATGGCGTGGCGCGTGCGCCGAACCACGCGCGATCGTCGAAGAAAATCAGATCGGTTCTGGGCTCGCCATGCTTGACCGCGTTCTGGATGATGTTGCGCGCGATTACGTGCGCAGATTCCGCGAACAGGGCGCTGACCGCAATGTCCGACACATGATCGAACTTGAGCATATTGAGGACCTGTTCCTGCAGCGAATCCTCGTAGCGGGTATTGACCCAAGCGAGCAGTCGGCCGGGAAGCTTTGAAAGCTTCTGGCGCCCAGCGAGCGCATGCTCGGACCGGGGCGGAAAGATCGCCCGCAAAACCTGATTCTGCTCCTCGCTGAAGAAGGTTCCGACCTCCTGATACTGCCACAGCTGATGGACAGAATCCGAGCGGGCGGCGTTAGCGATCAGCCACCGTCCGTCGATCCGCTGGCGAAGCGAACGATAGGTGCTCTCCAGCGCGCTCGCGATGAGCTTGAGATAGTCGATATCCTGATCGAACGCGGCCGGGAAAGGTGCCTCGATATTAAGCGTGCCGAAGGCGAGTCTGCCCTGTTGCAGGGTGAAGCAGATTTCGCTGCGGGTCAGCGTACGGGTCAGCAGGGGGATTTCGAGACCTTGCGTCTTATATTCGGGCGGAATGTAGGTGCGGTGATCGGTCTTGGTCCGACCGCCATAGGTCCGCGTGACCGGTGGCGTTATTCGTTTGAGATAGACATAGGGCATGTCGCGCGTGCCGCGCAGGAAGGTAAAGACCACGACGCTCGTATGCTCGTTGCCCTTGATCGCGATTGCCGGCGGGGCCAATTGCACTTCGGCACCGTCGAAGGCGCCGACCGCCGAGGCCTCGACTACCAAAGAGCGGGTCGCCGGATCGTAAAGGCGCAGCGATACGCTATGGGCGGAGGTCGTGTACAAGACCTCATTCAGGACCGTCTCGATGTCGAGGCGACCGAACGGCAGCGCCGACCCGACCGGGTCAAGCGTCTCGACGACCTCCGGTTCTTGATAGGCTTGAAGCTGAGCCAGCAGATTGAAGCGACGCGTGCCATACCGATAGGAGGAGAAGGTATCGACGCACGCCTTCAGCACCTCCATTAGCCATTGATCGAGCGTGTCGACGAAGGTGAACAGGATGTCGGCGGCGGCAATCCCCCCCGACTCCTCGGGGAATTCACGCCGCACAAGCGGACGGGTGATGGGAAGGATCAGAATGCGCTTTCCCGAGGCGGTAAGGCTCGCAAGCGGCTTGCCCCAGACGGCCGCGTTACCAATCATTTCCGCGCCGATCGTTTGGGGCAGCGAAACCGCCGGGAACGGCTGATCATCGCCGCCGGGCTTGGCCAGTAAGGCCTCGTCCTCAAGACCGATGAAGCGAGACAATTCGCGCAATGCTTCCGCCGAAGACGATGTAGTCAGCACAGTCAGAGCGCGGTTGCTCTGGCCCAGATTCGACAAATGCATCAGACCGAAATCGGCGCCCGTCAGCTTTTCGATGAAGCTCGCCAGATCGAGCATCCCGAACCCGCCGGGGCTGCGGGCAACCGTGGCGGCGAGGTCGTTGCAGCTGGCTTCGATATCGTCGCGGAATTTGTTAAGTGCGTTGAGGCTGTCGGATTTGAGAAAGGTGACGCCTTTCGACAAAACCCCGGCGAGCGCCGCGCGATCAGCCGGGTCGGGCGCGCTGATCAGCAGCTCTGAGTCGCCAAGTTTCGCGACCAGCTTGTCGGGATGTTCGCCGAGGAAGTCACGGACCGATTTACGGAGCCGGTCGCCATTGGCGAATCGCTCGACCCCGAGGCTCGACCATCTGAACGACAGGCCGGGGCTGACATTGTCGAGCTTGCCCGCAGGGTCGACCTCGCCGTCGACGTGAAAGGCGACAACGTCGTCGGGGAGGACGGCGACACCATTGAACAGGTCTTCGATGAACAACAGCTCGGCGCGATCGATGCGCGCGCGCAACGGGCCAAGGCGCGCCTCAAGGTCCTCGATAATCCTGTCGATCATGAGAAGCGTCGCCCTCCCCCGATGGCGATTTGCCGACATGCGGACCGATTATCCCGATCCGACCTTTTACCCCATCAAAGCACGCTCGACGTCAACGCACAGGTTACGCTCGTTCTGATCGCTGCAAGCTCCGCAGTAAATAGTTTCCACATCGCACACTGAACACTTTTAACAATTGAGCGCGCAGGCGTTTGCATTACTTCCAGAAGCACGACGCGTCCAACCCGTCCCGATCCTGGTCCATAGCGCCAGAGAACATCTCCTAACCGGCCAATCAACCTCGAAACAGGAAGAACAACCGATTTGGCAAGTTCTGTCGGCAGGCCCAGAGAAGGTGATGGCGCGACCGGCGCCTCGGCCGACTACTATCGATCACGGTACATCTCGCGTGAGCTGGTCAGGATGGAAGCATTACATCGCGATCGCGTCGATCGCGCGCGGCACCCTCAATCCAGGCCCGTCACCAGATGCTTGAGACTGCGATACGGAATCAGGGTGGTCCGACCGACCTTGTGCGTTTCGAGATCTCCGGATTGGATCAGCTCGTAGATACGCGAACGGCTCAAACCGGAGAGTTGCACCGCTCGCGACACCCGAACGGTGAGCGGCTCGAGCAATTGCCTTCCGTCGGCCTCCGCCAGCTCGAAATGAACAGCTGGGCGCGATCCCCGCATCATGACCCGACCTTTCTGCGAGCAAACGCCCTGTCGCTGTCCATGAACGCGCTGAGCATCGCCGGCACGAGATCGGCAACGGATTCCGCGCAGCCATAGGACTCGCGATAGAGGTACGCATATTGCACCAGGCGATCATTCACCTCCGGCAGTAACGCGATGGTCAGTTTGACCGGTGTTCGGTCAGGTAAGCGAAGCAGTCTGAGTTCGGACATTGGCGTTCTCCCTCATCCGTTCCAAGGCTTGAGAACCAGGTCGCGGTGCACCAGCAGCACGATGCGGAACCCCGGACGGATCGTGATCGTCGGTTGGACTTGCAGATTGCGGGCCGTGATCTGGTTGCCGGCATTAGCGGCGTTCTGCTGCGCGGACTCGCGGATGGCCTGAACCAGATCGCTTTCGCCGGTCAGGGAGAAACTGGTGCCTGCACCGAGCAAGGTCGAAATGGCGACACCCTTGAGCAGCGCCCACGTGTGATAATCGACTTTGTCCGCGACGCCGCCATACCCGCTCTGATCGGTTGAGGGTTCGTTATCGAGCCGAATCGAGCTTCCGTCCGGCCAGACGATCCGCTGCCACACGACCAGGGCGCGGCTCTGACCGAATGCGATCACGCTGTCGTAAGCGCCGATCAGGCGCGCGCCCTGCGGGATCAGCAGTGTGTGCCCTGTCGCGGAATCGAACACATTCTCGGTGACCTGGGCGGTTACCAGCCCTGGCAAATCAGATCTCAACCCGGTGATCAGGCTCGCCGGAATGACGCTGCCCGCCGAGATCATGTAGCGAGATACGGACGGAGTCACACGATTGGGATTCACATCACCTCTCGTGTCGCCGGCGGCCGAAAATGCCAGCTTGCGCGACTGCGCGTTCGGGTCCCGATCGGGATCCGCGGCTAGCGGTGCTGGTGAAGAGACCGACGCGTCACCAGCAGCCAACCCGGACATAGCCCCGCCAGCGCCGGCCGGGCTAGCCGTGCCGAACAGGAGCTGCGACTGACGCGCAGCGTTGATGTCCTCGACCCGCTTAATT
>NZ_DATHFV010000147.1:0-5981 GCF_035317925.1 Sphingomonas sp.
CCCAAATCGCTGGTGAAGATCACCGAGGATGCCGACAATTATCTGATCATCCTGCGCGAGAAGCCGGGCGTGCCGTTCGTCTATTATTCGGGCGCGGCATGGGACCGGGGCCTCGATTTCCACGATCATGACGCCTGGACGGCCTACGTCCGCGCGCAGCATCCCGATTTCGATCCGCGCCGCTGATTTGCCGTATCCGACCGTCGGCGCTTAGAAGGGTCGGCACAATCGAAAGGCTCCTCCGCACGATGCCATCCACCAAGCCGATCATCTACTTCGGCGAGATCATGCTGCGCCTGTCCCCGCCCAACCGCGAATTGCTGCTGCAATCGGCCAAGCTCGACGTGTGGGTGGCGGGGGCCGAGGCCAATGTCGCGACCAGCCTGGCGCAGCTCGATCATTCGACCCGGATGGTCACCGCTTTGCCCGACAATCCGCTGGGCGAAGCGGCGGTGAAGGCGCTGCGCGCGCAGGGTGTCTATACCGGGCTGATCCAGCGCCGCGAGGGACGGATGGGCCTCTATTTCGTGACGCCCGGCGCGGGCCTGCGCGCGACCGAGGTCATCTACGATCGCGCTTTTTCCGCCTTCGCGGAGGCGCCGCCGGAAAGCTGGGGTTGGGACCGCGTCCTTGAAGGCGCTGGCCGTCTCCATCTGTCGGGCATCACCCCCGCGCTCGGGCCGAACGGCACCCGCGTCGCGCTTGCGGCGGCAGAGGCCGCGACCAGCCGCGATATTCCGATCTCGTTCGACGGCAATTGGCGCGGCAAATTGTGGGATGCCTGGGACGGCAAGCCGCAAGAGACCCTCTCCCGCCTGGTCGCCCAGGCCGACATATTGTTCGGCAATTATCGCGACGTCGGCCTGCTGCTCGATCAGCATTATTCGGGCGAGGGCGAGCACCGCCGGCGCGAGGCGGCCGAAGCCGCGTTCAAGGCTTTCCCCAAGCTCAGGCTGATGGCGTCCACCGCGCGCCACGTCGAGGATAGCGACCACCACCGCATTTCCGCGCGCATCGACACGCCCGAGCGCGGCTTCCAGACGGAAGAAATATTGCTGTCCGGAATCGTCGACCGGATCGGTGCCGGCGACAGTTTCGCGGCTGGCATATTGCATGGCCTGCTCGAAGACATGGCGCTGGAGGATGTGGCACAGGCCGGGCTCGCGCTCACCGCGCTCAAGCATAGTCTGCCCGGCGATGCGAGCCTGTTCAACCGCCGCGATCTGGCCGCTTTTCTGGAGGGCGGGCTCGACGTGCGCCGCTAAAGGACCGCATCGGACCTGCTAGGCAGAAGCCCATTCCGTGATAAAGCGGTCTTAACCATGTTTGGCTAAGGCGGCAGAATGGGTTCAAGTTTGCCTCCTATCGCGTCCTCGAGACGGCTGGGCCTTTTGGGCGCCGCCCTTCTGTCTTTCTCGTCCTTTCCCGCTCTGGCCGCCGACACGCCCGAAACGGGGCTGCTGACCGCTTACGCCAATCTCGATCTTGCCGCCGCCGACGGGCCGCGCAGCTGGCTCGACGATGGCGGCACCGGCAAGGGCCGCTTCGGCAACCCCCATGGCGACGGCTTGCGCGTGCGGCCCTATGTCACCGAGGCGGGCCTGGTGCTGCAGCCCGATTTCGGCTGGTCGCTGAGCGGGCTGGTCTCGGTCATTGCCCAGCACGATCAGGATAAGGCAGTCGACGTCAGCGAAGCCTATCTGCGCTGGCGTCCGCTGCCGCTCGGCAATGTCCGTCTGAACGTGCGCGCAGGCATCTTCTGGCCGCAGGTCAGCCTGGAGCATGGCGGCGGCGAATGGCCGGTTCGTGAAACGATCACGCCATCCGCAATCAACAGCTGGATCGGCGAAGAGGTGAAAGTCGGCGGGGTCGAGGCGACGTTCAGCACGATCATCGCGGGCAACCGCCTGTCGCTGACCGCCGCCGGCTTCGAACTCAACGACACCGCCGGCACCTTGCTCACCTTCCGTGGCTGGGCACTGCACGACGAGAAGGCGACCCTGTTCGGCTTTCAGCCGCTTCCGTTCATGAACGATTTCATGCGGGGGGCGCAGGCGGGCGCAACACGGCCAATGATCGATCTGGATCATCATGTCGGCTGGTATGCCAAGCTCAGCTGGGCACCGCCCGGCCCATTCGAGTTGCAATATTTCCACTATGACAATCGCGGCGATCCCGAAGCGGTCGACGCCGGGCAGCAGTGGGGCTGGCGCACGCGGTTCGATCATCTCGGCGCGACGCTCGATCTCGATGCCAAGACGCGGCTGACCACGCAGGCGATCGACGGCACCACGATCATGGGTTTCCCGATGGGTGCAGAGGGGCGGCGCTGGATCGATATGCGCTATCGCTCGGTCTTCCTGCTCGCGACGCGGCAAGTGATGATGGGATCCGCGGCCGGATCGGTTTCGGGGCGGATCGAGACGTTCGATACGCGCAACCATGGCAGCGAAGTGTTGTCCGACGATAACGAGACCGGTTGGGCCGCGACCGCCGCCGCGCGCTGGTCCTTGCTCCGCCACGCCACCTTGTTCGCAGAAGCATTGCATATCGACAGTCGGCGGGAAGCCCGCCTGCGCGAAGGCATCGCCCCCCGGCAGCACGAGAATATCCTTCGCCTCAGCTTGCGGTTGCGCGGCATAGTCGGCGATTAATGCTGGAAATCGCGACGGCGGTTAGGTTTTGCTTAGATTTCCGTGTTACCGGTTACTTCATGCGACGCCAGCGTATTTGGATTGCCGCGACTTTTTGCGTCTGGAGCGCCCTGGCGCTGCCAGCGGCCGTGCGCGCGGCCGACCTCGACGTGCAGGTCCACGGGCCCGACGGCGCGCCGATCGCGGGCGCGGTCGTCGCCGTCCATCTGGTCGGCCAGCCGACCCCCCGGCCGCGTCCGGCAGGCACTTATATGATCGACCAGCAGGATATTCAGTTCCACCCGTTCGTTTCGACCGTGCCGGCGGGTGCGAGCGTGATGTTCATGAACCACGATCCGGTCCGCCATCACGTCTACTCTTTCTCGCCGGCCAAGAAATTTGAACTCAAGCTGGCCAGCAAGCAACAGAACCAGTCGGTCCTGTTCGACAAGGCGGGTATCGTGCCTTTGGGTTGCAACATCCACGACCGCATGATCGCCTATCTCGACGTGGTCGACACGCCCTGGGCGAAGACGGCCGACGCCAGCGGCCATGTCGTGCTGCACGGTATTCCGGCAGGCGCGGTGACGATATCGGTCTGGCATCCCTATCTGCGCACGCCCGGCAACAGCGTCTCGCGCAACACCGTGCTCTCCGAGAGCGCGGTTCATGCCGAGCGGTTCGTCACGCCGATGCGGACCCCGCCGCACGATCCCGGATCGGGCTACTGATGCTGTTCCGCCGGCCCTTCGGTTTCCGTCAGCTGCGCACGCGGCTGGCCGTGCTCTATGCCGGCCTGTTCGCGGTGGCGATGCTGTGCGTTGCCGGGCTGCTTTACGGCGTGGTCGCGCACAATTCGAAGGCGCAGGTGCGCAAGGAACTGGTCGTCAACGGCACCGTGTTCGATCGGTTGTGGGATCAGCAGACCAGCCAGCTGCGCGGCGCCGCCGGTCTGTTGGCGCGCGATTTCGGCTTCCGCGCGGCGGTTGCGACGCACGACCGCAACACGATCGAGTCCGCGCTCGTCAACCTGCGCGAGCGGGTCGGCCTGAGCACCGCCTTCATCGTCGACGTCAACGGCAATGTCACCGGCCTTGAAGATCCGCGCGAGGCCAAGGAAGCCTCGGCGCTGTCGACCCGGCTCGACGAGGGCGTAACCGCCGGCGTCGCACCGCTCGGCGGCCAGGCGCACAAGATCGTCGCGGCACCGATCATGGCACCCGCGCTCACCGGCTGGGTGGTGTTCGCCGCCGAGCTTGACCAGCATGAAATGCGCTCGCTGGAGCGGCTTTCCGCGATTCCGCTCACCGCCGCCGTCTACCAGCGCAATGACGACGGCTCGTGGCACGGCGCGGACCGCAGCACACGCGCGCCCGACCCGGCGGTGAGCCGGTTCATCGAAGCCAATTGGCGGCAGGCGCAGCCGGCCGAGATCGACGGGCCGGGCGGTCTTTCGATCGCGCTGGCCAAGCGGCTGCCGACCGTGCCAGGCGCTCCGCCCGCGGTGCTGCTGCTGCAATATCCGATGCGGCTGGCGCTCAGGCCCTATCGTCCGCTCGAAATCGCGATAGCGGTGATTGGCATTTTCGGGCTCGCTTTGGTGGTGATGGCTACGTGGCGCATGGCGCGGTCGATCACCCTGCCCATCTCTTTGCTCGATGCGGCTGCGGGCAAGCTCGCCGACGGCCAGCTAGTGAGCGTTCCGATCGGCGGCATGGACGAGCTTGGCCGCCTGGCTGCGACCTTCAACCGCATGTCGTCCGACATCGTCGAGCGCGAGAAACGGATCACGCACCTCGCCTTCAACGATCTGCTTACCAGCCTGCCCAACCGCGCAAACTTCAACCAGCATCTCGACCATCAGCTGCGGCTGGTCGAACGGCGCGGCGGCCAGGTCGCTTTGCTCTGCATGGATCTCGATAATTTCAAGGCGATCAACGACACGCTCGGCCATCCGACCGGCGACGAATTGCTGCGCCGGATCGCGGCGCGCCTCGGCGAAGAGGTCGGCGACATCTTCGTCGCGCGCCTCGGCGGCGACGAGTTCGTGATGGTCAAGCCGTTCAACGGTGAGACCGGCGCGATCGACGAGTTGGCGCGGCGCGCGCTGGCGGCGGTCGAGGCGCCGATCCACGTCAACGAGCATGTGCTGGAGAACAAGGCGAGCGTCGGCATCGCGATCGCGCCCGCCGACGGCACCAACAACAATACGCTGCTGCGCAGCGCCGAGTTGGCGCTGTACAAGGCCAAGGAAGCCGGGCGCGGCACCTATCGCTTCTTCGAGGAATCGATGAACGCGCTCGCCCAGGCGCGCCGCGCGCTCGAAGTCGATATGCGGCATGCGCTCGCCAATGGCGAGCTGGAGCTGCACTATCAGCCGCTCTTCCACCTGGCCGCGGATCGGGTCGGCGGTTTCGAGGCGCTGCTGCGCTGGAACCACCCCACGCGCGGCTCGATCCCGCCCGCCGAATTCATCCCGATCGCCGAAGAAACCGGCTTGATCGTCCAGATCGGCACCTGGGTGATCCAGGAGGCCTGCCGCCAGGCCACGCGCTGGCCCGAACATGTGCGCATCGCGGTCAACGTCTCGTCGATCCAGTTCCAGCGGCCCGGGCTGAGCCATGTCGTGTTGCAGGCGCTGCAGAATAGCGGCCTCAAGCCCGAGCGGCTGGAGATCGAGATCACCGAATCGATCTTCCTCGAACGCTCCGACAGCACGCTGCAATTGCTGCACACGTTGCGCGGCCTGGGCGTGCGGATTGCGCTCGACGATTTCGGGACCGGCTATTCGTCGCTGAGCTATCTGCAGAGCTTTCCGTTCGACAAGATCAAGATCGACCGGTCGTTCGTGATGGCGCTGCAATCGCGCCCCGGCGCGGCGGCGATCGTCAAGGCGATCATCGACCTCGCCGACGCGCTCGGCATGGAGACCACCGCCGAAGGGGTCGAGGAAGCGAGCCAGCTCAACATCCTTCGCCGGCAGGGCGCGACCTCGATCCAGGGCTTCCTGTTCAGCAAGGCGGTCCCGTTCGACGACGCGACGCGACTGCTCAAGACCAAGCTCAAACTGTGCGCCGCCTGATGGCGAGAAGCGACCCGCGCCAAACGGGCGATTTCGCTCCACAAACCGTCACACACCGCTAAGGAGCGGGCAATGCCCGCGCTGCCCCCACCCGAACCGCCCGCCGAGATCATCGTTACCGGCGAAGGACTGGGGCAGGTTGCGGGCAATGCCGCTTATGACGTCGTCACGATCGATCGCACGCGTCTGACCGCAACCGCCAGCGACCGGCTGGAGGATGTGCTGCGCGACGTCGCCGGTTTCGCTGAATTCCGCCGCTCGGATTC
>NZ_DATHFV010000148.1:0-4549 GCF_035317925.1 Sphingomonas sp.
AAGCGCGTCTGCAATTCGTCGAAGAAGCCGGTGTCGAGATAGACGCGCTGGTCGGTCGGGCAATAGAATGGCCCCATCGCCGATTGCGCGGCGCCGCAGCCCGACGAGCCCTGGCGCGCATAGAAATGCAGGCGCGGCGGCGCATAGGTCTGGCCCGACGCCTGGAACAGGCGGCTCCACGTATCCTCGGTGCTGGCGAGCACGCGGCAGGAGAGCAGGGTGGCGGCGTTCGCCTCGCAGGTCTGGCGCGCGCTTTGGCTGGCGACCTGCGGCGACTGGCCGACCATCTGACTACCGCCGCCGAATGGATTGAAGCCGAACAGGAACATGCCGAGCCCAAGGATGACGATGCCGCCGATGCCGAACCGGCTGCCGACCAAAGCGAACAGCAGCCCTAGTCCGCCGCCGCCGCCGCCGCCGAACCCGCCGCCACGACCGCTATCCTGTTCGACATTGTCGCTTTCCCGGTAATCGTCGAGGCGCAACCGACCCTCCTGCCTTGGTGTCTCAACCAAACTCTGAACACGCCTGCGTGGTAGCAGGTTGCACGCGGCTTGACGCATCGGGAACGCGGCCTAGGCGGTTTGGCTTGCATCTCAGGATTTTGCCCATGCCGCATAGGCACTTGCTGCTTTCTCTCGTTTCCGCCCTCGCCACTTCCGCTACCGCTGCCCCCGTCGGTCCCGCTTTGCCGGGACGGCTCCCGCCCGAGGTGGTGCCGCTCCATTACGACATCGCGGTCGACCCCGACGCGGCGCATCTGACCTTCCGCGGGACCGAAACGGTGAGTGTTTCGGTGCTGCGTCCCACGCGCACGATCGTGATGAACGCCGCCGATCTGACCGTGAGCAAGGCGCTGCTCGACGGCAAAGCCGCCGCGGTGCGCATCGCCTTCGATACCAAGGTCGAGACGGTAAGCTTCACCTTCGCGCAGCCGATCGCAGCGGGTACGCACCGGATCACGCTCGATTGGGCGGGCAAGATCAACCTGTCGGCCGCCGGCCTGTTCGCGGTCGATTACAAGGACGGCGCAAGCGCCCAGCGCATGCTCGTCACCCAGTTTGAGGCGACCGACGGACGCCGCTTCGCGCCGATGTGGGACGAGCCCGGCCGCAAGGCGACCTTCACGCTCAGCGTGGCGACCCCCAGGGGCCAGTCCAGTTTCTCCAACATGCCGATCGCCGCCTCGCGCGATGGCGCGGACGGCAAGACCTGGGTCAGCTTCCAGACCACGCCCAAGATGTCGAGCTACCTGCTGTTCTTCGGACAGGGCGATGTCGAGCGGCGCACGCGCATGGTCGGCAAGACCGAGATCGGCGTGATCACGCGGCGCGGCGTCGGCGATCAGGGCCAATATGCGCTCGACAGCGCGGCCAAGCTGCTGACCTATTATAACGATTATTTCGGTACGCCTTACCCGCTGCCCAAGCTCGACATGGTCGCCGCGCCCGGATCGAGCCAGTTCTTCGACGCGATGGAGAATTGGGGCGCGATCCTCTATTTCGACAAGGTCCTGCTGGTCGATCCGAAGCTCACCACCGAAAGCCAGCGCCAGCTGATCTTCTCCGACATCGCGCACGAAATGGCGCATCAATGGTTCGGCGATCTGGTGACGATGGGCTGGTGGGACGACCTCTGGCTCAACGAAGGCTTTGCCTCGTGGATGGAGAGCAAGGCGACCGACGCGCTCAACCCCGACTGGCATGTCGCGGCGCAGACCGTCGCCGTCGCGCGCGAGCGGGGCATCGGCGAAGATGCGCGCGGATCGACCCACCCGATCGTCGAGCACATCACCAGCGTCGATCAGCTCGCGACCGCGTTCGATCAGATCACCTATTCGAAGGGCGAGGCGGTGATCCGCATGCTGGAAGGCGCGGTCGGGCCGGACAGGTTCCGCGCGGGCATTCGCAGCTACATCGCCAGCAACGCCTATTCCAATACCGCCACGGACGATCTGTGGGGCGCGGTTGCGCAAGCGGCGGGGCGGCCGGTCAAGCCGATGATGGACAGTTTCACGCTCCAGCCCGGCGTGCCGCTGATCCGCGTCGGCGAGACGGCCTGCGCGGGCGGCATGCGGCGCCTGACCTTCACCCAGGGGCGCTATGGCGTCGACGATGGGTCGCGCAAGCCGATCAGCTGGATCGTGCCGGTCACATGGGCCGGCTCTGGGGCCGGTTCTGGGGCCGGTTCCGGGACCGGCACGGGCAAGACCGAGACCGACGTCACCGCCGCGCATCCCGTGACGGTCGCGCTGCCAGGCTGCGGCACGGCGCCGCTGATCAATCCGGGGCAGTATGGCTATTATCGCACGCTCTATGCGCCCGGCCATTTCGACGCGTTGGTCGCGCGGTTCGGCAGCCTGGCCCTGCCGGATCAGGTCGGTCTGCTGGGCGACACGGTCGCGCTCGGCGATGGCGGTTATGCGCCGCTCGATCGCTATTTCGTCTTGCTCGACCATGTCGCGGCCGATGCCGACCCGCTCGTCTGGCGGTTGGTGGCGGGCCAGCTCGAGGCGCTCCACGATTTCCTGGGCGACGATCCGGCCCGCGCCGCGTTCGACGCCCGCGTGCGGGCGCTGCTGGCGCCGCAGTTCGCGCGCGTCGGCCTCACCGGCCGGCCGGGCGAACCGGCCGATCTGGCGCAGCTGCGCGAGGCGCTGATCCATACGCTTGGCAAATTCGACGATCCGGCGATGGCGGACGCGGCGCGACAGCTCGTCGCCAAGGGGCTCGATACGATTCCCGCGCCGGTGCGTCAGCCGATCCTGGGCGTCTTCGGGCGCGACGCCACCCCGCAGGAATGGGAGATGCTGCATCAGGCGGCGCGGAGCGAACGCGACCCGGGGGTGCAGCGCATCTACTGGAAGGTGCTGGGCAATGTGCGCGACGACGCCCTGGCGCAGCGCACGCTGGCGCTGGTGCTGACCGAAGAGGCGACCGTGCCCGATCGCGCCGAGCTGTTGCGCAGCATCGCGCTGGTGCATCCGGCGATGGCGTTCGATTGGGCGGTGGCGCATGAGCAGGCGGCCAACGCGCTGGTCGAGACGAGCGGGCGGGCGGGCTTTATCGTTTCCCTGCCGGTGCAGTCGAACGACCCGGCGGTGGCCGATCGCGTGCAGGCCTATGCCGAACGCGCGTTGCCCGCGGCCGCGCGGCAACGGGCAATCAAGACGATCACCGCGATCCGGTATCGCGCGCGGCTGCACGACGTCGTATCTGGCCCTGCCGCCAAATGGGCCGCGCACGGCTGAAACGGAGATCCGCATGTTCCTGAAGGGCAAGACCGCACTGATTACCGGATCGACCTCGGGCATCGGGCTTGCCTGCGCCAAGGCGCTCGCGGCCGAGGGTGCCGCGGTGATGATCAACGGCTTTGGCGACGCGGCGGCGATCGAGGCGGAGCGCGCCGCGCTCGCCGCGACCAGCGGGGCAGGGGCGGCGTATTCGGCGGCGGACATGTCGAAGCCCGACGAGATCGTGGCGATGGTCGAAAGCTGTATCGCGCGGTTCGGCGGGATCGACATCCTCGTCAACAATGCCGGCATCCAGCATGTCGCGCCGATCGACGAATTCCCGCCCGAAAAGTGGGACCAGATCATCGCGATCAACCTGTCGTCCGCCTTCCACACGATCCGGACCGCTTTGCCCGCGATGAAGGCGAAGGGGTGGGGGCGGATCGTCAACACCGCGTCGGCGCACAGCCTCGTCGCCTCGCCGTTCAAGTCGGCCTACGTCGCCGCCAAGCACGGCATCGCGGGGCTGACCAAGACGGCGGCGCTGGAGGTCGCGACCCAGGGCATCACGGTCAATTGCATCAGCCCCGGTTATGTCTGGACGCCCCTGGTCGAAGCGCAGATCCCGGATACGATGAAGGCGCGCGGCCTGACGCGCGAGCAGGTGATGAACGACGTTCTGCTCGCCGGCCAGCCGACCAAGAAATTCGTCACGGTCGAACAGGTCGCGGCGTTGCTCGTCCATCTGTGCCGCGACGAAAGCGCGTCGATCACGGGCGCGAACCTGTCGATGGACGGGGGCTGGACGGCGGCTTAGCGGCTCACCGTCACCCCGGACTAGTTGCGGGGTCCACTGTGCGGCAAAACAAAGCCGTGAGGTTCTTGCCTCCCGGTGGACCCCGGAACTAGTCCGGGGTGACGGGTGGGTTTTAAAGCGCGCGGTCTAGCGTGATGTGGCCGTCCTTTCGGCGACGCAGCATTGGTCGGCGCGCCGAAGCCAATACGTCATTAATACGCTTGATCGCATCGGTAATATCCATACGCTACCTCTCAGATTCATTGCGAAGGTCAGCCCAGGGCTCCGATCATAGGGGGCGCCGCGCTGGCTTAAGGCATTGATACAAGGGGGTATCGTATGGGGACGAAGCCGACCTACAGCCCGGTCCTGTCCGGCAACAGCATGTCGGTGACGGGCAATGCCTATCCCAACGGCAATCCTGATATTCCCTATAATCTGCCGGGCGTGCGCAATACGGACAGCGCGGTGCCGCTGCACCGCACCACACCGGTGACGCATGTTTACAGCTGCGAAGGGCC
>NZ_DATHFV010000149.1:0-16452 GCF_035317925.1 Sphingomonas sp.
GCCGCCAGGTGCTCAATCCGATCATGGCCGGCGTGCGCGCGCCCGATGGCGTGCTGCGGGCTTATGCCCAGCTCGTGATCGACCAGCGCCAGGGCGTGATCGGCGTGGTTACCGCCAAGCCCGACGGCATCGCCGCACCGACCGATGCGGACATCGCAACCTTCTACAAGGCGCATATCGCCCGTTACTCGCTGCCCGAGCGTCGCGCGCTCCGCTACGCGCTGATCGGGCCGGAGACGGTGACCGCGCCCGCGCCGACCGAGGCCGAGATCGCCGCGCAATATAAGACCGACGCCGCCAAATATGCCGCGAACGAGACGCGGACTTTGCAGCGCGTCGTCCTGCCCGACGAAAACGCCGCGAGGAGCTTCGCCGCCAAACTGGCCAAGGGCACCAGCTTTGCCCAGGCCGCGACCGAGGCCGGCCTCGCCGCGTCGGACATCAATGTCGGCGCGGTGGCGCACGATGCGTTTGCCGGCAGCGACGGCAAGCCGCTGGCCGACGCCGCGTTCGCGCTTCCGGCCGCCGGCAACACCGCACCGGTCAAGACCGCGCTCGGCTGGGCGATCGCGCATGTCGAGGCGATCGCCAAGGTTCCGGCCCGCTCGCTCGATCAGGCGCGCGCTGAAATCAGCACCGCGCTCGCCAAGACAAAGAATGACGCGGCGCTCGCCGACGTGGTCGAAAAGGCCGGCGATGCGGTCAATGACGGCGCCAGCTTCAACGAGGTCGCGGCCAAGCATAAGCTGCAGGTGGTGACGACGCCGCCGTTGCTGCCCAACGGTACCGCGCCGACCGACGCCGCTTACAAGCCGGACGCGACGATCGCGGTCCTCCTGAAGGCGGCGGCTGATACCACCGCCGACGACGAACCGACGGTCGAGCCGATCGATCCGACCCACTTCGCCTTGCTGAGCGTGGCGAGCGTGGTGCCGGCGGCACCGCTGCCGCTGGCGCAGATCAAGCCGCGCGTGGCGCAGGACATGGTCTTCCAGAAGGCGGTCGATCGCGCGAAGGGCGTCGCTTTGGCGGTGCTGGCGAAGATCAATGGCGGCCAGCCCGCCGCCGCCGCTTTTGCCGCCGCCGGTCTGGAAGCGCCCCGGCCGATCGCGCTGACCCAACTCCAGCTGGCGCGCGCCGGCGCCGACGTGCCCGCGCCGATCAAGGTCCTGTTCCGGCTCGCGCCGGGCAAGAGCGACCTGGTCCAGGGGCCCAATGGCAGCTGGTTCATCGTGCGGCTCGACCAGATCGCGCCCGGCGATCCCCAGGCGCTGCCGATGGTGATCGGCGCGACCCGGGGCGAGCTGCAGCGCAGCCTGGGCGACGAATATGCCCAGCAATTCGCCTCCGCCGCGCGCAACGAGATCAAGGTCAAGCGCAACCCCGCCGCGCTCGCCGCGCTCGAGCAGCAGCTGCGCGGCAACGGCCAGTAAGATCGTGGCCGCAGCGGGCGGGGACGCCGATCACGACGTCACTGCGGTCCACAGCCTCGCCGCCGGCCGGCCGGCTCTGGTGTGGCGGCGCCAGCTCGCCGACACCGAGACGCCGGTCGCCGCCGCGCTCAAGCTGATCGAGCCGGGCCGGGGCGATTACCTGCTCGAATCGGTCGAGGATGGCGCGACGCGCGGGCGCTACAGCCTGCTCGGCCTCGCCCCCGACCTCGTCTTCCGCGCCAACGGCATCGGTGCGGAGATAAACCGCGACTGGCTGCTCGACCGCGATGCGTTCAAACCAGTCGAGGGCGGCCCGCTCAGGGCGCTGCGCAGCCTCGTCGCCGAATGCCGGGCCGAAGTGCCCGAAGGCCTGCCGTCCGCGCTCGCCTGCCTGGTCGGCTATTTCGCCTACGAGACGGTCGGGCTGGTCGAAACCTTGCCGCGCCCGGCGCCCAACCCGCTCGATCTGCCCGACATGCTGTTCGTGCGGCCGACCCTGATCCTGGTGTTCGACCGGCTGGCGGACGCCCTGTTCCTGGTCGCGCCGGTGTGGCCGGGCAATCCCGAGCCGCGTGACGCGGTCGCGCGCGCGGTCGAGCGGATCGAGGCGGCGGCGGCGCAGCTTGCCGGCGCGGTCCCGCAGCAGCGACGCGATCCGGGCGCGCTCGCTTTGCCCGCGCCCGAGCCGCAACTCGCGCCCGGCCGCTATGGCGAGATGGTCGCCGCGGCGAAGGAATATATCGCGGCGGGCGACATCTTTCAGGTGGTGCTGGCGCAGCGCTTCACGACGCCCTTCCCGCTGCCGCCGTTCGATCTCTATCGCGCGCTGCGGCGGATCAATCCGTCGCCGTTCCTCTACCATCTCGATCTGCCCGGCTTCGCGCTGATCGGATCGTCGCCCGAAATCCTGGTGCGGGTGCGCGACGGCGAGGTCACGATCCGCCCGATCGCGGGCACGCGCCCGCGCGGGAAAACCGCCGCCGAGGATGCCGCCAACCGCGACGAGCTGCTCGCCGATCCCAAGGAGCGCGCCGAGCATCTGATGCTGCTCGATCTCGGCCGCAACGATGTCGGCCGCGTCGCGGAGCGCGGCACGGTCGCGGTGACGGACAGCTATACGATCGAGAAATATAGCCACGTCATGCACATCGTCTCGAACGTGGTCGGCCGGCTCGATCCCTCGAAGGATGCGCTCGATGCGTTGTTCGCGGGCTTCCCGGCGGGCACCGTCTCGGGCGCGCCCAAGGTCCGCGCGTGCGAGATCATCGCCGAACTCGAACCCGAGACGCGCGGGGCCTATGCCGGCGGCGTCGGCTATTTCTCGCCCGATGGCAGTATGGACAGCTGCATCGTGCTGCGCACCGCCGTGGTGAAGGACGGTGTGATGCACGTCCAGTCGGGCGCGGGCATCGTCGCCGACAGCGATCCCGTATCCGAACAGAAGGAATGCGAGGCCAAGGCCGGCGCCTTGTTCGCGGCCGCGCGCGAAGCGGTCGCCCGTGCGAGCGAGGCCGGGTTCGGGCAATGATCGGCCGCCGCGCGCTTCTTGGCGGCGGCATCGCACTGGCGACGATGGGCGCGGCGGACATTCCGATCGCGCATGGGCGGCCGGGACCAGCACAACGCCGCTTCAGCAGCCCTGCGATCGAACGCGCCATCGCCGATGTGCGCGCCAAAATGGGCCCCCGCGCCGTCGCGCAGAAAATCGGCACGATGTTCGCGAACTGCTTCCCCGACACACTCGACACGACCGTCGAGTTCGATGACCGTCTAGGCCAACCCGACACATTCGTGCTGACCGGCGATATCGAGGCGATGTGGCTGCGCGACAGCACCGCGCAGGTCTGGCCCTATCTGCGCTTCGCCAAGCAGGATCCGCGGCTGCAGCGGCTGATCGCGGGCGTGATCAACCGCCAGTCGGCGTGCGTATTGATCGATCCCTATGCCAACGCCTTCAACAAGGATGCGGCGACCGTCTCCGAATGGGCGAGCGACGATACCGAGATGAAGCCCGGCCTCCATGAGCGGAAGTGGGAGGTGGATTCGCTGTGCAACACGATCCGCCTCGCGCACGGTTACTGGCGGGCGACCGGGGACATTTCGCCTTTCGGCGCGGACTGGCGGCGTGCCACGCGGCTGATCGTCGACACGTTCCGCGTCCAGCAGCGCAAGGCGGGTCGCGGGCCGTATCATTTTCAGCGCAAGACCAGCTGGCAGCCCGACACTGCGCCGGGCGGCGGTTACGGCAATCCGATCGTGCCGGTCGGGCTGATCGTATCGCTGTTCCGTCCGTCCGACGACGCCGCGATCCTGCCCTTCCTCGTGCCCGCCAATATGTTCGCGGTGGTGTCGCTGCGCCAATTGGCGGAGATGCAGGCGATCACCGGCGACAAGGCCTTCGCCGCCGAGTGCCGCGCGATGGCCATCGAGGTCGCGGACGCGGTCAGCCGATATGCCGTGGTCGATCATCCGCGCCACGGCCCCATCTGGGCTTATGAGGTGGACGGCTTTGGCGGCCATATATTGATGGACGACGCCAACGTCCCGAACCTGTTGTCGCTACCCTATCTCGGCTGGTGCAAAGCGGACGACCCGCTCTACCGCGCCACGCGGGATTTCGTGCTGAGCGCGGACAATCCCTGGTTCCGCAAAGGCCGCTATGCCGAGGGCGTTGGCAGTCCGCACACGCCGGGCAACCGCATCTGGCCGATCGCCATCGTGATGCGCGCGCTCACCTGCAGCGACGATGCCGAGATTGCCGCCGCGTTGCGGATGCTGGCCGCGACCGATGCGGGCACGGGCTTCATCCACGAAGCCTTCGATCCCGACGATCCCTCGCAATATTCGCGGCCGTGGTTCGCCTGGGCGAACACCTTATTCGGCGAGCTGGTGCTCAAGGTCGCGACCGAACGGCCGGCTTTGCTCCGCAGCCTTTGATGTGCGGTTCGGCATCCGCCGAACTTGGCCGCACCGGCCGGGTGGGGGTGCGGGCCGGTACGGCTTCAACTCTCAGATGTAAAAAAGGGAGGAAGCGCGGGGCGCCCCCTCCCTATTCCCCAAGGAAATTCTTCAGGCGCCGAACGCGCTTGCCGGCTGGCCGACCAGGGTCACCTCGACCCGGCGATTCTGCTGGCGGCCGGCTTCGGTCTTGTTGTCGGCGACCGGATCGCCCTTGCCGTGGCCGATCGCCTGGATGCGCGCCTGATCGACGCCCATCGACGCCAGTGCCGCGCGGACCGAACCCGCGCGCGCTTCCGACAATTGCTGGTTCATCGTCTCCGACCCCTGCGCATCGGTGTGGCCGTCGATCCGCACCTGCACGTTGGGGTTGGCCTGGAGATATTGGGCCAGCGGACGCAACCGATCGGACGCACCCGGCTTGAGATCGGCTTTGCCCGTCTCGAACACCACATCCTGCAGCACGAGCGTCGCGCCGAACTGGGTCTGCTTCATCTGATAATCGGCCATCGCGCTCCTGAGCCGATCGGCCTCGGCGCGCGCATTGCTGGCATTGGCGGCCTGCGTCGCCGCATCCACCTGCGCGCTCGCGGCCGCATCCTGTGCCGCGGCGGCATCCGCACGCGCATCGGCGGCTTCGGCCTTGGCCGCACCGATCGTCGCCGCGTCGCGCTGCGCCATTGCCGCATGCGTGCGCGTGCGCGCGATCTCGATCTGGGTGTCGATGTCCGAGGTCAGTTCGGCGACCCGGCGGGTCTTGTGATCGTCGAGCGCCTGCGCCAGCAGCGGCAGTTCGGCGCTCGCCTTGGCCAGCGCATCGACGCCGTGGGCGGCGACGCCGGGTTCGGCACGGGCGACCGCGATCTTGTCGCGATAGGTTTCGACGATCGCGCGGTCGGCATGGCTCATCGCGAACGCCGGGATGGCGATGGCAAGCGTCGCCGCAGCGCCCATCAGGCGAATGGCAAATTTGGTCATGGTCTTACTCCTGGGGTGTGGCGATCGCGACCTGACGCTGGGCGTCGGCTTCCCGCGCCTGCGCGGTGGCGAGCGCGAGATCGGCGAGCGAGCTGGCACGATGCGCCGCCGCCATTGCGCGATCTTCATGATGATTGTGGAATTCGGCCTGCGCGTCGTCGAGCGCGGCACGGGCCCGGGCCTGCGCGTCAGCGGCCGGACCGTTGATACCGGCCCTGTCGCCGGCTTCGATCCTGGCGCGCGCCTGCGCAATCGCGATGCGCGCATCTTCGCGATCGCTGGCTTCGACTGCGGCCGGTATCGCGACCGCAATCAGCGCGGTCAAAATAATAGATTTCGTCACAATGGACATAAAGTCTCCTGCATGTCCGGGGGACGATCGGCACAATGCAGCAGCAGGCCGGGAAGTTCCGTGCTTTATGATGACTTATTGAAGGCACATCATTTCGACAGCGTAATTTAATTGAAGCGGCGTGGGACTTATTCGTTTTTCCGGCGATATTTAGGCGAGATACCAGGCGCGGATGACCCGCTCAGGTTGCGAAGGGGCAACGCATAGCACGGCTTGCCCGATCCCAAGCGCGGCGCTGATTGCCTTCGCCGCCGCGCGTGCCTAGGTCGCCAAGCCATGATCCTGGTCATCGACAATTATGACAGCTTCACCTGGAACCTGGTCCATTACCTCCAGGAGCTGGGCGCCGAAGTCGAGGTCGTCCGTAACGACGCGATCGGCGTCGGCCAGGCGATGTCGTCGGGCGCGCAGGCCTTCCTGATCTCGCCCGGCCCCTGCACCCCCAACGAAGCCGGCATCAGCCTCGAGCTGGTCGAGGCTTGCGCCGATCAGAACAGGCCCCTGCTCGGCGTGTGCCTCGGCCATCAGGCGATCGGCCAGCATTTCGGCGGCACGGTGGTGCGCGCCAAGGCTTTGATGCACGGCAAGACCTCGCCCGTGATCCACGACGGCAGCGGGGTATTCGCCGGCCTCCCTTCGCCCTTCACCGCGACGCGCTATCATTCGCTGGTGGTCGAGAATGCGGCCGACACGCTGATCGCCAACGCACATACCGACGATGGCACGGTGATGGGCTTCCGCCACGCCACTTTGCCGATCCACGGTGTGCAATTCCATCCGGAGAGCATCGCCACCGAACATGGCCATGATCTGCTCGCCAATTTCATGGGCCTCGCCGGCATCAAGGTCGCCCAGCGCGCATGACGACGCTGGCGCTCCTGCCCGATCCGACCTCACCGCTCGATCACGAGACGGCCGAGCAGGCCTTCGCCGACATCCTCGACGGCAAGGTCGACGATCAGGCGATCGCCGATTTCCTGACCGCGATGACGATCCGCGACGAGACCAGCGTCGAGATCGCCGCCGCCGCGCGTGCGCTGCGCGCCCGCATGATCGAGGTCCAGGCGCCCAAGGGCGCGATCGACGTATGCGGCACCGGCGGCGACGGCGCGCACAGCCTCAATATCTCGACCGCGGTCGCGATCGTGGTCGCGGCGTGCGGTGTGCCCGTCGCCAAGCATGGCAATCGCGCAGCGTCGTCCAAGGCGGGCGCGGCCGATACGCTCGAAGCGCTCGGCCTCGATCTCGACCGCGCCTCCGCCCGTGCCGAGGAAAGCCTCGCCGATCTCGGCATCGCCTTCCTGTTCGCGCAGAAGCATCATCCGGCGCTCGGCCGGCTCGCGCCGATCCGCCGCGCGATCGGGCGGCGCACGATCTTCAATATCGTCGGCCCGCTCGCCAATCCGGCGCGCGTGACGCGCCAATTACTGGGCGTCGCCCGCGTCGATTATCTGGAGACGGTCGCGCAGGCGCTCGAATTGCTCGGCGCGGAGGCGGCCTTGGTCGTGTCGGGCGAGGAAAGCCTCGACGAACTGTCGATCGCCGGCCCGAGCCGCACCGTGCCGGTTGGCCTCTGCGCCTTTGACCGATGCGTCGTGCCCGAAGATGCCGGCCTTGCCCGCCACGGTCTCGACGCGATCCGCGGCGGCGACGCGGTCTATAATGCCGCCGCTTTGCGCGCTTTGCTCCAGGGCGAAACCGGCGCCTATCGCGACGCGGTGCTGCTCAATGCCGGTGCGGCTTTGGTCGTCGCGGGCGAAGCGGCGACCTTGCGGGAGGGCGTGGAAGAGGCCGCCGAGGCGATCGACAAGGGGCTGGCCAACGCGCTGCTCAATTGCTGGGTCGCTTTCTGATGGCCAACCGCCTGACCGAGATCCTCGAAACCAAGCGCGCGCACGTCGCCGTCGCCAAAGCCGCGCGCACGATCGCCGATCTCGACGCCGCTGCGCTCAGGCAAACGGCGCCGCGCGGGTTTCGTCGGGCGCTGGAGAACAAAGCCCGCAACGGGTTCGCCCTGATCGCGGAGATCAAGAAGGCCTCGCCCTCCAAGGGGCTGATCCGCGCCGATTTCGATCCGCCGGCCCATGCTTTGGCCTATGAAGCGGGCGGCGCTGCCTGCCTGTCGGTGCTGACCGACGAACCTTATTTCATGGGCGCCGACGCCTATCTCGTGAGCGCGCGCGCCGCTTGTTCGCTGCCCTGTCTGCGCAAGGATTTCATGGTCGATCCGTGGCAGGTGGCCGAAGCGCGCGCGCTCGGCGCCGACGCGATCCTGATCATCGTCGCCGCGCTCGAGGACACCCAGATGGCCGAGATCGAGGCCGCCGCGATCGAGCGCGGCCTGGACGTGCTGGTCGAGGTGCACGACGCGGCCGAACTCGACCGCGCGCTTACCCTCAAGTCGCGCCTGATCGGCGCCAACAATCGCGATTTGCGCGATTTCAGCGTCGATTTCGCGCGTACCTACGAACTGGTTTCACGCGCACCCGCCGATTGCCTGTTCGTCGCGGAGAGCGGGATCGGCAGCCATGCCGACCTCGAGGCGATGGCGGCGAATGGTGTCCGTGCTTTCCTCGTCGGCGAAAGCCTGATGCGGCAGCCCGACATCGAGGCTGCTACGCGAATGCTGCTTAGGGGCGGATGAGCAGGCGTACGCACCGCGGCGGCGACGCTGTGGATAAAAGCGTGGATATGTTCCACATCGCTTGACTTACCCCGTAACGTTTCCTAAAAGTTCCCTGTCCGTTCTTTTGAACAGGGGAAATATTGTGCTGACGCGCAAGCAACACGAGCTGCTCCACTTCATCAATGAGCGTCTGAACGAGACCGGCGTTTCGCCCTCGTTCGAGGAGATGAAGGAAGCGCTGGATCTCAAGTCCAAATCGGGCGTGCATCGCCTGATCTCGGCTTTGGAGGAGCGCAATTTCATCCGCCGCCTGCCCAATCGCGCGCGCGCGCTCGAAATCCTGCGCCTGCCCGAACAGATGAAGGCGCCGACGTCCGCGCCGGCCGCCAAGCCCAATATCCAGACGCCGCCATCGCGCGTGGTGCCGCCGGCCGCCAACGACATACTCGAACTGCCGCTGCACGGCCGCATCGCCGCCGGCATGCCGATCGAGGCGCTGGAGGGGCAGAGCAGCCTGTCCGTCCCCGCCGCTTTGCTCGGTCCGGGGGAGCATTATGCGCTGGAAGTGGCCGGCGATTCGATGGTCGAAGCCGGCATTCTCGACGGCGATTATGCGCTCGTCCGCAAGGCCGACACCGCGCGCGATGGCGAGATCGTGGTCGCCCTGATCGACGACAGCGAAGCGACGCTCAAATATTTCCGCCACGAAGGCTCGATGATCCGGCTCGATCCGGCCAACCGCTCCTACGATCCGCAGCGTTATCGTCCCGGCCAGATCCGTATCCAGGGCAAGCTCGCGGGCCTGCTGCGTCGTTACTGAGGTTTCTGAAATGGCCGAACTGCCGCGTCCAGACTTTTTCGAGCTGCCGGTGGCGGATGTCGCCGCCGCGCAGGCTTTCTACGGATCGGCGTTCGGCTGGAGCATGACCGGCTTCGGCCCGACCTATGCCTGCACGCTCACCGGCGACGTCGATATCGGGCTGCAGGCCGATCCGGCCGAGCGCACGGCGGCGCCCCTGATCGTGATCCAGGTCGACGATCTGGAGGAGACGCTTGCCTCGGTCGAGACGGCGGGCGGCAGCGTCACCAAGCCGATCTTCTCCTTTCCGGGCGGGCGCCGCTTTCACTTCCGCGACCCCGACGGCAACGAACTCGCGGCGCACAAGCCGGACTAGAGGTTTGAGCCCTATTATGACGGCCTATGTCGCCCTGCTCCGCGCGGTGAATGTCGGCGGCACCGGCAAATTGCCGATGACCGAATTGAAGGCGATGTGCGAGGCGGCCGGGTTCGATCAGGTCCGCACCTATATCGCCAGCGGCAACGTCGTCTTCACCAGCACCAAGCCCGAAGAGGCGGTTCGCACCGCGATCGAGGCCGCGCTTGAGGCTTATGCCGGCAAACCGGTCGGGGTGATGGTGCGCACCGCTGCGGAAATGGCCGATACGCTCGCGCGCAATCCATTCGCCGACAAACCGGGCAATCGCGTCGTCGCCATCTTCATCGACGGCCCGATCCCCGCCGACGCGCTCGATGCCGCGAAGAATGTCGGGGGCGAGGAGATGCGCCTGGGTCAGCACGCAATCTACGTCTTTTACAGCGACGGCCAAGGGGAGTCGCGCCTGGTCATCCCGGCGGCCAAGGCCGGGACCGCGCGCAACATGAACACGATCGCCAAGCTCGCGGAAATGGCGGCGGCGCTCGACTGAGTCGCCGTCCCCAGCTCAGCTGCTAAGGCCGCGCTCGCGCAGCGTGCGTTCCCACGACAAAGCGTCGGTCACGATCTGGCCGATATCGTCGTAGCGCGGCCGCCATGGCAACGTAGACAGGATCGCGCGATTGTCCGCGACCAGCGCATCGGGATCGCCCGGCCGCCGCCCGACCAATTTCCGTTCGATCGGATGATTGGTGACGCGATCGACCGTGTCGAGCACCTCCAGCACCGAATAACCATGCCCATAGCCGCAATTGAGCGTCAGGCTGTCGCCCGGATGGCCGATCAGATGCTCGAGCGCATGGACATGCGCGTCGGCCAGATCGCTGACATGGATATAGTCGCGCACGCCGGTGCCGTCGGGCGTCGCATAATCGGTGCCATAGACGTTGACGTGGGCGCGCTTGCCCGTCGCCGCCTCGGCCGCGATGTGAATCAGGTGGGTCGCGCCGCGCGTCGACTGGCCCGACCGCCCCTGGGGATCGGCGCCGGCGACGTTGAAATAGCGCAGCGCGCAATAATTGAACGGGTGCACCCTCGCCGCGTCATCGAGGATTTCCTCGGTCATCAGCTTCGAGCGGCCATATGGATTGATCGGCGCCTTGGGCGCACCCTCCGGGATCGGCACCATCTCTGGCACGCCATAGGTCGCCGCGGTCGAGGAAAAGACGAAATGCCTGGCACCACCGGCCACCGCCGCTTCGATCAGCGCGCGGCTCGCGGCGGTGTTGTTGCGATAATATTTGAGAGGATCGTCGACCGATTCCTGGACCAGCAGCGAGCCCGCGAAATGGAGGATCGCGCCGATCCGATATTCGCGGATCACCTCGGTCATCAGCTGCACGTCGGCCACGTCACCCTGCACGAAGGTCGCCGTATCGGGGATCGACCAGCGGAAGCCGGTAGCGAGATTGTCGACCACCACCACCGGCCAGCCCGCATCCAGCAAGGCCAGCACCGCATGGCTGCCGATATAACCGGCGCCGCCGGTGACCATCACGGGGAAAGGCTTGGGTGCGTCGCTCATGGTGCAAGCCATGCCCGAAACAGCGGCCCAAAAACAATGGCCCGTCGCCCCCGCAGGGATGGGGACGACGGGCCGGGGCGAAGCCGGGTAGGGGGGCGAACCCGGCCTCTAACTTTTAACCGTGGAGCTTGTTGGTGATCTCCGCGACATGCTTGCCCTGGAAGTGCGCGCCTTCCAGCTCGATCTTGCTCGGCTGACGGCTGCCGTCGCCGCCCGAAATCGTGGTCGCGCCGTAAGGCGACAGGCCATGGATCTCGGTCAGGCCCATCTGGCCGGGGAAGCCGTAGGGCAGGCCGACGATCACCATGCCGAAATGCAGCAGGTTGGTGATGCCCGAGAACAAGGTCGTCTCCTGCCCGCCATGCTGGGTCGCGGTCGATGCGAACACCGAGCCGACCTTGCCGTTGAGCTTGCCGCTCAGCCACAGGCCGCCGGCCTGATCGAGGAAAGCCGCCATCTGCGCCGGCATCCGGCCGAAGCGGGTCGGGATACCGAGGATCACCGCGTCATAATCGGCGAGATCCTCGATCTTCGCGATCGGCGCGTCCTGGTCGAGCTTGAAATAGGCTGCCTTGGCGACCTCGACCGGCGCCGTTTCGGGAACGCGCTTGATGTCGACCTGCGCGCCGCCTTCGCGGGCACCTGCAGCGACGGCCTCGGCCATCTTCTCGATATGGCCGTAGCTCGAATAATAAAGGACCAGAACCTTGCTCATCACGTGTCTCCCTGAAAACGGATTTAGGCGGCGTCGACCATCACCAGCTCGGCATCTTCGAGCGCGGTGACGGACAAAGTTTCGGTGTCGCTGATCGCGACGCCATCGCGGGCATTGGCGAGCGTCCCGTTGATCTCGATCTTGCCGGTGGCGGGTACGAGATAAGCGTGGCGTTCCGCGCCAAGCGGATATTCGGTCGTCTCGCCCTTCTTGAGCGTGGCGCCGAGCACACGGGCTTCGGTGCGGATCGGCAGCGCCTCGCCATCCTCGGCGAAACCCGAGGCGAGCGTGACGAACTTGCCCGAACGGTCGCCCTTGGGGAAAGGCCGCGCGCCCCAGCTGGGCTTGCCGCCGCGCTGGCTCGGCACGATCCAGATCTGGAACAGGCGGGTGGTCTCGTCCTCCAGATTATATTCAGCATGCGTGATCCCGCTGCCGGCCGACATCACCTGGACGTCGCCCGCTTCGGTGCGGCCCTTGTTGCCGAGGCTGTCCTGGTGCGTGATCGCGCCTTCGCGGACATAGGTAATGATCTCCATGTCCGAATGCGGGTGCGCCGGAAAGCCGGTCTTGGGCGCGATCGCATCGTCGTTCCAGACGCGGATATTGCCCCAGTTCATCCGGCCGGGCTCATAGTAATCGGCGAATGAGAAATGGTGATGCGCGTCAAGCCAGCCATGGTTGGCGGCGCCGAGCGTGTTGAAAGGGCGGACGTCGATCATATCGTATCTCCGGGCCGAACCTGTGTCCGGCGTCCATTCCTAGATAGTTGACTGGACGGCTAAGAAAACAGCATTGAAGGCAAGCCACCGGTTCCAAAACTTTATGGATCGACGATATGCGCCTGCCCGATTTCGATGCCTGGGCGATCTTCGCCAAGATAGCGCAGACCGGCTCCTTCGCGCGCGCCGCAAGCGAATTGCGCCTGTCCAAACCGACCGTATCCAAGGCGGTGGCGCGGCTCGAGCAGCGGCTCGGGGCGCCTTTGATCCACCGTACCTCGCGCCGGCTATCGCTGACCGAGACCGGCAAGGCGGCGCTTACGCGCGCGGCGCGCATCCTCGCCGAGGGCGAGGCCGCCGAGGCCGAGGCATCGGATCAGGCCGAACAGCCGCGCGGCATGGTGCGGATCGCGGCGCCGATGTCGTTCGGCATGAAACATCTGGCGCCCGCCCTGCCCGAATTCCTCGAAAAATATCCCGAGGTGAATCTCGATCTGCATTTGAGCGATGCACTGGTCGATCTGGTCGGTGACGGGTTCGACATGGCGTTGCGCATCGCGGCTCTGGCCGATTCGAGCCTGCGCGCGCGCCGGCTGTGCGCGATCCGCACGCCGATGGTCGCGGCGCCCGCCTATCTCGAGAAATATGGCCGGCCCGAGCATCCGCGCGAGCTCGTCGACCATCTGACGATGATCTATACCGGCGTGCCCAATCCCGAAATCTGGCGGCTGCATCATGCACAGGAGGGGGAATATGCGGTGCCGCTGCACGGGCGCATACGATCCAACAATGGCGACATCTTCGTGGCGTCGGTCTGCGCGGGGCTGGGCATCACGATGCTGCCCGATTTCTTCGTGTGGCGCGAACTGGCGGAGGGCCGGCTCGAACAGATTTTGCCCGAATGGTCGATCCACCCGATCGCGCTCAACCTGCTGACGCCGCCCAATGCGCTGCGCCCAGCGCGTGTGCGCGTGCTGATCGACTATCTCGCCAAGCGCTTCGCCAAGGCGGCGTGGGCGCAAGACGGTTGACCCGAAACGGAGCGCATGGAAAGCGCTCCGCATGGCCGATCCCGCCGAGCTGACCGAAGCCGAAGCCGCCGCCGAACTCGAGCGTCTCGCCGCCGAGATCGCGCACCATAACCGCCTCTATCACGATCAGGACGCGCCCGAGATTTCGGATGCGGATTATGATGCGCTGATGCGGCGCAACGCCGCGATCGAGGCGCGTTTCCCGCACTTGGTGCGCGAGGACAGTCCGTCGGTGAAGGTCGGCGCGACGCCGAGCGGCCCGCTCGCCAAGGTCCGCCACGCGCGGCCGATGCTGAGCCTCGACAACGGCTTTTCCGACGAGGACGTCACCGAATTCGTCGCGCGCGTCCGCCGCTTCCTGCGGCTCGGCGACGACGAGCCAGTGGTGCTGACCGCCGAACCCAAGATCGACGGCCTGTCCTGCTCGCTCCGGTATGAGAATCGCCGGCTGGTCCAGGCCGCAACGCGCGGCGATGGCGCGATCGGCGAGGATGTGACGCCTAACGCCGCCTTCGTGAAGGGCATCCCCCAGACCTTGCCGCCGACCGCGCCCGATTTGTTCGAGGTGCGCGGCGAGGTCTATATGGCCAAGGCCGATTTCACCGCGCTCAACCAGCGCCTGCTCGACGAGGCGCGCGAAGCCGGCGACGAGAGCAAGGCACGCCAGTTCGCCAATCCGCGCAACGCCGCCGCCGGATCGCTCCGCCAGAAGGATGCGAGTGTTACCGCCACGCGGCCGCTGCGCTTCATCTTCCATGGCTGGGGCGAGCATTCGGGCCTGCCCGGCGCGACTCAGACCGAGGTGATGGACGCGATCAGCGGCTGGGGCTTCGGCGGCACGCCGCTCCGCGTCCGCTGCCCCGATGTGGCGAGCGCGCTCGCGCGCTACCGCATGATCGAGGCGCAGCGCGCCGACCTCGAATACGATATCGACGGCGTCGTCTATAAGGTCGACCGGCTCGACTGGCAGGATCGCCTCGGCCAGGTCGGCCACGCGCCGCGCTGGGCGATCGCGCACAAATTCCCGGCCCAGCAGGCACAGACCACGCTCCGCGCGATCGACATCCAGGTCGGCCGCACCGGCAAGCTCACCCCCGTGGCGCGGCTCGAGCCGGTCACGGTCGGCGGCGTCGTCGTCACCAACGCCACCCTCCACAATGCCGACGAGATCGAGCGGCTCGGCGTGCGCCCGGGCGACCGCGTCGTGCTGCAGCGCGCGGGCGACGTGATCCCGCAGATCGTGGAGAATCTCACCCGCGACGAAGCGCGCGCGCCGTGGATCTTTCCGACAATCTGCCCGGTCTGCGCCTCGGCGGTCGAACGCGAGGAAGGCGAGGTCGATTATCGCTGCACCGGCGGCCTGATCTGCGCGGCGCAAAGGGTCGAGCGGCTGATCCATTTCTGCTCGCGCGGCGCGCTCGATATCCGCGGGCTCGGCTTCCAGCAGATCGAGGATTTCTTCAACGACGGCCTGATCCATTCGCCCGCCGACATCTTCCGCCTGACCGAGGAGCAATTGCTTCCGCGCAAGAAGGACGGGCGGGTCTGGGCGGCCAATCTGCTCGCCGCGATCGAGGAGAAACGCCATCCCGATCCGGTGCGCTTCCTGTTCGGGATCGGCATCCGCCATGTCGGCTCGATCACCGCGCGCGATTTGCTGAAGGCGTTCGGCACGGTCGAACATATCGCCGAGGTCGCCACCGCCGCGCACGACGATCCCGCCGCCCGCGCTGAGATCGAGGCGGTCGATGGCGTCGGCCCGGTCGTGGCCGAGGCTTTGGTCGACTTCTTCGCCGAACCGCACAATCGCGAAGCGTGGGACGATCTGCTGAGCGAATGCCACCCGATTCCTTTCGTCAACGACGTCCGCGAATCGGAGGTCAGCGGCAAGATCGTCGTCTTCACCGGCTCGCTCGAGACGATGAGCCGCGACGAAGCCAAGGCGCAGGCCGAGAGCCTGGGCGCGCGCGTGTCCGGCTCGGTGTCCGCCAAGACCGACCTCGTCATCGCCGGGCCCGGCGCGGGTTCGAAGGAGAAGAAGGCGAAGGAACTGGGCGTGCGCGTGATCGACGAAGCCGAATGGAACGCGATCGTCGCCAACGCCGGTGCCGCCGCCCCCTGATCCTGGAAGTCAGATCGACCGAGCGGCGTGCCCGGGACGACTTATCCTCCAGGCCAGGCACGCCGCGGCGGTCACATCGAAGGCGAGACAGAAAACGGGCCACCAACCCGGCGTCCCGGGATTCATGATCAGCCGATCGTGGATGGCGTCGAGCATGCCGTGACAGCAGAGCGCGCCGACCACGATCCAAAGGTTGCGCCTGAACCCTATGATCGCGGCCACGCCAAACAGAAACAGACCGGCCGTTTCCCAGCCGATTATCGGCGCGCCGGCCCCGATTGCGGCGAACAGGACGTAACAGGATGCGATGACGATCAGGAGCGTCGGATAGAAGCTTCTGTCGCGGTCGAAGCCGGCTAGCGCCGCGAACGCCGCGACCGCCACGGCGAGCGTTATACCAATGAGGCAGGCGCGGGCGTCCATGGAAATCCCCTCAATCGGCGCGCAGCGGCGTGTCATATTCCATCGCCACCTTGACCAGGCGACCGGCGCCTACCCCATAACGACGCTCCATTTCCGCGAGCGTCGCCTCGAACTGCGGCACGGCCGGCAGGGTGGTCGGCTGGATGATATAGCTGCCGGCCTGTGCTTCGCCGTCCGCCATGATGATCAGCCCGTGACGCGAGCGGACCGGCCGGCCCCCAGTGTGCGTGGCGGCGACCTTGCTGCGGCCGCTCCGCCCCCAGGCCTCCGCCTGGAGCGCCAACGACACTTCGTCGATCCCGTCTTCGATCGGGATCTCGACAGACTCGTGCGCCGCCTTCCTGGCGAGCATG
>NZ_DATHFV010000150.1:0-11396 GCF_035317925.1 Sphingomonas sp.
CCTTGATCGCCGAGACGTTGAGCCGGGAAGCGGCCTTCTTCTCGATCGGCAGCAACGATCTCAGCCAATATGCGCTGGCGATGGATCGCGGCAATGCGGGCACCGCCGCCGGCCTCGACGCGCTCCATCCGGCGGTGCTGCGGCTGATCCGCTTTACGGTCGAGGGCGGCAAGAAACAGGGGCGCTGGACCGGCGTGTGCGGCGGTGTCGCGGCCGATCCGTTGGCGGTGCCGATCCTCGTCGGTCTCGGCGTCACCGAATTGTCGGTCCCGCCCGCCGCCGTGGCCGAAATCAAGCAGGTGGTGCGCCAGATCGATCTGGAAAGCGCGGCCATGCTCGCCGCCAAGGCGTGCGACGCGCCCGACGCGGCAACGGTGCGCGCGCTGGTCCGGGCCTATATGGAGGAGAGGGCATGAAGCTCTCGCTGGAATCGCTGCAGCCGCTCGGCCGGGCGCTCATGCTGCCGATCGCGGTACTGCCGATCGCCGGGCTGCTGCTGCGTCTCGGCCAGCCCGATCTGTTCAACCTGCCATTCGTCGCGGCGGCGGGCGGCGCGGTGTTCGACAATCTCGGCCTGCTGTTCGCCGCCGGCATCGGCGCGGGCCTCGCGCGCGACGGCAATGGCGCGGCCGCGCTCGCGGGGCTGGTCTGTTTCCTGATCGCGACGCGTGGTGCGGCCACCTTGCTGCTGGTGTCGCCTGACGTGATCGCCAATCTCGCCAAGGATGCCGCCGATCTTGCGGCCGACGCCTGGCGTACCAAGGCGATCGCCAAGCTTTCGGTGCCGATCGGCATCCTCTCCGGTCTCGCGGCGGGCGCGGCCTATAATCGCTATTCCGGCATCAAGCTGCCCGATTATCTGTCCTTCTTCGGCGGGCGGCGGTTCGTGCCGATCGTGTCGGGTTTCGCCGGCCTGATCCTCGCCGCGATCGTCGGCTTCGGCTACGCGCCGATCGCCGCCGGGGTCGACGGGCTGAGCCGCATCGTCATCCATTCCGGGCTGGTCGGCCTGTTCCTTTACGGCGTGTTCAACCGGCTGCTGATCATCACCGGGCTGCACCATATCCTCAACAATGTGGTCTGGTTCATCGTCGGCGATTTCCATGGCGCGACCGGCGATCTCAAACGCTTCTTCGCGGGCGATCCGACCGCCGGCAGCTTCATGGCCGGCTTCTTCCCGGTAATGATGTTCGGCCTGCCCGCCGCCTGTCTCGCCATGTACCGCGCGGCCCTGCCCGAACGGCGCAAGGCGGTTGGAGGGCTGCTCTTCTCGATGGCGGCAACCGCCTTCCTGACCGGCGTGACGGAGCCAATCGAGTTCAGCTTCATCTTCCTCGCGCCCGCGCTCTATGCGCTGCACATGGTGCTGACCGGCATCGCCTTCGTGGTGATGGACCTGCTCGGCGTGAAGCTCGGCTTCACCTTCTCCGCCGGCGTGCTCGATTATGCGCTCAATTTCTCCAAGGCGACGCGGCCCTTGCTGCTGCTGCCGGTGGGCGCGGCCTATTTCGCCCTCTATTATTTCGCGTTCAGCTTCGCGATCCGCCGCTTCGATCTGAAGACGCCCGGCCGCGAAGCCGAAGCGGCCGCCGCCAACGTCGAAGCCGGCGAACGCGGCGCGGCGTTCGTCGCGGCGTTGGGCGGTTCGGCCAATCTGGCGACGATCGATGCCTGCACCACCCGGCTGCGCCTGGTCGTGGTCGATCAGGGCAAGGTCGACGAGCCTCGGCTCAGGGCGCTGGGCGCGCGGGGCCTGCTGCGGCCGAGCGCGCAGGGGCTGCAGGTCGTGCTGGGGCCGATCGCCGATCAGGTCGCAACCGAGATGCGCGCCGCCGCCGGCACGCTTGCCGCGCCTGCGGCCGCGCTGCCGATCGCGAGCGTCGATGCCAAGCCGTGGCTCGCGGCGCTGGGCGGACGCGACAATGTGATCGAAGCAGGCGCCGCCTCCAGCCGACTGTGGCTGAAGTTGCGCGATCCGGCCAAGCTCGACCGAGCCGCGCTGACCGCGCTCGGCACCAACGCGATCGCGACGCCGGGTCAGGACATCGTCCATCTGATTGTCGGTGCGTCGGCCGAGCCGATCGCGGCCAGCCTGCTTCAGTAGCCGCCACGCGCGATCGCAGGCGCCAGTGTTTCCATCACCGGCTTGAGCAGGCCTGCATAGTTGCGCCAGCGGCCGATCGCGCGGCCATGCAAGGGTTCGCGCACCTGCGCATAGCTTGGGGTCGGTGCGTGGCGGGGGCTCTGGTGGAAGGCCTGCTGTGCCGGTTCAGCGCCCAGGCCGAGAAAGGCCATCAGCCGCTTGGTCTCGCGCTCCTGGTCGGCGATGAAGCTTTCGTAGCGGAAGCGATAGGGTTCGATGCCCGTCGCGCGATAGCTTTCGGTCAGATCCGACACCGCCGCCAGATGGTGCGCGGCATCCTCCAGCCGATAAGTGCAATGGAAGCCGTGGGTCATGTCGTGCTGCATCGCCGACACGATCACGTCACGCGGATCGCGCGACACGGCGATTAGTGGCGCGTGCGGAAAGGCCAAGCGTATCAGCGGCAGATAGACCTCGTTTAGCGGCATCTTGTCGGTGAAGAAATCCGTACCCTCGGCCAGCAGTCCATAAGCCTGCGCGCCGCCGAGATAGAAGTCGCGCAGCTGCGCCGAGGCGTCCGGGTCCTCCGCAAGCCGGTCCAGCGCGGCGAGGAAAGGCATCCCCGTCATCCGCTCGATCAGGGCGGGAAACTGGCCGACAAAGGGCAGTTCGCCCCCGGGGCGGATCCGTGAATGGCTCGCCAGCACCTGTTCGGTCAGGGTCGTGCCCGAGCGGGGAAAGCCGAGAATGAAGATGGGCTGGGGCACGCCTTCCCGCGCTACGGCACCGGTCCGGGCCGCTGCCCTGTTGGCGAACTCGGCCAGCGCTGAGAGTTGCCGTTCGACCGTCGGCGCATCGTAAGCGTGTCGGCGCGATTGGCCGAGCGCGGCTTTCGACGTCGCCGCATCGTTCCAGGCCTCGTCGTAACGCTCCGCCCGGTCCCGCAACCGTGCGCGCAGCAGCAAAGGCGTGCCGGCAAGGTTCGGTACGGCGTCGAGCAGCGCCAGCCCTTCGCGCCAGCGCGGCGTGCGGCTGAGCAAGTGAGCGCGTTGCGCCTGAACGTCGCGGCCCTGGCGCAGGGCCAACGTTTCTGCGCGATCGAGCAAGGCCGTCGCCCGGTCGAACTGATCGCGTTGTTCGGCCAGCTCGGCGAGATGGACGGCGGGCGCGAGCAGATCGGGCGCGGCGTCCACCGCCGCCTGCAGCAGCGGCTCGGCTTCGTCGAGCTTGCCCTGGCGCATCAGATTGCGGCCGAGATTGGCGAGCAATTGCGGGTGCAGCCCCGCCAGTTCGATCGCCCGCTGGAGGTGCCGGGCGCCGGGAACGAGCATCTCCTGCTCCGACAGGATCGCGCCGAGCATTGCATGCGCGTCGGTATGGCCATCGTCGGCGGCGACCGCTTCGCGCAGCACCTGCTCGCCTTCTTGCGACCGGCCGCCACCCAGCAACAGGCGGGCGAGATCCCCGCGCGGCCATTGCTTGTGCGGCGCGAGCGCGATCACGCGCCGCAGCGTGCGCTCCGCGCCGGATGCGTCGCCAAAACGCTGCTGGCAAAGGAATAGGATTTCGAGCGCGTCGGCATCGTCGGGATCGGCCGCGATCGCATCCCGTGCCAGTTGCTCCGCGACAGCGAATCGCTCCTGCCCGATCGCGGTGCGGGCGCGTGTGATCCGGTCCTGATTGTCGCCGCCCATGGCATGGCTCTATCCTGCGCGAGCGCGCCGGAATAGAGGCTGACAGAGAGTTGCGAAGCCTTTCAGTCTCTTGTCGCAAGACCGCTGGACGTAGGCGACAACCCTCACTATATACCGTCCGGTATGGAAAGCGTTCTCGCCTGTTTGGCGCCCAAGGGGCGTCCCCGTGAATTTGATATCGACGAGGCGCTGACGGCTGCGCTGCGCGTCTTCTGGCGCCGCGGCTATGAAGGCGCGTCGATGGCGGAGCTCACCTCGGAAATGGGTATCGCCAAGCCCAGCCTCTATGCCGCGTTCGGCAACAAGGAAGAGCTCTTCAAGAAAGCGCTCGACCTCTACGAGCGCGAGAAGATGGCCTATATGGCCGAGGCTCTGAAAGAACCGACCTCGCGTCAGATGGCCGAACAGCTGCTGATGGGTGCGCTCGCGATGCAGACCAGCAGTTGCGATCCCAAGGGCTGCCTTGGCGTGATCTCCTCGGTCGCGTGCGGGCAGGAGGCATCGCCGATCCGCGACTGTGTGATCGAACGTCAGAAATCGTCGCGCAACGCGCTGATTGCGCGACTCGAAGATTATCAGAGGGATGGCGATCTGCCGGCGGACATCGAGCCCGAAGCGCTCGCCCGCTACATGACGGCCGTGCTCCAGGGCCTCTCGGTTCAGGCCGGCGCGGGCGCTTCCGTGCAGGAACTCAAGAGCTTGGTCGATATGGCCATGCGCACCTGGCCGGGGCGTTGAATTAAAAATTACCAGGCGGTATAAAAAGCCGTTGACGCAACGCAGCAGAGCGTTATATACCGATCGGTATCGAAGTGGCGAAACCTGCAGGGAGGCGCCTCGCATGAAGAAACCGATCAGTTAGTCCAAGCGGACTTCGGCCCGCATCATTCATAACCGGGATTGCTCCCGACGCGAGGCGTAGAGCCGCTCGCCGTCGTGGGCTTCGCGCACCGTTTTTCGGATTGGGCGCGGACGCAAAACTGCGTTCGCGCGATCGGAGGCGGCTGCCCAAGATAGAAGAAGGGAAGACGTCATGGCATTTCTCGATCAAGCATCCGCCTTCGCGGTCGACGGCGCCCATGCGGTGCCCGCCCCCTGGGCGGCGCATGATGAAGGCCGGACCGATTTCAGCGCGCTGGAATGGACGGTGATCGCCTTTTCGCGTCGTGACAGCATCGCCAGCCTCAGTTCGCCTGGCCCGATCGCCCGTGCGCTTGGCGGCCTGTTCGGTCTCGGCCGGCAGTCGACGCTCGCCGATCCGCGGCTCGAGGCGCTGCGCCGGATCGCGGTCCACGCCTGGCACAAGGGTTACACGCTGCCGGTTTCGGAGATCAAACGCTTCCTCGCCGCCGGTTTTTCGGCCGGCCAGTATGAAACATTGCTCGCGAGCGTCGCCATCAAGCGCACCGAGCGACGCCGGAGTATCGCGGCATGAACATGCTTACCCATGATATCGAGGCGGCGAATGACGACCGCCTCGGCCGATCGCGCAACGTCCGCAACGGCAGCATCGCGATCGTCGCCCTGCTGCTCGCCGGTGGTGCGTGGAAGCTGACGCATCAGGCGCCCGCCACCGCCGCGCCGCCGCCCGCCAGCGTGACGATCGCGAGCCCGCTCGTGCGCGACGTGCGCGCCTGGGACGATTATATCGGCCGCTTCGCGCCGTCGAAGACGGTCGAGGTGCGCCCGCGCGTCTCGGGGCAGGTGGTCGGCGTCCATTTCAAGGACGGCGACATCGTCCGCCAGGGGCAGTTGCTCTTCACGATCGATCCGCGTCCGTTCGCGGCGGCGCTCGCCGAAGCGCGCGCCAATGCCGCCAGTGCGCGCAGCACGCTCGCGCTCGCCCGGTCCGATCTTGCCCGCGCCAACCGGCTGGTCGGCGACGAGGCAATCTCGGCGGGTGAGGTCGATGCCTTGAAGGCACGCGTCCAGGCGGCCGAGGCTGCGGTCGCCGCTGCCGATGCACGCGTTCGCGAGAAAGCGCTCGATACCGAATTCACACAGGTGCGCGCGCCGATCACCGGCCGCATCTCCGATCGTCGCGTCGATGCCGGCAACCAGGTTGCGGGCGGCGAGGGGACGACCGGCAGTCTGCTGACCACGATCAACGCGCTCGACCCGATCTACTTCTCCTTCGACGGCTCGGAAGCCTTGTTTCTCAAGGCGCAGCGTGCGCGTGCCGCCGGCACCGCCGCATCGCCGGTCGAGATCCAGCTGCAGGACGAAGCCGGCTATCGCTGGAAGGGCCAGCTCGACTTCACCGACAATGGCCTCGATCCGCGCTCCGGCACGATCCGTGGCCGCGCCGTGCTGCACAACCCGAACTATTTCCTGACCCCGGGCATGTTCGGCAATATGCGGCTGGCGAGCGGCGGCACCCAGCGTGCCTTGCTCGTGCCCGATGCGGCGATCCAGACCGATCAGGCGCGCAAGACTTTGCTCGTCGTCGGCCAGGATGGGAAGGTTGCGGTCAAGCCGGTCACATTGGGTCCCGTCGTCGACGGACTGCGCGTGATCGCCACCGGCCTTCTACCGACCGACAAGGTCATCATCAGCGGCACGCAGATGGCGCTGCCCGGCATGCCGGTCCAGGCGACTGCCGGCAAGATCGCGCCTGAGGCGAATGCCGACGCGCCGGCGGCGGATGCGCCCGCGGCGGCGGAAGCCACCTTCGCGCATTAATTCGCTTCCGGGCCCGCTCCCCCCCCGAGGCCCGGAAGCGATCCAACAGGACAAAGATCATGCGCCTTTCGCGCTTTTTCATCACGCGGCCGATCTTCGCGGCCGTGATCGCCATCGCCATCACGATCGTGGGCGCGGTTGCCTATTTCGCGCTGCCGATATCGCAATATCCGGACATCGTGCCGCCGACCGTGACCGTGACCGCCAATTATCCCGGCGCGAGCGCGGAGACGGTCGCCGAGACGGTCGCCGCGCCGATCGAGCAGGAGATCAACGGCGTCGACAACATGCTCTACCAGTCGTCGCAATCGACTGGCGACGGCAAGCTCGTCATCACCGTCACGTTCAAGATCGGCACCAATCTCGATGCCGCGCAGGTGCTCGTGCAGAACCGCGTCGCGGTCGCCGTGCCGCGCCTGCCGGAGGAGGTGCAGCGCCTCGGCGTGGTCACCAAGAAGACCTCGCCCGACTTCCTGATGGTCGTGAACCTGATCTCGCCCGACAACAGCCTCGATCGCGGTTACATCTCCAACTACGCGCTCACCCAGGTCCGCGACCGGCTCAACCGCGTCGACGGCGTCGGCGACGTGCAATTGTTCGGCAGCCGCGATTTCTCGATGCGCGTCTGGATCGATCCCGGCCGCGCCGCCGCGCTCGGTCTGACGGCCGGTGACATCGTCTCCGCGTTGCGGGCGCAGAATGTGCAGGTTGCGTCCGGCGCGCTCGGTCAGCCGCCCTACGCCAATGGCCAGGCCTTCCAGCTCAACGTCGAGACGCAGGGCCGCCTGACCGATCCCAAGCAGTTCGCCGACGTCGTCGTCCGCACCGATCCCGACGGGCATCAGGTGCGTGTGTCCGACGTCGCCCGGGTCGAATTGGGCGCGCAGGATTACGGCACCAACACCTATCTCTCGGGCAAGCCGACCGTGATCGTCGCCGTCTTCCAGCGGCCGGGATCGAACGCGCTCGCCGCCGCGCAGGGCGTGTCGGCCGCGATGAAGGACATCTCCGCCAAATTCCCGCAGGGGCTGGCGTACAAGGTGATCTACAACCCGACCGAGTTCATCTCGCAGTCGATCGACGCGGTGAAGCACACACTCGCCGAAGCGATCCTGCTGGTCGTGCTCGTCATCATCGTCTTCCTCCAGAAATGGCGTGCCGCGATCATCCCGGTGGTCGCGATCCCGGTCTCGCTGATCGGCACCTTCGCGGTGCTGGAGGCGGTCGGCTACTCGCTCAACAACCTGTCCCTGTTCGGGATGGTGCTGGCGATCGGCATCGTCGTCGACGACGCGATCGTCGTGGTCGAGAATGTCGAACGCAATCTCGAGCGCGGCCTGACCCCGCTCGAGGCGGCGCGCACCTCGATGGACGAGGTTTCGACCGCGCTGGTCGCGATCGTGCTGGTGCTGTGCGCGGTGTTCATTCCCACCTTGTTCCTGAGCGGGCTTGCCGGCGCTTTCTATCGCCAGTTCGCGGTGACGATCTCGTCCGCGACGATCATCTCGCTTGTCCTGTCGCTTACGCTTTCCCCCGCGCTCGCGGCGATGCTGCTCAAGCCGCGCGACGAGCATCCCAGCGGTCCTCGCTGGCAGCGCGCGCTGCGCAATGCCGGCGACCGCTTCAACCATGGCTTCGAACGGCTGAGCCAGGCCTATGGCCGGATGACGCACCGGTTCGTGCTGCGGCCCAGGCGCATGATGCTGGCTTATGCCGGTCTCATCGCGGTCACCGTGGGCGTGTTCTGGGCGACGCCGACCGGCTTCATTCCAGCGCAGGATCAGGGCTACTTCCTGACCGTGATCCAGCTGCCGCCAGGCTCGTCGATCGCGCGCACCGACGCGGTGATGAAGAAGGTCGCGGCCCGCATATTGCCGCTCAAGGGCGTATTGGGTTCGGTGATGCTCGCGGGCTTCGACGGCCCCTCGCAGACGCTCGCGCCCAACACCGCCGCCGCCTACGTGCCGCTGATGAGCTTCGCGGAGCGCAAGAAGCTTGGCGTCTCGCTCGGCAGCATCATGGGCGAGGCGCAGAAGGCGACCGCCGACGTCACCGAGGCGCGTCTGCTGATCGTCCCGCCGCCGCTGATTCAGGGCATCGGTTCGGCCGGCGGCTATCGCATCATGGTCGAGGACACCGGCGGCCACGGCTATGAGGATCTGGGCAAGGTCAGCTACGGGCTGATCGGTCAGGCCAACCAGACCAGGGGCCTGAAGCAGATCTACACCTTCTTCGCGACCAACACGCCGCGCATCTTCGCCGATGTCGACCGGACCAAGGCGAACATGCTGGGCGTGCCGCCGGAGCGGGTGTTCGAGGCGCTGCAGGTCTATCTCGGATCCGCGTTCGTCAACGACTTCAACCTGCTCGGCCGTACCTATCGCGTGACCGCACAGGCCGATGCCCGCTTTCGGAACACGCCCGCCGATATCGCCAACCTGAAGACGCGGTCGAATTCCGGTGGGATGGTACCGATCGGTTCGGTCGCGACCTTCAAGGACAAGACCGGCCCGTATCGCGTGACCCGCTACAACCTCTTCCCGTCGGTCGAGGTCGATGGCGACACCGCGCCCGGAACGTCCTCGGGTACGGCGCTGAAGACGATGGATCAACTGGCCGACAGCACGTTGCCCGCGGGCTACAGCCACGAATGGACCGGCATCGCCTATCAGCAGAAGGCTGCCGGCCACACGTCGGGCATCGTGTTCGCGATGGCCGTAGTGTTCGTCTTCCTCGTGCTGGCGGCGCAATATGAAAGCCTGACCTTGCCGCTGGCGATCATCCTGATCGTGCCCATGTGCCTGCTCGCGGCGATGACCGGCGTGAACCTGCGCGGCATGGACAATAACGTCCTCACGCAGATCGGGCTGGTCGTGCTGATCGCGCTCGCCGCCAAGAATGCGATCCTGGTGGTCGAATTCGCCAAACAGGCGGAGGAAGAGCAGGGCATGTCGCCGGTCGATGCCGCGGTCCATGCCGCGCGCACCCGCCTGCGGCCGATCCTGATGACCAGCTTCGCCTTCATCCTCGGCGCAGTGCCGTTGGTGCTCGCCAAGGGCGCGGGTGCGGAACTTCGCCAGGCGCTCGGCACGGCGGTGTTCTTCGGGATGATCGGCGTGACCGGCTTCGGCCTGATCTTCACCCCGACTTTCTATGTCGTGTGCCGCGCGCTGGGCGATCGTTTCGCCCGCCGCAGCGGCGGCGGCCAGCCCAGCCTCGCGCTGCAGCCGGCCGAATAAGGACGCATGTCATGAAATACGCTGCACTGTTCCCCGCCGTGTCCGCGCTGGCGCTTGCCGCCTGCGCCGCCGGTCCGAACTACGTCCCGCCCTTGCCGGTCGTCTCCGCCCAGGCGCCACTCGCCGTTGCAGGTGCGCCGATCAGCGAGGCGCAGACGCCCGCGCAGTGGTGGAAGCTCTACGACGATCCGGTCCTCAATGGCCTCGTCGCCGATGCGCTCGCCGCCAACACCGATATCCGGGTCGCGGTCGCGCGGCTCGATCGCGCCAAGGCGTCGTTGCGCGCGGCGCGCTCGGACCTGCTGCCGCAGACGACGCTCAGCGCCAGCCCGGCTTATGGCCGCTTGCCCGCCGACCAGCGCCTGCCTGGCACCAAGCGTGACGATTGGCAGGTCGATGCGGGGCTCGACGTCTCCTACGAGCTCGATCTGTCGGGCCGCGTGCGGCGTGAGATCGAAGCGGCCCATGGTGATGTCGGCGCGGCGGCGGCGGATGCCGATGCCGTCCGCGTCTCGATCGTCGCCGAGACGACGCGCGCTTATGTCGAGGCCGCTTCCGCCGCCGAGCAGATCAGGGTTGCGCGTAATATCGTCGACCTGCTCGATCATTCGACCGGCATCACCCAGAAGCGTTTCGAGGCCGGCCGCGCCGAGAAGCTCGACGTGTCGCGTCTCGCCACTCTGGCGGAGCAGCGCCGCGCCGAGATTCCTCCTCTCGTCGCCGAACGCGATGCCGCGCTCTATCGCCTCGCGATGCTGACCGGCCGCACGCCGGACGCGCTGCCGCCAGCGGCGACCACGCGCGACACCACACCGACGATCGGCCAGCTCATTCCGGTCGGCGACGGCGGCACCCTGCTCGCACGCCGGCCCGACGTGCGCGCGGCCGAACGGCGGCTGGGTGCGAATACGGCGCGGATCGGCATCGCCACCGCCGAACTGTACCCGCACATCGTGCTCGGCGGTTCGATCGGCCAGTCGAGCACCGGTTTCTCGGATCTGTTCGGCGGCGGGCCGTTGCGCTGGCTGCTCGGCCCGCTGATCAGCTGGAACTTCCCCAACACGTCGGCGGCACGCGCACACATCGCCGAGGCCAAGGCCGATCGCGACGGTTCGCTCGCCAGCTTCGACGGCACCGTGTTGCGTGCCCTGCAGGAAACCGACACCGCGTTGTCGGCCTATGCCCAGTCGCTCAACCGGAAGCAGGCGCTCACGGCGGCCCGCGACGATGCAGCGACGGCGGCGCGGATTGTCCAGGCGCGGCAGCGCGAGGGGCAGGTCGATTATCTCACCCTGATCGACGCCGAACGCACCAACGCCGAGGCGGAGGCTTCGCTCGCCCAATCCAATTTCGCGGTGGCGTCGGCGCAGGTCGATCTGTTCCGCGCACTTGGCGGCGGCTGGCAGAACCAGCTCGCGGGCCAGACCGGCGCCGGCAAATAACCAGGCTTTGCCCGCCTGAGATCCTCTCTCAGGCACCCTGAACTGGCCCGGACGCGAGTCCGGGCCATTTTTTCACGCTTCGAGATCAGACTTTATTAGAACGATCCGCGGAAGCCGAAGCGGCCCGACATGATCCGCTGACCATCGGAGCGCGTCTCATACTGGCCCGACGCGATGAAGCGGAAGCTCGACGAGCCCACCGACGCGCTCGCGCCCCCGATCCAGCCGCTCTTGCGGTCCTCCGGCAGCAGCGTGA
>NZ_DATHFV010000151.1:0-4398 GCF_035317925.1 Sphingomonas sp.
GCCGCGCGGTTCGAGAATATGGATTCCCGCCTTCGCGGGAATGACGATTATGCGGATGACGAATTAAGGAGACCCACCCCCGTGCAACTCACCCGCCGCACCCTGCTCGCCTCTACCGCCGCCTTGCTCGCCGCGCCCGCCTTCGCCGATGCCCCCGGCGAAGTCGCCCCGACGATTCGCCGCCTCTCCCCCAAACTCGATCGCATCATCCGCCCGGGCGCGAAGGTCGAAATCATCGCCACCGACATCAAATGGGCCGAGGGTCCAATCTGGGTGCGCGAAGGCGGCTACCTCCTCTTCTCCGATCCGCCCGCCAACATCATGCGCCGTTGGAGCGCGAAGGACGGCGTCTCGGTCTTCATGACCCCTTCGGGCACCGCCGGGCTTGATCCGAAGCTGGTGCGCGAAGCCGGCTCGAACGGCCTCGCGATCGATCATCAAGGACGCCTCCTGATCGCGAACAGCGGCGGCGGCTCGATCGACCGCGTCGATCTCAAGACGAGGAAGCGCACCACCCTCGTCGCCCAATATGACGGCAAACGCCTCAACAGCTGCAACGACATGACCGTCAGCAAATCGGGCGCGATCTACTTCACCGATCCGCCCTACGGCTTCACGACCGGCGACGCCTCGCCGCTCAAGCAGGCGAAGCAGAACGGCGTCTACCGCTTCGTCGAGGGCCAGGGCGTCACGCTCGTCGACGGCAGCCTCACCCGCCCCAACGGCATCGCACTCACGCCCGACGAAAAGCGCCTGTTCGTCTCCAACTCGGACGTGCAGGACAAGCGCATCGTCTATTACGATCTCGGCCCCGATGGCCTGCCCACCGGCCCGGCCAAGCTGTTCCTCGACGCCAACAGCATGACCGGCCCCGGCAACCCCGACGGCATGAAGATCGCCGCCGACGGCACGATGTTCTGCTCCAGCCCGGGCGGCATGTGGATCCTCTCGCCCACCGGCGAGAAGCTCGGCCTGATCGAGGACGGCGCCCCGATCGCCAACTGCTGTTTCGGCGACGACGGGACAACGCTCTACATGGCGTCGAACACGCGCGTGCTGCGCCTGAAGCTGGGGATCAACGGCTGGGCGGCATAGGCCCGACGGCGCGAAAGCGCGTCGGGCCTGTCGCGATCAGAAGGTCTCGCCGACCATCTCTTCGCTCTTCGCCCACAAGGCGGCGGCGCGATCGGGATCGAGCGCATAGGGGCGCACGCCTTCGCTGATCGGATTGATGATCTTGTCGGCGGTGATCCGTGTCGTGACGTGGCAATTCTCGCAATAGCGCCCGCCGACCTCTTCGGCCGCCGCGACCACACCGGCCCACACCGAAGTCGCGGCGCCTTGCGGGATCGTCTTGAACTGGAAGGGCGGCAGGCCTTCGGCGGCGAGATCCGCGTTGATCGCCGCCACCTGGGCCTTGATGTTGTCGTCCCCGATATGCCGCCCGAGCTCGGTCAATATGCCGCCGGGATGGACCGCGGTCGCCCGCACGCCGCGTGTCCGATGGCGGCGATCGAATTCGACCGCGAACAGGATGTTGGCGGTCTTGGAGCGGCCATAGGCGATCCAGCCGTCATAATCGGTATGCGCGAAATTAGGGTCTTCGAGATCGACGTCGGCGAAGCGGTGGCCTGACGAGGACAGGTTCACCAGCCGCGATCCCGCACCGAACAGCGATGCGATCCGGTTGACCAGCACGAAGTGGCCGAGATGGTTGGTGCCGAACTGGGTTTCGAAGCCGTCGGCGGTGTGGCCGAACGGGCTGGCCATCACGCCCGCATTGCAGATGACCAGATCGAACGGCTTGCCCGCCGCCACCAGGGCATCGGCGCAGGCGCGCACGCTGGCGAGCGAGGCGAGGTCGAGTTCGATCAGTTCGAAACTACCGCCGTTAGCGGCATCGGCGCGAACCTGCGCGGTCGCGGCTTCGGCCTTGGCGAGATCGCGCGCCGCGCCAACGACATGCGCGCCATGCGCCACCAGCGCGCGCGCGGTCTCGACCCCCAGTCCGGCGGACACGCCGGTGACGAGCACGCGTTTGCCCGAAAGATCGACTCCCGCCAGCACCTCGTCGGTGGTGGATGTCGCGCCAAAAACCTGGGTCATGAAAATCTCCGTGGAAGGAAGGCGTGGGGCACGCTTGTCGCGCGGCCTCAGGCGATATAAACGATAGCTCGCCTCCGTTTTATATACGGAGGGTCCCTCCGGTTATCAAGGCCGGCCAGGTCGAGGAGTGTCTTTTTGGCGACCGACGCCCCCCGCAAGCCGCGCGCCGATGCCGAGCGCAATCGCCAGCGGCTGCTCGAGGCGGCGATGGCGGCCTTCGCGGCGCAGGGCGCGGCGGCCAGCCTGGAAGAGATTGCGCGGTCGGCGGGCGTCGGGATCGGGACGCTGTACCGTCATTTCCCGACGCGCGATGCGCTGATCGAGCATGTCTATCGTCAGGCGATCGGCCAGCTTGGCGAAGCCGCGGAAACCCTGGCGCGCACGCATCCGCCGTTCGAGGCCTTGCGCCAGTGGCTGCTGCTGTTCGTCGATTATCTCGCGACCAAGAAGATCATGGCGGGCGCGCTCAACACGCTCGTCGCCGGCCCGGCCGAGCTTTATGCCGCGTCGGGCTCGCAATTGCAGGCCGCGATCGCCGCGCTCACCGAACGCGCCGTCGCCAGCGGCGATATCGTGCTCGATGTCGAGCCGCTCGATCTGCTGCGCGCGGTCGCGGGCGTGGCGAATGCCAGCCCCGGCGCCGATTGGCAGGCGGGCGCCAAGCGCATGGTCGCGATCCTGCTCGCCGGGATGCGGCGCGCCTAGGCTATTGCGGCACGTCCGCCGGCGCCGCCGCGATCCGCCCAGGCCAGGCTCGCGCGGCGCGGACGCCAAGCGCCTCCACCTCCGCCCAATCCGGCCTGATCTCCTGCCCGGGCCAGTCGCCCGGATGGCTGCGATAGCCCAGCACATAATCGGTCGCGCGCAGCAGCCCCCGCCCGCCCGGCCCCGCATAATTCCAGATATCCCGGCCAAGGCAGCCGCCAATCTCCGCCACGTCATAGGCAGCATCCAGCGCGTAGACCGAATAATGCAGGCTGCGCGTCCGGCTCATCTCCTCCGGCAGCCGCCCCGACGGGTTGAACTGGGCATCGATCCGCCGGCTCGGAAAGGCCGTCGCCACCCGCTCGGCCAGGTCCGGCCGCCGCGCGAACAGCGCATAGCCTGCCAGTTGCGCATCGAACCACATGCCGTGATTGTTGCGCGCCGCATCCTCGGCCTTGCCGTTGGCGCTGGCCTGCATCCAGTCGACATAGCGGCCGAACCACGCCTCGAGCCGCGTCTGCTCCGCCCGCGACAAGGCGCCCGAGGGTGCGATCAGCCCCACGCCATCCACCACCGCCTGGAATCCGCTGCTGTCGAGCACGCCCTCGGCCCGCCCCAGCTCGCGCCCCGGCACGGCCTGCGCATAATTCATGTTGGGGTTCATCGCCGTCGCCGGATCGAGGAACCATACGCGCACGATCGACGCCGTCTTCGCCGCATATTTGGGATCGTCGCTGTAATAATAGGCCAGCGACAGTGTCCGCACATCGTCCGACAGATGCTCGATCGCCGTGCGGTCATAGGCCGCGCTCGATCGCGCCGGATTGATTTCGCCGTCCTTGCGCAGATAGGGCAGCCCGTCCGCCTTGGACGGGTCCGGCCACCAATACGGCGCGAGGCTCGTATAATCATGCTTGTCGCCGGATGGCGGGACGATCGTCTTGGTCACGACCGATCCCGGCGCACGCGCCAGCGCGAGGTCGGCCTTCCGGATCAGCGCTTGATAGGCCGCCTGCTGCGCGGGATCGGTCTTCAGCTTCTGCTTGGCGGCGAGGAGCGGCGCGGGGTCGAGCAGGAACGTGCGGCGGCCGCCGAAGGAAGCGGCATAGCCGTCCGCGCCGTGGCAGCGGAGCGGCGTTTCGACCGCCCGCGCGGCCACCGCCGTCCCGATCAGCGTCAAGGCGGTCGCCGCCAGCCAAGCCCCTGCCCATCGCCGCATCGATTCCGCTCCCGAATGTTCGTTTCGCTCTCTTTGACACCGGTATCATAAGGAGGCAAGATGCGTCCGACGCGCCGGTGACAGGCGCTTTGGCCGGAGAGCGGAATGCAATATCATGCCCGCTATCTCCAATGCCCTTGACAAAGTAGAACAAAACGTGTACGCATTTCACGTTCACTGATCCGGGCCCGGGCAGAGGAACCAAGCCCATCTCCGTGCGGCAACGTACGGGGAACGACCGGCGCGAAGCTCTCGGATGCCTTGTTAGTCGAAGACTTCGCTGCCTCTTTTCCGTCCTCGTCCCTGGAGCGATCCAGGGATGTGCCGGCGTCGCGTACCGTGGCTATGCGGTCGACGCTCTTCACTGA
>NZ_DATHFV010000152.1:0-5918 GCF_035317925.1 Sphingomonas sp.
ACCTCTCGATCGAGCAGGTGGTGCACACGCTGATCGAGGCGGTGGTGCTCGTCTTCGTCGTGATGTTCATCTTCCTGCAGAACTGGCGCGCGACGATCATCCCGACGATCGCGGTGCCGGTCGTCCTGCTCGGCACCTTCGCCGTGCTCTACATCGCCGGCTATTCGATCAATACGCTAACCTTGTTCGGCATGGTGCGGGCGATCGGCCTGCTCGTCGACGACGCGATCGTCGTGGTCGAGAATGTCGAGCGCCTGATCGAGACGGAGGGCCTGTCGCCCAAGGAAGCCGCCCGCAAATCGATGGACGAGATCACCGGCGCGCTGGTCGGCATCGCGATGGTGCTGGCGGCGGTGTTCCTGCCGATGGCTTTCTTCGGCGGTTCGACCGGCGTGATCTATCGCCAATTCTCGATCACGATCGTCTCGGCGATGGCGCTCTCGGTGATGGTCGCTTTGATCCTGACGCCCGCGCTCTGCGCGACGATCCTCGAGACGAAGGAGCAGAAGGAACGGAAGGCGAAATCGGAGCTGTTCGGCCGGCTGTTCGGCTGGTTCTTCGACTGGTTCAACCTGCACTTCAATCGCAACGCCGATCGCTACCAGAATAGCGTGCGTTATGTGGAGCATCACCGCGTGCGCGCCTTCGTCGTGTTCGCGATCATCTGCGCCGGGCTGGCCTTCCTGTTCTATCGGCTGCCGACCGGCTTCCTGCCCGACGAGGATCAGGGCTATGCCTTCGCGCTGGTCAATCTGCCGCCGGGCGCGACCGCCGCGCGCACCGATGCCGCGCTGGCCCAGGTGCGCGATCACTTCCTCAAGGATGAAGGCAAGAATGTCGAAGGCGTGTTCACCGTCTCGGGCTTCAGCTTCACCGGCCAGGGGCAAAATGCGGGCCTCGCCTTCGTCCGCCTCAAGGAGTGGAACGACCGCAAGGGCTCGGCCAACAAGTCGATGGCGATTGCGGGCCGCGCGATGGGCGCCTTCTCCAGCTTCCGCGACGGGCTTATCTTCGCGATCATCCCGCCGTCGGTGCAGGAATTGGGCAATGCCACCGGCTTCGATTTCGAGCTGACCGACGTCGCCGGCATCGGCCATGATCGGATGGTCGCCGCGCAGGGGCAATTGCTCGGCATGGCGGCGAAGGATCCGCGCATCGCCGGGCTCCGTCCCAACAGCCTGCCTGACCAGCCGCAGCTCAAGGTCGATGTCGACCAGGACAAGGCGCAGGCGCTCGGCGTGGATATCGCCGATGTCAACAGCACCATCTCGGCCGGGTGGGGTAGCGCCTATATCAACGACTTCATCGATCGCGGCCGCGTCAAACGCGTCTTCGTCCAGGCGGATACGCCCTACCGGATGGCGCCGGACGACCTCGCCTCCTTCTACGTGCGCGGCACCGGCGGCCAGATGGTACCTGCCTCCACTTTGGCCTCGACCCGTTGGCAGGCCGCGCCGGTTCAGTTGAACCGCTATAACGGCGTGCCCGCGATGGAATTGCTGGGCGTACCGGGGCCGGGCCAGAGCTCGGGCACCGCGCTCAAGGCGATGGAGGAATTGCAGGCCAAGCTGCCGCCCGGCACCGGCTTCGAATGGACCGGTCTGTCCTATGAGGAACGGCTGGCCGGCGGGCAGGCCAAGATGCTCTACGGGCTGTCGCTGCTGATCGTCTTCCTGTGCCTCGCCGCCTTGTACGAAAGCTGGTCGGTGCCGGTCTCGGTGATGCTGGTGGTGCCATTGGGCGTGTTCGGCGCGGTGCTTGCGGCGACGCTGACCGGCGTCAACAACAACATCTATTTCCAGGTCGGCCTGATCACCACGATCGGCGTGTCGGCCAAGAACGCTATCCTGATCGTCGAATTCGCCGAGGAACGGATGCGCGAAGGCATGAACGCGTTCGACGCCGCGGTCGCCGCCGCGCGGCTGCGTCTGCGCCCGATCCTGATGACCAGCTTCGCCTTCGTGTTCGGTGTGTTCCCGCTCGCGATCGCCACCGGCGCGGGTTCGGGAGGGCAGAATGCGATCGGCCGTTCGGTGGTCGGCGGCATGCTCGCCGCGACCGTGTTCGGCATCTTCTTCGTACCGATGTTCTTCGTCGCGGTCCGCAGCCTGTTCGCGCGCCGCAACGAGAAGAATGGCGATGGGACGGAGGCCGAGGCATGAAGCGGCTCCTCCCCCTGACGGCCCTGCTGCTCGCCGGCTGCGACCTCGCACCGCACTATAACCGCGCCGGCCTGCCCGCGCCGGCGAGCCTGCCGAGCGGCGGAATTTATCCCGTCGCGGCGACGCCCGCGACGCAGGCGCCCGATCTTGCCTGGCAGGATTTCTTCGTCGATCCCGCGCTGCGCCAGGTGATCGCGACCGGCCTCGCCAACAACCGCGATCTGCGCGTCGCGCTCGCCAATGTCGAACAGGCGCGCGCGCAATATCGCGTCCAGCGCGCCGACCTCTTGCCGACGATCGGTGCCAATGCGGGCGCAACCTATGCGCGCGGGTCGAGCGCGCAGACGGTGCCGGGCGTCGGCCGCACCAGCCATATCTATTCGGTCGATGCCGGCTTCTCGGCGTTCGAGATCGATCTGTTCGGCCGCGTGCGCAACCTGACCAAAGCCGCGCTCGACCAATATCTCGCGACCGAGGAAGGTGCGCGTGCGACCCGGATCACTTTGATTTCCGAGATCGCGTCGGCCTATCTCACCATGGCGGCCGATCAGGACCAGCTCCGCATTTCGCAGAGCACGCTCGAAAGCTTCCGCCAGACGGTCGATCTGACCACTGCCCAGTTCGACCATGGCGTGATCTCGGAACTCGAGGTGCGCCAGGCGCAGACCAATTACGAGCAGGCGCGCTACGACATCGCCGCGCTCCAGACGCAGATCGCGCGCGACCAGAATGCGCTCAACCTGCTCGTCGGCACTACCGTCGCCGCCGACCTGCTGCCGACCGCTCTGGACGACCATGGCTTCACCCTGGCCGATCTTCCCGCGGGGCTGAGCTCGGACGTGCTGCTGCGGCGGCCCGACGTGCTGCAGGCTGAGGACCAATTGAAGGCGCAATATGCCAATATCGGCGCGGGGCGCGCGGCCTTCTTCCCGCAAATCTCGCTGACCGCACTCGCCGGCACGCTCAGCAGCGGGTTGTCGGGCCTGTTCGACCACGGCAATTACACCTACCAGGTGGCGCCGGCCGCTAGCCAGACGATCTTCGATTTCGGCCGCAACGCCGCCAATCTGCGCTACGCCAAGGCCAGCCGCGACGCCGCGCTCGCCACCTACGAGAAAGCGATCCAGACCGCCTTCCGCGAGGTCGCCGACGCGCTCGCCGAACGCGGGACGATCGACGAGCAGCTGACCGCACGCGCCAATCGCGTCGAGGCGGCGGGCACCGCGTACAAATTGTCCGACGCGCGCTATCGCTCGGGCGTCGATCCGTTCCTGACCACCCTGGATTCGCAGCGGACCTTTTACGCGGCGCAGCAGAATCTGGTGCAGACGCGGCTCGATGCCGCCTCCAACCTGGTCGAACTCTACCGCGCGCTCGGCGGAGGGCTGCGCTCCCACTAGAATTCGTCATTGCGAGCCGCGCAGCGGCGAAGCAATCCAGGCCCGCACTACTGCCGCACGACCACCCCGCCCTTCATCACCAGCTTCACCGCCTTCACGGCCCCGACATCCCGCGTCGGATCGCCCTCGACCGCGACGATATCCGCCAGCAGCCCCGCCTTGAGCGAACCCACGTCGGGCAAATGCAATATACGCGCATTGCCCGACGTCGCCGCGATCAGCACCGCGATCGCCGGCATACCCGCCTGCTGCATCAGCACCATCTCACGCATATTCTCGCCATGCGGGAACACGCCGACGTCACCGCCCATGCAGATCGGCACGCCCGCCGCGAGCGCCAGTTTGAAGCTGCGGCGATTTTCCTCGACCGCGGGCGGCGCGGGCTCCTGCCCGGTCCAGCCGCGATAGCGCGACACCGCGTCCGACGCCGCCAAAGTCGGGCAGAGCGCGATGCCCTTGTCGTGCATCGCCTTGAAGATCTCCGGCGTGCCGCCATAGCCATGCTCGATCGTGTCGACCCCCGCCGCGATCGCGCGGCGCATGCCTTCGGCGGTGGCGGCATGGACCGCCGCAATCCGTCCGGCATCGTGCGCGGTCGCCGCCCCCGCCGCCAGCTCCGCCTCGGTCAGGGTCGCGCGGCTCGGCTCCTTGGGCATATAATGATAATCGGCGTACATCTTCACGACGTCGGCGCCGGCCGCGATCTGGTCGCGCGCGGCGCGGACCATGTCGTCGACCCCGCTCACCTCCTGCGCGCCCTGCGGGATCTTCACCCCCGGCTCGAAGCCCTTCGGGCCGTAAGCGCCCTCGGCCACGATCGCCCTGGTCGCGACGATAAGGCGCGGCCCCGGCACGATCCCCTGGTCGATCGCCTGCTTCAGTCCGACGTCCGCGAACCCCGCACCTTCCGTCCCGAGATCGCGCTCGCTGGTGAAGCCCGCCAGCAACGTGTCGCGCGCATGCACGATCGCGCGTGCGGTGCGGACCGCGAGCGGCTCGTGCAGCACCTGATCGTCCCAGCTCGCCTCGTTATAGGGATGGAGGAACAGATGGCCGTGGCCTTCGATCATGCCGGGCATGATCGTGTCGCCGGGCAGGTCGATCACGCGCGTGCCTGCCGGTGTCGCCAGATGCGGCCCGACCGCGGCGATGTGGTCGCCTTCGACCAGCACCTCCCAGCCGGAATGCGCCGCCGCCCCGTCGAACAATAAAGCGCCGCGCAGCAGGATCGCGGGGTCGGCCGCATGCGCCGAGGTGCCGAGCATCAGCATCAGAACCAGCAAGCCTTTGCGCATCTCCGCCTCCCTTGCCGCCCGCCTCCGCGCGCGCGATACAATGTGCATGGATAAAGCGACGCCCGGGCTCCGCAAGCTGATCCCGCTCCTCGGAGCATTGCTGGCCACATCGGCAGTCGCACAACCCGCCGATATCCCCCGTCTCCAGGCCGAGGCGCAGCGCGTCACGATCACGCGCGACGATTGGGGCATCGCCCATGTCGTCGGCCGCAGCGATGCCGACGCGGTGTTCGGCGCGATCTATGCCCAGGCGGAGGACGATTTCGGGCGGATCGAGGCCAATTACCTGACCGCGCTCGGCCGTACCGCCGAAGCCGAGGGCGAAGGCGCGATCTGGGCCGACGTGCGCCAGCGCCTCTACGTCGACCCCGCCGACCTCCAGGAGCGCTACCGCTCAAGCCCGACATGGCTACGCGCGCTGATGGACGCCTGGGCCGACGGGCTGAATTACTATCTCGCCACCCACCCGGACGTGCGTCCCAAGGTGCTCACCCATTTCGAACCATGGATGGCCTTGAGCTTCACCGAGGGCAGCATCGGCGGCGACATCGAAAGCATCTCGCTGACCGAGCTCAAGGGCTTCTATGGTGGCATGTTCGAGCCGAAGACCGCGCTCGAAACCGGCCGGGAGGCGCGCGAACCGCGCGGATCGAACGGGATCGCGATCGCGCCCGAAAAGACCGCCGGCGGCCATGCCTTGCTGCTGATCAATCCCCACACCAGCTTCTATTTCCGCTCCGAGCTGCAGATGACGAGCAGCCAGGGCCTCAACGCCTATGGCGCGTCGACCTGGGGCCAGTTCTTCATCTATCAGGGCTTCAACCCGGACATCGGCTGGATGCACACCTCGTCCGGCGTCGACAATATCGACGAGTTCGCCGAGACGGTCGAGCGCCAGGGCGGCAACCTTTTCTATCAGTATGGCCGCCAATATCGGCCGATGACGATGGTCCCGATCACAATCCGCTACCGCAAGCCCGACGGCAGCCTCGCCAATTTCAGCCTCGTCACCTTCCGCACCCAGCACGGGCCGATCGTCGCCGCGCGCGGCGGCAAGATGA
>NZ_DATHFV010000153.1:0-3042 GCF_035317925.1 Sphingomonas sp.
AACGCGGCCCTCGAGTCCGGGACCGACACCGTGATCGGCCGGCCCTGATCGAGACTCACCGTGATCTGCTTCGCCGACATGAAGACGTCCGCCGATCGGCCCGAAACGCTGAGGGTCGCCAGCCGTATATTACGTCCGGCCAGCGCATAACTTTGGTAATACCCATCCATCGACGCCGCGGCATCGATCGTCAGATGCGCGCTGCCCCCAGTCGGATCGGAATCCATCGACCGCGTGAACAACAATATGTCGACCCCGCCACCGATCGGCCATGGCCGGATACCGAGGGTGACGTCCGGCTTCTCCGCGCCGTAACCGTGGAGCAACGCGCACATATTGCTCTCGCCCTCGAGCACCCACTTGCCGGACGGGGGCAAGGCCGGCGTGGGCGTAGCCGCTTGAGCCAGGATCGCGACGATTGCAGCTATGGTCATTATTTCCCCCCGCCTTTGCCCAAGGACTAACGATCCCGCGCACGCGAATCTATCGCCGCGATGGGATGCGACGAAAGTCCGCGAAGCGTTATAAAGACCAATGCTCGCCTTCCTCGATTTCGAAGCCTCGTCGCTGGCGCGGCACAGCTATCCGATCGAGGTGGCGTGGGTGTTCGAGAATGGGGCGTCGGAAGCGTATCTGATCCGGCCTGCCCCCGGCTGGGACGATTGGGATGTGTCCGCCGAGGCGATCCATCATATTCCGCGCGCGACATTGCTGGACGAGGGCGTGGCGCATGACGCGGTCGCGCGGCGGATGGTCGAGCAACTGGCCGGGCACGATCTGACCGCAAGCGCGCCGTCGTGGGACGGCAAATGGCTGAGCACCTTGCTGCGCGCCGCCGGCCTGCCCCGGCACGCCCTGCGGCTGCGCGACAGCGACGAGGCGCAACGCGAGGCCGCGCGTACGATCCTGCGGGATATAGTGGCCGCCGATCGGCTGGACGCGACGGTGGAAAGCATACGTATTCACGCGATCGCGGCGCGGGCCGGCCAGGTGACGGCGCATCGCGCGCTTGCGGATGCGCAGGAAGAGCGCGAACGCTGGCGCACGATACGCGCTGCCGCCACGCAATTTCGTGACGCGCAGAGCCCTCATCCCGCCGCATTCGTTACGCGGCCGCACGATTAGGCGCTTCCATAATCGCGCCAGATCGCTAGTTGCCCGCGCAGGGCACGAAACAGTGCCGAACGGGATGAAACCATTGGCGACCAAGTTAGTAGCAATCGATATCGGCGGGACCCACGCGCGCTTCGCGATCGCGGAAGTGGAGGATGGCCGCGTCGTCAGCCTGGCGCCCGAATCCACCTTCAAGACAGCCGAGCATGCCAGTCTGCAGCTCGCACTCGAGGCATTCGCCGCCGAGCAGACGGAGCCGCTGCCGCGCAACGCCGCGATCGCGCTGGCCGGGCCGGTCCATGGCGACGTGCTCAAGCTGACCAACAATCCGTGGGTGATCCGCCCCGCCTTGATCCCCGAGAAACTGAACGTCGACCGCTATACGTTGGTCAACGATTTCGGCGCGGTCGCGCATGCGGTCGCGCGCTGCGATCCGGCGCATCTCATGCATATTTGCGGGCCGGAGCGCGATCTGCCGGCGACGGGCGCGATCACCGTGGTCGGGCCGGGCACCGGCCTGGGCGTCGCCTATGTGATCAAGAGCGAACATGATTATCATGTCGGCGAGACCGAGGGCGGGCATGTCGATTTCGCCGCGCTCGATTCGATCGAGGACAATATCCTCAAATATCTGCGCAACCGCTTTCGCCGCGTGTCGGCCGAGCGGGTCGTATCGGGACCGGGCCTCAACAATATCTACGCCGCACTCGCCGTCCTGGAGGAGCGCACGGTCGCGCCGATCGACGACAAGACATTGTGGGCGACCGCGCTCGAAGGCAGCGACAGCCTGGCGGCGGCGGCGCTCGACCGCTTCTGCCTGTCGCTGGGCGCGTTCGCGGGCGACATCGCGCTCGCGCAAGGCGCGACCGGCGTGGTTATCGGCGGCGGCGTCGGGCTTCGCGTTGCCGAACACCTGCCCCAATCCGGCTTCGCGCACCGCTTCGTCGCCAAAGGGCGGTTCGAGAAGATGATGTCCGACATACCGGTCAAGCTGATCACGCACCCGCAGCCCGGCCTGTACGGCGCCGCAGCCGCCTTCGCGCAAGAGCATAAGGCCTGACCATGCCGACGCTCACGCCGGAGGATCGGGCGATGCTCGATGCGCTGGCGGCGGGCGGTGACGCGATCGTCGGCCGCGCGATCGGCTGGTGCGCGATCAACAGCGGCAGCCGCAATCTGGCGGGGCTCGAGGCGATGGCCGAACCGCTCGCGACGGCGATGGGCGAGATCGGGCCGGTTGAGCGAATAAAGCTCTCCGATACGCAGGAGGTCGCCGCCGACGGCGCGATCCGCAGCGTTTCGACCAGCGCGGCGTTGCGCCTGCGGGTGCGGCCAGAGGCGCCCGTCCAGATCGCGCTGACCGGCCATTACGACACGGTCTATCCGGCCGAGACGCGCTTCCGCGACGTCGCGACGCGCGCCGACGGGGCGCTGCACGGGCCGGGCATCGCCGACATGAAGGGCGGGATCAGCGTGATGCTGGCCGCGCTCGCCGCATTCGAGACGCATCCGCTGGCCGGGCGGATCGGCTATACCGCCTTGCTGTCGCCGGACGAGGAAACGGGCTCGCTCGCGTCCGCGCCCCTGCTCGCCGAACTGGGTGCGGCAGCGCATGTCGGCATGACCTATGAGCCCGCGCTCGCGGACGGCACCCTGGTGTCGGGACGCAAGGGATCGGGCAATTTCCATATCCGCATCACCGGCCGCGCCGCGCATGCCGGGCGCGATTTCGACAGCGGGCGCAACGCGATCCTCGCCGCCGCGCGGATCGGGCTGGCGCTGGGCGCGCTCAATGGCCGGCGCGAGGGCGTGACGGTCAATGTCGCGCGGATCGACGGCGGCGCGCCGCTCAACCAGGTGCCGGACGTGGCGGTGCTGCGCTTCAACGCGCGCCTGCCTGACAATGAAGCCGAAGCCTGGCTGATGGCT
>NZ_DATHFV010000154.1:0-32715 GCF_035317925.1 Sphingomonas sp.
CTCGATCAGCGCATCGAGCGTCCCTTTTGAGATCTGAACGCCACGAATTGCCTCGATTTCGGCGCGGCTGACGGGCTCATGATAGGCGATGATCGCGAGCGTTTCGATGCCCGCTCGGGACAATTTACGCGGCTCTTCGCGCTCGCGGCGCAGGATATGGGCGAGATCCGGCGCGGTTTGCAGCAACCAGCGGCCGCCGCGCTCGACCAGTTCGATCCCGCGGCCTTCATACAGTTCGGCCAGTTCGGCGAGTGCGGCCTTGGGGTCCTCGATCCCGGTCGCGGCGGTGACGTCGGCCGGGGTCATCGGCGCTTCGGCCGCGAACAAAGCCGCCTCGAGCGCGCGGAGGGGATCGCCGATCATCATGCTGCCTTCACCATCAAGGGCGCGAACGCCGCCTCCTGCGCCAGTTGGAGCCGGCCCTGCTTGGCCAATTCGAGCGCTGCCACGAAGCTGGACGCCATCGCCGAGCGATGATGATCGGGCTCAAGTCCGAGCGGCAGGAAGCTTTCCAGGGCGGCCCATTCGAGCCTTTGGCCGACCATCTTCGCGACCAGCGCGAGCGCCTCCTCCAAGGTCATCACCCGGCGCCGCGCGACGATGTGGAAGGCGGGCTGGGTGCGCGCCTTGACCACGCCATAGGCCGCGATGAGATCGTAGAGCGAGGCTTCCCATTTGGGCCGGCGCACGACGCGCAGCCCTTCGGGATCGCCGCGCAGAAAGACGTCGCGCCCGATCCGGTCGCGCGCCATCAGCCGCGCGCCGGCCTCGCGCATCGCGGCGAGGCGCTGGAGGCGGAGCTGGAGGCGCAGCGCCAGTTCCTCGGGGCTGGGTTCGACATCGGGGTCGCGCGGCAGCAGCAAGGCCGACTTCAGATAAGCCAGCCACGCCGCCATCACGAGATAATCGGCCGCCAGTTCCAGCTTGAGCGCGCGCGCTTCGTTGATGAAGGCGATGTATTGATCGACCAGAGCGAGGATCGAGATCTGCTTGAGATCGACCTTCTGCGTGCGCGCGAGCGTGAGCAAAAGATCGAGCGGCCCTTCCCACCCGTCGATCGCGATGGTCAGCGCCTCTTGCGGCTCGGGCTGGAAGTCGAACTCCTCGTCCATCGCCGAAAGACTAGCCCGACGTACGGCGGAGTCGATGCGGACGCCGGCAAAAGTCGTGGATAACTCTGAAGATGGGATTCCCCTCCCGCTTGCGGGAGGGGAGAACCGACATCGTTGTCAAACCGAAACCGGCGTGGCAGGCTCGGTCGAAACGGCACAAAGCCGGCGAGGGGATGATCTGAATGACGGGCACCAATACAGCCGAGGCGATCGTGCATCCCGATGCGACCGCCACGGGCAAGCCGCATTACGAAGTGCTCGACGGCCTGCGCGGCACCGCTGCGGTCATGGTCGTGATCTTCCACATCATGGGCATGCCGATCGCCTGGTCCGACCAGGGCCAGTGGCTGCACCATGCCGCGATGGCGGTCGATTTCTTCTTCGGCCTGTCGGGCTTCGTGGTCGCCTACGCTTACGATGCGCGCTGGACGCGGATGTCGGTCGGGCAATTCTGCACGTTTCGCCTGATCCGCCTGCATCCGCTCGTTCTGCTGGGGGTGGCGCTCGGGCTGATCAGCTTCCTCGTCGATCCCTTCGCCCCGGACCAGAAATTGATCCCGCTTTCGGTGGTGCTGCGCGACTTTGCCCTGGCCTGCCTGCTGTTGCCGCATGCGGTCCTGCCCAATCGATGGACCGACACCCACAGCCTGAACAGTCCGGCCTGGTCGCTGCTCCAGGAATATATCGGCAACCTCGCCTATGCGCTCGTGCTGCGGCGGCTGGGGACGCGCGCGCTGGGCGCGGCCCTCGCGGTGACGGCCGCCGTGCTGCTGTGGCTGCTGTGGCAGCGGAACAGCATCGACATGGGCTCGGACTGGACGACCTGGTGGGGCGCTCCGGCGCGGATGGCGTTCTCCTTCACCATGGGCCTGTGGCTTTACCGGGTGCGCGAGCGCGCGCCGAAGTTGCGCCTGAGCTGGGTCGCGCTGAGCGCGATCCTGGTGCTCATCTTTGCCACGCCACTCGTGCCGCACTCCGTCCCGCACGGCAACGGCCTGTTCGAGGCCGTCGCCGCCATGGTGCTGTTTCCGGCGATCATCCTGTGCGGTGCCCATAGCGAGATCGGCAAGGTTGAGTTGGCGCTCTGCAAGTTCGCGGGCCGGATCTCCTATCCGCTCTACATCCTGCACTACCCGTTCCTGTTGATTTACATGAACTACGCGCTGTTCCGCAAACCGCCCGCCTCGACCCTCTATCTGGCCGGCGCCGGGTCGTTCGTGCTGGTGGTCGCCGCCAGCTGGCTGGCGCTGAAGCTCTATGACGAGCCGGTGCGGGCGTGGCTCAAGCGGGCGCTGACCTAGCGCCGGAAAGCAGGTCGATCAGATCGTCGACCAGGTCCGTCGGATCCGCCCCGCCCTTGCCATCGGCGGCGAGATGGCCGCCCAGGGCCAGATCGATCGCGCCATGCGCGGTCGCCATCAGCAGGGCCGCGGTGCGTTCGTCATCCTCGGGCCACCCCGCGACCTGGACGCGCACGCCGCGCAAAATGTCGACGAAAGCGAGACGGGTAGTGCCCGCCGCCTCGTCCAGCGCATCGTCATGCCGGGTCCAGCCGCCGAACAGGAGATGAAAGCGGTAGGGATTGGCCATGGCCCAGGCGATATGATCGCGCGCCAGCGCGCGTAGCGCGCCGAGCGGACTGGCGGCCTGCTCGACGATCCCTGCCATCATGCCCCGCCGCACGGCGAATTCGCGCACCGCGACCGCCGCCAGCAGCGCTTCCTTGTCGCGGAAATGTTTGTAGGGCGCGTTGTGCGACACGCCCGCGCGCTCGCCCACGCCGCGCAGGGTGACGCCGTCCGGGCCGGAGTGGTCGAGCAGATCCGCCGCTGCATCCAATATCGCATCGCGCACCGAAGCCATGGCCAGTCCCTGCCGGGGCAGGTTGACAACGTCAACGTGAATGCGCTTAGGTTGACACTGTCAACCAAGAGGTGAGTCGTGGGGAAACGGGCGATCTTGCAATCATTCCGGCTGATCGCGGGGATGCTGGCGACGACGATGGCGGTCCAGGCGCAAGCGGCCTGCGCGCCGCCCGCCGGCTTTGTCGATCGGCCCGCACCGGCGGTTCTGCCGTTCGATCGGCTGGCTTCGCATAGCGAGAGCGTGACCATCGACCGTCCGCTGGCCGTGGTGCTGCGCATCGTCCAGGCGACGCCGCTGAAGGACGCGATCGATCACCGATCCAGCCTGCCGGGCGTATCGGGTACGCATATGCTGACGCCGGGCGATTTCGATCGGCCGGGCGCGCGCCGGCTGACCTGCCTGACCGACGGATCGACGGTGGAAGAGCAAATCCTGGTGAACCGCTCCGGCACCGGCGCCGCCATCTTCCAATATGTGGTCTGGAATTACACGACCGAGCGGGCACGCCCGATCGATTATGGGGTCGGCCGGTTCGTGCGCACCCAATCCAGCGACGGCCGCACCCACACGCGCTGGACCTATGGCTTCGCGTTAAAGCAGGACCGGTTTCCGGGAAGGCTCGGCGGCTTCGGCGAATTCCTGTTCCGCAAATTCTTCCTCGAGCGCGATTATGCGACGATGATGCGCAACTCGCTGGCCGGAGAAAAAGCGCGCGCGGAGCAGAGGTGATCGTGCGGCCTCAGGCTTCGAGCCGATGGCGATAATGGGCGAGCACCGGCGCCGCGCCATCGGGTGAGAGCGCGACCTCCGCGCCCATATGCGCCTCTTCGGCGGCGGGTTTCGCGCGCTCCGCCATCTGTGCTTCGTAGCGCGCGACCGCGGACCAGCCCTCGCCCGAGGTGAGTGCCTCGGCGAGGTCGGCGGCATCGGCCAGCGCCAGATTCACGCCTTCGCCCGCGAAGGGCGACATGAGGTGAGCGGCATCGCCGAGCAGGGTCAGGCCGGGCCGGCTTTCCCAGACATGGCCGATCGGCAAGGCCTGGATCGACCGGACCGCGATCAGTTCGCCGACCTCGATCATCCGCGTGAGCGAAGGTGCCCAACCGGCAAAGGCCTCGCGCATAAAGGTGCGGACCTGATCGGCCGACAGGGCTTCGAGCCTGCGCGCTTCCTCTTCCGGCGTGCGCAGCGCGGCATAGCCGCGGATATGCTGGTGGCCGTTACGCTGCGCGACGAGCGCGCGGTTGTTGCCGACCGCGAACATCTTGCCGCCGCCGGCCAATTCATCGACTTCAGGATAAAGCCGGGCGTCGAAGCCGAGTTCGATGAAGGTGATGCCCTCATAAAGGGGCTGCGCATCTGACAATAAGGGGCGCACGCGCGACCAGGCGCCATCCGCGCCGACGACGATGTCGAAATCCTGGGGCTCGCCATCGAGGACGACGCGCCAGCCATCGCCATTGGGGAGGATCGCCTCGACCTTGCTGCTCCAGCGCACGCTTCCGGGCACGAGCGCGTCGAGCAATATCTGGCGGAGCGCGGAGCGATCGATCTCGGGCCGCTCCTCGCCCTCTCCGTCATGATCGAACAGGATATTGCCGTCGGGATCGTAGAGCCGGTCCCCCTGATCCTCGGGCCGCGCATGCGCCAGGAAGGCTTCTTCCAGCCCGGCGAGGCGGATCGCGCGCAGCCCGGTGTCGCCATGCAGATCGAGCGAACCGCCCTGCGGCCGTTCGTCGGCATGCGCGTCGCGTTCGAGCAGGACCGGGGCGAGGCCGCTGATCTGCAGCAGACGGGCGAGCATCAGGCCGCCGGGGCCGCCGCCGATGATCCCGATACGAGGGGCACTTGTCACGACTTGATCCTCCATTTACATAGGAGCCTATACAATAAACATAGGACGCTATGCAATGGCGATCGACGATTGGCATGCCGACAAAATGCCGGGCCATTATTTCAGCCGGATCGCGCGCGGCATGATGCGGATCGGCGACCTGCGCTTGCGCGAACTTGGTTTCGCGACCGCCCAGCTTCCCGTGCTGACCGCGCTCAAGGACGGCGCGAAACTGTCGCAGACCGAGCTGGCGCGCTGGGCCAAGGTCGAGCAGCCGACCATGGCGCAATTGCTGTCGCGGATGGAGCGCGACGGCCTCATCCGGCGCGAGCCCGATCCGGCCGACCGGCGCAGCAGCCTGATCGCACTGACCGACGATGCGCGCGCCAGATTGCCGGCGGGCCGGCAAATCCTGATTCAGGGCAACAAGGATATCACACGGGGCCTGTCCGAGGACGAAATGGCGACGTTGCTCTCGTTGCTGGAGCGCGTACTCGCGAACGTCGAGGCGTTAGAGGCTTAGAACCGACTACCCCAAGCCCGTCATTCCCGCGTTCGCGGGAATGACGGGAATTACTAAGCCGAGCAGCCTATTCGGTTGGCCGCCGCGTAAACCCATCGACCGGCTGCAATTCAGCCTGCCGCGCATCGATCCGGTCGACGCGCGAGGCGGGCGAGCCTTCGCGCAACCGGTCGGTGAGGCGCTCGACCAGGTCGGGCTCGCCTATCGCATAGACTTCGACACTCCCGTCGCGTCGGTTGCGCACCCAACCCGATACGCCGATCGCGCGCGCGGCTTCGATCGTCCAGTCGCGGAAGAAGACGCCCTGGACGTGGCCCTCGATCCGGATGCTCCGTGCAATCATATGGAGGGAAAGCCTGCCGGTTGATCCAGGTTCCGGATCAGGCTTCGGCAGAGAGTGCCAGCAGGGTGTCACGCCTGGCGACAAGCTCGTCGAACGCGGTCTTGTCCGTCCCGCCCGCGATCGTCGCCATCGCCGCGTCCAGCCGCTCCCGCGCGCGCGGCGCGATTTCGCCGACACCGGCCACGCAGGCCTGCATCTCGGCCATGTCGCCGGAGCAATGGAGCCCGACGTCGCAACCGGCCGCGATCACGCCCGCCGCGCGATCGGTGAAACTTCCCTTGAGCGCGTGCATGCCGAGATCGTCGGACATGAGCAGATTGTCGAAGCCGATCCGGCCGCGAACGATCTCGCCGATCACCTTGGGCGACAGGCTGGCGCACTGATCCTTGTCCCAGGTGGTGTAAACGACGTGCGCGGTCATCGCCATCGGCGCCCAGGCAAGCGTCTTGAACGGCGCGAGATCGGTTTCGAGTTCCTCGGCGGAGGCATCGACCACCGGCAGCTCGATATGGCTGTCCGACATCGCGCGGCCGTGGCCGGGGACATGCTTGACCACACCGACCGCCCCGCCCGCCTTCAGTCCTTCGAGCGTGGCGCGGCCGAGGGCGGCGACGCGCAGCGGCTCGGTGCCGAGCGCACGGTCGCCGATGATGTCGTGCGCGCCGGGCTGGCGGACGTCGAGCAAGGGCAGGCAATCGACGTTGACGCCGACCTCGCGCAGCATCACCGCCAGCGCCTGGGCATTGGCGCGGATCGCCTCGATCGCGGACATCGGGCCGATATCGTAGAGTTTGTCGAAGTCGCTCCCACGCGGAAAAGCCGGCCATTCGGGCGGCTGCATGCGCGCGACCCGCCCGCCTTCCTGATCGATCAGGATCGGCACATCGTCGCGGCCCGCGATCGATCGAAGCTCGTCGGTGAGCGCCTTCATCTGCACGCGATCAGTGACGTTGCGCTTGAACAGGATGAAGCCCGCGGGTGCGACCTCGCGGAAGAAAGCACGCTCGTCGTCGGTCAAAGCCGGGCCGGCGAGGCCCAGGATCAACGGCGTCATCAATCGACCACGTTGCAGGTTTCGCCGGCGACCTTGAGCTGCGCGCACAGGCGCTTGGCGTCCCCGCCGCTCGCACGCAGGCGATAGAGCGTGGCATCGCCGACCTTGACCGGGGTGATCGACATATTGAGCGGCGCGAGCGTGCTGAAGCGCGTCGAGAGCGACTTCCACACCTGCTTGGCCTTGGCCTCGCTGCCGAGCGCGCCGAGCTGGATCGTGCCGCTGCCGCCGCTCGCCGAAGCCGGCGCGGACGGCGCAGCCGGGACGGGCGGCGCCTTGGCGACGGGCGCGGGCGGCGGCGCCTTCACCACCGGGGCCGAGGCGGCGGTCGGCGGCGCATAAGCGAGCGCGGGATGCGGCGGAACCTTGGGCGGCTGCGCGGGCGTGGCGACCGGAGGCGCGGCCGGAGCGCCCGGACGGGCGGCCACAGGCGCGGGTGCGGGCGCCGGTGCGGCGCTCTGGTCGCTGCCGGGGCGGGTGACGGGCTGTTCGGGAATCCGGGTGAGGTCGATCGGGCTGTCGATATCGGTGCCCGTGCCCATCTTGGCGGCGAGCACGTCGCCTTCATTGACCTGGAGGCCGCCGGGGTTGGCCGGCTTTTCCTTATAGGGTCCGGCAGGCGCGTGGATCACCTCGCCGATATCGGCGCTCGCGGCGCGATGGCGCTGCCACAGGATGAAGCCGCCGAAGAGGATGGCGAGCGCGACCAGGACGATCACGATCCACAGCGCAAGGCGGCCACCGCCGCCCCCGCCCGTCTCGGGATAATCGTCCTCGTCCTCGACCGGCTCGAGCCAGGGCAGGCGCTCGTTGCCGAGCGCTTCGCCGCCGAAACCGCGTCGGATCTCCGCCATCCCTTACATCTCCTCCGCCGCGGCGACGCCCATCACGCCGAGCCCGTTCCGGATAACCTGCCCGATCGCATCGGCAAGCGCCAGACGCGCAGCGGTGATCGCGGCATCGTCCGCGACGAGGAAGCGGCGGGACGGATCGTCGTTGCCGCGATTCCACAGCGCGTGGAAGGCGGCGGCGAGATCGTAGAGGTAGAAGGCGATGCGGTGCGGCTCGTGCGCATTGGCCGCGCCCTCGATGATACGCGGATATTGCGCGGTGAGCTTCACCAGCGTCAGCTCCTCATCGTCGAGCAGCGACAGATCGGCCTTCTCCGGCAACACGATCCCGGCCTCAACCGCGCGGCGATGAAGCGAGGCGATGCGGGCATGGGCATACTGGACGTAGAAGACCGGATTGTCCTTCGACGCCTCGACCACCTTGGCGAAATCGAAATCCATCTGCGCGTCGGCCTTGCGGGCGAGCATGGTGAAACGCACCACGTCCTTGCCCACTTCGTCGACCATGTCGGCGATGGTGATGAACTTGCCCGAGCGCTTGGACATCTTGACCGGCTCGCCCGCGCGCATCAGCCGGACCATCTGGACCAGCTTCACGTCGAACGGCTTCTCGCCGTGGGTCAGCGCCTTCACCGCCGCCTGGATGCGCTTGACCGTGCCGGCATGGTCCGCGCCCCAGATGTCGATCAGCATGTCGGCCGTCTCGGCCTTCTGCGCATGGTAAGCGAGATCGGTGCCGAAATAGGTGAGACCGCCATCGGCCTTGCGCACCGGGCGATCCTGATCGTCGCCGAACTGGGTCGCGCGGAACAGGGTCATTTCGGTCGGTTCCCAATCGTCGGGGAGCTCGCCCTTGGGCGCTTCGAGCACGCCTTCGTAGATCAGGCCTTCGCGGCGCAACCGATCGAACGCGGCGTCGACCCGGCCTTCATCCTGCACGGCGGCTTCGGACGCGAACACGTCATGATGGATGCCGAGCAAGGCCAGATCGGCGCGGATCATGTCCATCATCGCCGCGACCGCCTTGGTGCGGAACAGGTCGAGCCATTCGCTCTCGGGCTTGCCGACATAGGCGTCGCCAAATTCGGTGGCGAGCGCCTGCCCGATCGGGATCAGATAGTCGCCGGGATAGAAGCCTTCCGGAATCTCGATCGTCTCGCCGAGCGCCTCGCGGTAACGCAAATGCGCCGAGCGGCCGAGCGTCTGCACCTGCGCGCCCGCATCGTTGATATAATATTCGCGGATGACCTTGTGCCCGGCATATTCGAGCAGGGTGGCGAGCGCATCGCCGACGATCGCGCCGCGCGCATGGCCCATATGCATCGGCCCGGTCGGGTTGGCCGAGACATATTCGACATTGACGGTCTTGCCCTGCCCCATCGCCGAGCGGCCATAATCGCCGGCTTCGGTCAGGATCGTGGACAGCTCGTCGCGCCAGGTGCCGTCCGACAGACGCACGTTGATGAAGCCCGGGCCGGCAATCTCGACCGAGGTAACATAATCGAGCGCGGCGAGCTTCGGCTCAATCAGTCCGGCGAGCGCGCGCGGATTGGTGGCGGCGGGCTTGGCCAGCACCATCGCAGCGTTGGTGGCGAGATCGCCATGGCTGGGGTCGCGCGGCGGCTCGACCGTGACGTTGCGGCGATCGAGCCCGCGCGCGAGCACGCCCTCCGCTTCCAGCGCATCGAGCGCGGCGGCGAGATCGGCGGCGAAACGGGCGTAGAGCGTCGGCAAGTCGGCAGGTCCAGTGATAAGAGAAGGCGCGCTGTTAGCGGATGGCGGTGGCCACGTCACGCCAATCGACAGCGCTTTTCGGGAGCGTTATGCTCAAGCAACACAGTTTGGGGAATGAGATGCAAGGCCAGCCCACTTCGGCTTACGTCAGTCTCATCATTTATGCGGTGGTGATTTGTCTGGTGCTGGTTCTTCGTGGTCGGCGTGTCGGTCGACACCAGCCGTTGCGGGTTGAATTTCTGTGGATCGTGCCGGCGATCTATGCAGCGGGGGCTGCTGCCTTTCTGTATGAGACCCCGCTCCATGGAATTGATTGGCTTTGGGCTGCGCTTGCATTGGGCGCAGGAGCCGTTGCGGGGTGGTGGCGCGGCAGCTCCATTCACATCAGTGTGGATCCGGAAACGCATACGCTCAACCAAAAGACCTCTTGGGCGACGATGGGCTTCGTGCTGATCCTCGTTCTGGTCCGCCGCGGCTTGGGTTTCGAGGCGATGTCACACGGTTTCAACCCCCGTTTAGTCGTCGATCTGCTTATGGTGTTCGCGCTTGGCCTATTGTCAGTAAGCCGGCTGGAGATGTTTCTGCGGGCGCGGCGCTTACTCAAAGAGGCGCTGACGGAGACGTTCAGCTGAGCAAGGCACCGAGCGCGACCTTTATCCGCGAGCATCTGCCGCTGCGGCCGGTGCCGTTCGTTCCGGAGATCAGGCTCCACAAGGCGGATCCGCACAGCGGGCTCAACCGGCTGGCCCAAACCGACCCCGATTTCGGCAGCCCCTATTGGGCGCATTATTGGGGCGGCGGGCTGGCGTTGGCGCGGTATCTGCTCGACCAGCCGGCTTTGGTGGCGGGGCGCAGCCTGCTCGACCTTGGCACCGGTTCGGGCATCGTCGCGATTGCGGCGTGCCTCGCCGGTGCGAGCCCGGTGAAGGCGGCGGACGTCGATCCTTATTCCGTCGCGGCTGCCCGGCTGAACGCCGAGGCCAATCTGGTCTCAATTGAAACCGTCCTCGGCGACCTCACCTTTGCGACGCCACCGCACGTCGAGGTGCTGGCGATCGGCGATCTGTTCTACGATGCGGATGTCGCCGCGCGCGTGCTGCGCTTCGCCCAAGCCAGCGCAGCCCAGGGCACGTTGGTGCTGATCGGCGACCCGCGCCGCGCGCATCTGCCGCTCGCCCTGTTGGAGGAAGTGGCAGCCTATTCGGTGTCCGAATTGAGCGGCGCGACCGGCCACAATGCCAAGCCGGCCTGCGTCTATCGGCTGCGCGCCTAACCGATCGTATCGATCCAGGCCGGCAGATCGGCGAGGCGGTCGAGTTGGCGGAAGCGGGGATGCGCTTCGGGCGCGGCGGCACTTTCGTGAACCCAGCCGCCCTCCTGCGGGATGAAAGCAGCCCACGCCCCGGCCTCGAGCGCGGGGCGCACGTCCGACCGCATCGAATCCCCGGCCATCATCGCGCGCTCCGCCGCGACGTCATAGCGGGCGAACAGGCGGCGGAAGGTATCGGCATTCTTGTCGCTCACGATCTCGATTCCGCTGAAGCGGTCGCCGAGACCCGAGGCGGCGAGCTTGGCCTCCTGATGGAGCAGATCGCCCTTGGTCACGAGCACGAGCCGGCCGCGATCCGCGAGCGCGGCAAGCGTATCCTCGACGCCATCGAACAATATGACCGGATGATCGAGCAAGGCGCGGCCCGCCGCCAGGATCGCCGCGACCAGATCCTTCGAGAGATTGTCGCCCGCCAGTTCGACCGCGGTCTCGACCATCGACAAGGTGAAGCCCTTGGCGCCATAGCCGTAAAGCTTGAGGTTACGCGCCTCGCAGGCGTTCAATGTGTCGCGGGTGACATGCGCCTCGGCGAACGGCGCCAGCATCGCCAGCAGGGCATGCTCGGTCGCGTTGAAGTGGCGCATATTGTGCCACAGCGTGTCGTCGGCATCGAGGCAGATGAGGTCGATCGGCATGACGCGGCCTTAACCGCGCCGGCAGCGCTCAGCCAATCAGAAACCGAAGGCGGACGAGGAGGAGTCCGAGCTGTCGACCTGGTCGAACAGCGACAGCGATCCTTCGGTGACGACCTTGGCGGCATTGTCGCGGAACTGCTGGGTCCAGCCGCGTGCCTGGCGTTCTTCCGGGCTCATCGCATCATATTGGGTGACGAGGCTCTGGCTGTAGCTCGACAGGCTGCTCATGCTCATGCCGCCCGATATGGCGGACGCGAAATCGTTCTTGGTCTGCTGATCGAGCGCGGTCTTGGCGGCGCGCTGTTCGGCGGGAGTGAACTGGTTGCCCTGGTTGAGCACGACCGCCGACAAGGCTCGGCCGCTCAGCTGGCTGAAATTCGCGGTCTGCGGCTTACCCGCCGCCTTTTCCGCGGCATATAAAGTGTCGAGCGACGAACGGACCGTGTTCGCCAGATCGGTGAAATCCGTGGCATTGTCGTCAGCCTCGGCCGCCGCTGCCTGCGCATTGGGCGAGATGCTGACGCCGTCGTCGTCGGTCGAGGAGCCAGTGGTAGCGGGCGTCGTCGCACCCGAACTGTCGCCTTCCAGCTTGGCGATCGCCGCGCTGTAGGTGGCGCTGGTATAGGACGTGGTGGACTGGGTGCTGCTGCCGGAAATCAGGGACCAGAGCGACATGGACGCTTCTCCGCGTGGAATGACGCCGCGCTAAAGCGGTCTGGTTAACAAGAAGGAAACCATGCGGCGGGTTGAGCGGCGGCCGGCTAGACGCCTTCCGGCATGTCGACCGGGCCAACCACATCGCGATAGCGCGCGACCGCGTAGCGATCGGTCATGCCGGCGATGAAGTCACCGATATGGCGGGTGCGGGCAGGTTCGTCCTGCGGCAGGCGCGCGCGCCAATCCTCCGGCAGCGCAGCGGGATCGGTCATATAGGCCTGGGTCAGCCCACCGACGATCGTGCGTGCCTGATCCGCGACCGCGAGCTGCTGCGGGTGGTGATAGAGTTTGGCATACATGAAGCGCTTCAGCTCGCGCTCGGCCGCCGCCATTTCGGGTGAGAAGGCGATCAAAGGCGCGGGCGCGGCACGGACATCGTCGATCGAACGCGGGCCGGCGGCGTCGATCCGGCGGCGGCTTTCGGCGAGCAGATCGGCGACCATCCGGCCGATCTGATCGCGGATCAGTTCGCCGAGCAGATCCGCGTCGCTGCTGTCCGGCCAACGGTCGCGCGCATTGGCCCAGCCTTCCGCGACCACTGGAATGGTGCGGGCTTCGTCGATCGACAGCAGTCCGGCGCGGATGCCGTCGTCGATATCGTGATTGTCGTAGGCGATATCGTCGGCAAGCGCGGCGACCTGCGCTTCGAGCGAGGGCTGGCCGGACAGATCGAGCGCCCAGTCGGCATCGATCTCGGCCAGCGCCCAGCTGGGGTTCGCGATCGGGCCATTATGCTTGGCGAGTCCTTCCAGCATCTCCCAGCTCAGGTTGAGGCCGGGATGGTGGACATAGGGGGAATCCAGCCGCGTCAGCGTGCGCAAGGTATGGGCGTTGTGATCGAAGCCGCCGGCATGCACCATCGCCTCTTTCAGCGCATCCTCGCCGGCATGGCCGAAGGGCGGGTGGCCGATATCGTGGGCGAGGCACAAAGCCTCGGTCAGATCCTCGTTGAGGCCGAGCGCGCGGGCGATGGTGCGGCCGATCTGCGCGACCTCGAGGCTGTGGGTGAGACGCACGCGGAAATGATCGCCGTCGGGCGCGACAAACACCTGCGTCTTGTGGCGCAGGCGACGGAACGAGATCGAATGGACGATGCGGTCGCGGTCGCGCTGATACTCGTCGCGCTGGCCGCGCGCGGTGGCGGACGAGAGCGGGTAGCGGCGCCCGCGGCTGTGCGCGGGATCGGCAGCATAAGGGGCGAACGCCATGCGGGGCAGATGGCGACCGGCGGCGCGATTGTCGAGGGGCGGTTCCTGGAAGATAAGGGCCAGCTGCCAAGATTGAGAGCGGAGGCTAAGATGCGCCCTACCCTGTTCTACCGGATCGCCGCGATCCTGTTGCTGCTGTTCGCCGCGGGCCACACCTTTGGCTTCCTGAGCTTTCTGCCCGCGTCGGCTGAGGGACAGGCCGTCGTCCACGCAATGGCGACGCCGCTGTCGGAGGACGGCGCGCGCTTCAGCTATGCCGGTTTCTATCGGGGCTTCGGCCTCTATGGCGGCATGGCCCTGCTACTGATGGCGGTCTGGGCATGGTGGCTGGGATCGCTCGCCCGGACCCTGCCGCGCGCGACGATCGTTCCCGGCATCGCGATGATGCTGTTCCAATTGGGCGGTCTCGTGCTGGCGCTGCTCTATTTCCCGCTGCCGCCGGTGATCTTCTCGGCCGTGTTGGTGTTCGTCCTGGGCGTGGCGGTGGCCGGCGCGGCGCGCTCGCAACCTTAGTCGACGCGTTCGACCGGATCGCCCGCCCTGGTTTCGACGCGGAAGGTGGAGAAGCCTTCCTTCTTGCGCTCGCCGACCCAATCCTGCGCCGCCTTCGACGACGCGAACGGCCCGATCAGCAGGCGGTTGGTGAAGCGGTAATGCATCGTCCAGGGCGAGCGGCCGGCGAGTTGCGACGGCCACCGGCTTTTCTGCTTGTCCCATTCCTTACCCAAGTCGCGCTTGTTGGCGCCGCCCGCGATCTGGACCCAATGGCGCGCCGGATTCTTGCGCGCGACCTCGCGGGCCTCGGCCTCTTCCTCGCGCTTCGCTTTGGCGGCGGCTTCGGCTGCCTGGCGACGCTTGTCGGCGGCGCGCGTCCTGGCGTCGAGCTTCGCCTGTGCGGCGGAGTTGACCTGCGGTTCCTGCGCGGGCGGCGCCGATATAGCCTGCGACGCGGCGGCGACCTCGGCGAAAGTCTGGACGGGCGCGGAGGGCGGCGCGAGCGTGGCGCGATCGACCTGGATGCGGGGCGCGGCGACGACGACGGGTTTGACTTCGGGCGGGGTCTCGCCCGGGAAGCGCCCGAAATGAACCGCCGCCGCCTTGTCCGATTGCTTGAGACCCGCGAGCCGGGGCAGATAGGGATTGAGCTCGGCGACCTGATCGGGCGGCAGCACGAGCGAGGCGTCGTGTTGTGCGTCGGCGAGATCGCCGGTCAACGCATAGACGAACACGCGGTCGCGCCATGCGGGCACGTCCTGCTTGCGCAGCAGCGGATCGAGCGTCGCCAGCGCGGAGACGCGGTCGCCGGCAATGGCATAGCTCAATGCGAGCCGGCGGGTGACCTCGTCGCTGGGCTTGGTGCGCAGCGCGAGGCCGTAATCGGCCTGCGCGCGTTTGGGCGCGCCGCGCAGATCATAAGCCAGCCCGCGATCGGCGGCGATGTCGGCCTGGTTCACGCCGAGCGTCACCGCTTCGTTGAACAGGCGCAGCGCGGCGCGGGCATTGCCATTGGCCAGCATCGTGCCGGCAAGCCCGGCCTTCACCGGGCCGTTCTTGGGATCGAGCACGTCAGCGCGCGAGAAGAAGCCGGCGGCGGCGTTGGTGTCGCCGACATCGAGCGCGGCGCGGCCGGCGCCGATCAACGCGACCATGTCGTCGGGCGTGGCGGCGAGGATGCGCAGATAGCGTGACAGTGCCTCGGCGCTATCGCCGCGCGCGGCGGCGGCCTGCGCGAGCTGGAGCGCGTCGGGGGCGAGCTGCTGCGGCGCCTCGATCGGCTGCATCTCCCCCTCCTCCTGCTGCTGTTGCGCGTGAAGGATAGCAGGCAGGGCTGCGAGAGCGGCGGCAAGCGCCAGCAGGCGGATCTTCGGAACCGGGAACACGGCGCAGGTCAAAGCCGGAGCGCGGCCAAGTTGCAAGAGGTGCAATGCGCGCCGTCGCTCAGGCGTTGCGGCGCAGCGACGGAAGAGCCTCCTCCCCTCCCGCAAGCGGGAGGGGAATAAGGAGCAGACTTACTGGTTGCTCTGGCGGTTGAGGAAGCGCGGAATGTCGAGCGGATCCCGCGCGCCTTCTTCCTCTTCTTCCTCATCGGCGGTGCCGAGCTTGGACGAACCGCGCGCCATGCTCGACATGCGCTCGAACAAGGTGCTGCCACCGCGCGACGGCGCGGGATCGGCCGCGACCGGGGCAGCTTCCTCCTCGTCATTGTCCTGCAGCCAGCGGCGCGGGCCCGATGCGCGGGCGGGCGCGGCTTCGGCGGCGTCTTCGTCGAACGCGGCGATCGCCTCATGCTCCTCCGGGGTCGCGCTGACCTGGGTCTCTTCGCCCAGCACCAGTTCGTCCTCATCATCCTCGACGTCGAGCGCCGGCGCCGGGGTGGCCGGCTCGGCGAGATCGAGCGTCGGCGCTTCGAGCGGTGCGATCGGGGTCCGTGCGACGGCCGGCTCCGAACCCGGAATGCGCACTTCGGTACGGCTGCGCGACGGGAAGCTGAACGACTTGGCGGGCTCGGGCATGTTGGCGGCGTCCGCCTCGATCCCGGTCGCGACGACCGAGACGCGGATTTTGCCGTCGAGATCGTTGTTGAACGCCGAACCCCAGATGATGTTCGCGTCCGGATCGACCAGATCCTTGATGTGGTTGGCGGCTTCGTCGACCTCGAGCAGGCGCATATCCTCGCCGCCGGTGATCGAGACGATGACGCCCTTGGCGCCCTTCATCGAAACCCCGTCGAGCAGCGGGTTCGCGATCGCCTTTTCGGCGGCCTCGATCGCGCGATTGTCGCCGGCGGCCTCGCCCGTGCCCATCATCGCCTTGCCCATCTCGCTCATGACGGAGCGGACGTCGGCGAAGTCGAGGTTGATCAGGCCCGGCATGACCATCAGATCGGTGATGCCGCGCACGCCCTGCTGCAGCACCTGATCCGCCATCAGGAAGGCTTCCTTGAAGGTCGTGTTCGGGTTCGCGATCAGGAACAGGTTCTGGTTCGGGATCACGATCAAGGTATCGACGTGCTTCTGCAGTTCCTGGATGCCGGCCTCGGCCGAGCGCATCCGGCGCGAACCTTCGAAGCTGAACGGCTTGGTGACGACGCCGACGGTGAGGATGCCCTTTTCCCGCGCGGCCTTGGCGATCACGGGCGCGGCGCCGGTGCCGGTGCCGCCGCCCATGCCTGCGGCGATGAAGCACATATGCGCGCCGTCGAGCGCCTTTTCGACCTGCTCCATCGTCTCTTCGGCGGCGGCGCGGCCGATTTCGGGCCGCGAGCCGGCGCCGAGGCCCTGCGTAATCTTCATGCCGAGCTGGATGCGGCTTTCGGCGGGCGAGGCGTTGAGCGCCTGCGCGTCGGTGTTGCAGACGATGAAATCGACCCCCTGCACCTCGGACGCGATCATGTTGGCGATGGCGTTGCCGCCTGCACCACCGACCCCGATCACGCTGATGCGGGGCTTAAGCTCATCGACCTCGGGCCGGAGGAATTCGATCGCCATCTTAGTCTCCATTCATCAGCGGAACGCCGCGTTTCGGTAAAGTGCCTCAAGTGATTCGCGGGCGCGAGAGCTTTTTAAGGTTAACGGTATCTTTTCGTGTGGATCGTTTCCCAAAAGATTCAGTCTCGCGCCTCAATAATTGCTTCTGACGGCCGCAATCAGCCGCTGAACCATGCCCGATGGGGACATGCGGGTGATCGGCTGGGGGCCCTGAACGATGCGCAGATCGATCGGATCGGACGCCGCGTAGAGGACCAGACCGGCCAAAGTGGAAAAGCTCATGCCCGAATGCGCTTCCGGCATGCCGATCAGTCCGCGCGGACGCCCGACGCGGACCGAACGGCCAAGCACGCCCTGCGCATAGTCGGCGATACCCTTCAATTCTGCCCCGCCGCCGGTGAGCACCAGCCGACGCGCGATAGGCCCGGTGAAGCCGAGGCCCTTCAGCGCCTCCTCGATAGCGGCGAACCAATGTTCGAGCCGCTGGCGAATGACCGAGATGAGTTGGGCGCGGCTGATGCGGAGCGGCTCGGCGCCGTCCGGGCCGCCCGCGACCTCAATCATCTCGTGATTGTCGCGCGGGCTCGTCTGGGCCGAGCCGTGGAAGCATTTCAGACGCTCGGCCTGCGCGCGGCGCATGCCGAAGGTCGAGGCGATATCGTCGGTGATCTCGCCCGCGCCGAGCGGCAGTGACGCGAGACCCACGAGAAGGCCGCCCGCGAACAACGAAACGTTGGTCACGCCCGCGCCCAGTTCGACCAGGGCGACGCCGAGCTCGCGTTCCTCTTCGCTCAGGCACGCCATCGCGGTCGCGATCGGCGAGGCGACGATCGACTTGACCGCGAGATGGGCGGAGCGGACGCACAGATCGAGATTGCGGACCGGCGACGGATCGGCCGAGACGACGTGGATATCGACACCGAGCTTTTCGGCATGGAGCCCGAGCGGCTGGCGGACGCCGTTGAGGCCATCGAGCGTGTACAATGCGGGCTGGGCGTGGAGCACCATCCGCCCTTCCGGGTCGATCGAATTGCGGCCGGCATTGAGCAGTTCGTCGATGTCCCGCTGCTCGATCCGCTGGCCGCCGAGCGCGACCTCGACCGAAGCGACATCGCTATAGAGGCCGCCCGCCGAGAAGCTGACCCATACCTCCTCGATATTGGTGCGCGCGATCCGTTCGGCCTGCTCGACCGCCTCGCGCACCGCATGTTCGGTACGCTCCATATCGGTGATGAAGCCGTGCTTGACGCCGCGGCTCTCGCGCTGACCGGTGCCGAGCACCTGCAGCCCGCCCTCGGCCGGCTGGGCAATGAGCGCGGCGATCTTCGACGAGCCTATATCGACTGCGGTGATCAGGCCTTCGGCGCGGGGCTGTGCCATTATGCGGGTACGCTCCTCATGCCGGCGTCGAGGAGGTTGCCGCGGCCGGATCGGCCGGCGGCGGCGGTGGGGTCGGATCCTTGATCCTCTCGCCCGGATCGGACGAGGTGCGCACGACCATCCTGGTGGGGTCGCGCATGTCGATGCGGACATAGCCCTGGCCGAGCAGGCGCGCTTCCTGATCCTTCTTGGCGAAGGTCGCGAGCGCCTTGAGCGCTTCGCCGTCGCCTTCGGGCAGCGACAGGGTTTCGCCCGACTGGAAGCGCAGATCCCAGCGGCGCTGGCCGACCCAGGTCGCGCCATCGATCAACTGCTTGAGCGGCGCCTGGCTGGCGATCAGCGCCTGGAGCGCACCGATATGGCCTTCGACGCCGTCGCCGATCACGAGCGGCAACTGGACCGGCATGGTGTGCGCGTCGACCGCGGCGAGGACATGGCCCTGCGCGTCGATCAGCGAAAGCTGTTGGTTGCGCTGGAGCACGGCGGCGGGAACGCGCTCGACCAGATCGATCGCGAGCGTATCGGGCAGGCGACGCGAGACGCGCGCATCCTCGATCCAGCCGAGCTGAAGCAGTTGCGAGCGGAGCTGGCTCAAATCGACCAACGGCATGTCCTGGCCGTGCGCTTCGGACACGATGCGATAGACGGTGTCGCGATCGACCTGCTTGAGGCCGGTCAATTGGATGTTGCGGACGACGAAGCCCATCCGGCCGAGCCCGTGCGCGGTCGCCATGCCGGTCATCTGCGGCACGCCCATCACGATCAGTCCGCCGATCACCGCCGCCACGGCGATGATGCCGAACGACCAGTTGCGGACGGTCCGCACCAGCCCTTCGGGCAAGGGAATACGCGGCAGCATGCCGTCCTTGGTCTTGGCCGGGGGACGACGCCGGGCGGCGGGCTTGCCACGCGCGGGCGCGCCACGGCCGCTGCGCGTCGTGACCTGGGCGCGCGCCCGGCTCATTTCAGCGCCTCGTCGATGATGGTCTGGACCAGCCCCTTATAGGTCATGCCGACCAGCTTCGCCTGTTCGGGGACGAGGCTCAAGGGGGTCATGCCGGGCTGGGTGTTCACTTCGAGCAAATAGAGGCCGTCGACGCCCAATTCGTCGTCCCAGCGGAAGTCCGACCGCGACGTGCCCTTGCAGCCGAGCAGGCGATGCGCGCGCAGCGCCATGTCGAGGCAGGCGTCGGCGATATCGGCGGGAATGTCGGCCGGGCAGACGTGAAGCGTCATGCCGTCAGTATATTTGGCGTCGTAATCGTAGAAGCCGCTCTTGGGCTGCAATTCGGTCACGCCCAGCGCGCGATCGCCGACGACGGCGGTGGTAAGCTCGCGGCCGCGAATGAAGGGTTCAGCCAGCAGTTCGTCGAAATGCGCCCAGGGGCCTTCGACGTTGCGGCCGATCGGATTGCCGTAATTGCTGTCGTCCTTGACGATCGCGACGCCGACCGACGAGCCTTCGTTGACCGGCTTCAGCACATAAGGCCGCGGCATCGGATCCGCCGCGAACAGGCTTTCCGATTTGACCATAAGCCCGTCGGGCATGCGGATGCCGTGGGGGACGAGCTCGTTCTTGGTGAGCTGCTTGTCGATCGCGATGACCGAGGTGGCGAGCCCCGAATGGGTATATTTAAGGCCCATCAGATCGAGCATGCCCTGGACGGTGCCGTCTTCGCCGGGCGTGCCGTGGAGCGCGTTGAAGACGACGTCGGGCCTGGCCTCGTGCAGGCGCAAGGCGACGTCGCGGTCCATGTCGATCCGGGTGACGCGATGGCCGAGGCTTTCGCACGCGCTGGCAACGCCCTCGCCCGACACAAGGCTGACCTCGCGCTCGGACGACCAGCCGCCCATCAGGACCGCGACGTGGAGCGCCGTCACGAATTCAGTCTCCGCTCGTACAAGGGAGGTTGGGCTTCGCGGACGGAATCCGCGCAGCCGGCATCCCAGGGAAACAGGCCGTCGCGCGCGCCTGGCCAGACGATCTGGAAAGCTTCGGACATCTCGATGCCCGAACGACGTCGCTGATACCACATGGCGGAATTGAAATGGTCGCGGTCGATATTCTCGGCGGCGACCTTGCGGGCGACGCAAAGATGGCCTTGGAGGAGCCCATCGATGGACGTCCCATCGGCCAGACGCAGTCCGTCGCGACACAAGCGCAGTGTCTCGTTGACCATGAAGCCCATCATGTCATTCGACAGGCCGAACACGATCACCTCGGGTTGCCCGACCGTATCGGGAAACCCGACGGAATAAGCGAAATTCGGGTCTTGTCCCTCGGGGTCGAATACCATCGTGATGTGGCAACCCGTCCGCTCGATATTATCGAGGATGCTTTGCTCGTAAGCGGTGAGTGAGGCGACGCTCATGCCGCCCTCCCCACACGCTGGATTTCCCATTCGAGCGTCACGCCGCTGTGGGCCTTTACCCGGCGCCGGACTTCCTCGCCCAGTTCCTCGATCTCGGCGGAGGTCGCCGAGCCGAGGTTGAGCAGGAAGTTGCAATGCTTTTCCGAAACCTGCGCGTCGCCGATCTGGAGGCCACGGCAGCCGGCTTCGTCGATCAGTTTCCAAGCCTTGGCGCCGTCGGGATTCTTGAAGGTCGAACCGCCGGTGCGGCTGCGCAACGGCTGCGAGGCTTCGCGTTCGGCGGCGATGCGGTCCATCTCCACGCCGATCGCGGCCTTGTCGCCGGGGGTGCCTTCGAACAAAGCTTCGACGACGACCGCGCCCTCGGGCACGTCCGAATGGCGATAGGTGTAGCCAAGCTTCACGGCAGGCCAGGTTTCGACGCTGCCGTCGCGCAGCACCAAAGTCGCCTCGATCAATATGTCGCTCGCGTCGCGGCCATAAGCGCCGGCGTTCATGCGGACCGCGCCGCCGACGGTGCCGGGAATACCGCGCAGGAATTCGAGACCGGCGATGCCCGCATCGCGCGCGGCGCTGGCGACGGTGATGCCGGGCGCACCCGCTCCGGCGCGCACGCGATTTCCTTCAATTGCTATCGCGGCGAAGCGCTTACCGAGCCTTATCGTCACGCCGGGAATTCCCTCGTCCCGAACAATGAGATTCGATCCCAGACCTAAAACAAACACAGGATATCCCGGCGTGATGTCCGCAAGAAACCAGGACAGGTCGGTGACGTCCGCCGGCTCAAAAAGAATGTCAGCCTTCCCACCCGTTTTGAACCAAGTCAGCGGTGCCAGCGCGGCGTCACCTGTTACGCGACCACGCGGCGGCTTTTCTCGCGGGATGCGATCCGTAGTCACGACCCGGCGCGCGCCTTCTTGATCGCATCAGCGAGGCCAGCGGCCCATTTGGTGATGTCGCCCGCGCCGAGGCAGATGATCATGTCGTCGGGCCTGGCGACCTGGGCGAGTTCGATCGCGAGCGCGTCCGGCCCCGCTATCTCCTGCGCGACACGGTGGCCGCGCATCTTGAGACCATAGACCAGGGCCGCCGCATCGACGCCTTCGATCGGCTGCTCGCCGGCGGCATAGACCGGGGCGACATAGACGATGTCGGCGTCGTTGAAGGCGGTCTGGAACTCGTCCATCAGATCGTGCAGGCGGGTGAAGCGGTGCGGCTGGACGACCGCGATCACGCGGCCCTGCGCACCCTCGCGCGCCGCCGACAGCACCGCGCGGATCTCGACCGGATGGTGGCCATAATCGTCGATGATGGTGATGCCGTCGACTTCGCCGACCTTGGTGAAGCGCCGCTTCACGCCGCCGAACTTGGCGAAGCCGGTGCGGATGATCTCGTCCGGAACGCCCAGTTCGAGCGCGACCCCGATCGCGGCGAGGCTGTTCTGGACATTGTGACGCCCGGGCATGGGCAGCTCGATCCCCTCGATCGAGCGGACCGATCCATCGCGCTGGCGGATGATCACTTCGTAGCGGTTGCCGCCGGGGATCGGGGTGACGTTGACGCCGCGAATGTCGGCCTGGGCGGAGAAGCCGTAGGTGACGACGCGGCGATCGCGCACGCGCGGGATCAGCGCCTGGACTTCGGGGTGATCGAGACAGAGCAGGGCCGCGCCGTAGAAGGGCACATTCTCGATGAACTCAACGAAGCTGTCCTTCACCTTCTCGAACGAGCCGTAATGGTCGAGATGCTCGGGATCGATATTGGTGACGATCGCGAACGTGCCGTCGAGGCGGAGGAAGCTGCCGTCGCTCTCGTCCGCCTCGACCACCATCCAGTCCGACGCGCCGAGCCGGGCGTTGGAGCCGTAGCTGTTGATGATCCCGCCGTTGATCACGGTCGGATCGACCCCGCCCGCGTCGAGCAAAGCCGCGACCATCGAGGTGGTGGTGGTCTTGCCGTGCGTGCCCGCGACCGCGACGGTCGACTTGAGCCGCATCAGCTCGGCCAGCATTTCGGCGCGGCGGACGACGGGAACACGCTTTTCGAGCGCGAGTTCGACTTCGGGATTGCCGCGCTTGATCGCGGTCGAGGTGACGACCACCGCCGCGTCGCCCAGATTTTCCGCCTTGTGGCCGATCGCGACGTGGATGCCGCGCTTGCGCAGGCCCTCCACGACATAGCCTTCGGCGACGTCGGAGCCCTGCACCTTGTAGCCGAGATTGTGCATCACCTCGGCGATGCCGGACATGCCGATGCCACCGATGCCGATGAAATGGATCGTACCGATGTCGGTCGCGACGCCCCTCATGCTCCGGCTCCTCCGACGATGAGACCGGGCGCGACGATGGCTTTGGCGCGCTGATCGTCGCCGATCGCGTCCATCACCGGCGTGCGGCCGAAGCTTTCAATCAGATCGGCCAGATCCTCGGTCGCCTTGGGGCGCCCGCAGGCCTTGGCGCGGGCGGCTGCCGCGATCAGCGCTTCGGGATCGCCGACGATGCCCAGGATTTCCGAGGCGAGCCGTTCGGCGGTGAACTGCGATTGCGGGATGGCGCGTGCGCCGCCTTCGACCGCCATTTCGTGCGCGTTGGCGGTCTGGTGATCGTCCATCGCGCTCGGCAGCGGGACGAGGATGGCGGGGCGGCCGGCGACAGTCAGCTCGGCGATAGTCGAAGCGCCGGCGCGGGCGATGACGAGATGCGATGCGGCAAGCACGGAGGGCAGATCTTCCAGATAGGTGGTGAGTTCGGCGTCGAGCCCGAGTTGCTTATAGGCGGCGCGGACGGCGTCGATATCCTCGGGCCGGCATTGTTGCACGATCCGGAGCCGCGTGCGCAGGCTTTCGGGCAGCAGGCCGAGACCGGCGGGAACGACGCTCGACAGGATGGTCGCGCCCTGGCTGCCGCCGGTGACCAACAGATGCAGCGGCGTGTCGGGACCGAATTCGGGGAAACGCGCGCGGCCGATCGCCTTCACTTCCTCGCGTACCGGATTGCCGACGAGATGCGTCTTGGACGCGAATTTGGGCTTGAGCCGCTGGACGTGCGGGTAAGCGGTCGCGATCGCATCGACCCGGCCCGCCAGCAGGCGATTGACGCGGCCGAGCACCGCATTCTGTTCGTGGACCGCGGTCGCGACGCCCGCATCGAGCGCGCCGAGCAAGGCCGGCAGTGCGGGATAGCCGCCGAAGCCGATCACGGCGGTGGGCTCCAGTTGCTTGTAGAGCCGCCGTGCCATTTCGCGTCCGGCGCGGATGCCGAGCCAGGCCTTGAACCAGCCGAGCGGCCCGCCCGCGGGACGCCCTGCAGGCATGACGTGTGTTTCGATATCCGCGAACAGGCCGGGGATGCGCTTGCCGCGCTCGTCGGTGATCAAGGCAACGCGGTGGCCGCGGCGCGCAAGCTCACGCCCGAGCGCGTGCGCCGGGACCATGTGCCCACCGGTACCGCCGGCGGCGAGGACGAAGTGGCGCTGGATGCTCACTTGGCTTGTCCCAAGCCTCCCCAGGTCACGACATAAGGCGAGCGCATCAGATACGGATTCTTGCGCGTGAAGGCGAGCAGCAGCCCGAAGCCGATCGAGAGCGCGATCATCGACGAGCCGCCATAGGAGATGAACGGCAGCGTCATGCCCTTGGACGGCGCGAGGTGGACGTTGACCAGCATGTTGATGATTGCCTGCAGCCCGAACTGGGTGACGAGGCCGGCGCTGGCGAAGAACAGGAATTTGTCATCCTCGTGCAGCAGCCGGACGAAGGTGCGCACGACGATGGCGAGGAAGATCAAGGCGATGGCGAGGCAGGCGATCAGCCCGAATTCCTCGCCGATCACCGAGAAGATATAATCGGTGTGCGGCTCGGGCAGACCGAACTTCATCGTGCCAGCGCCCGGGCCACGGCCGATCAGCCCGCCATGCGTGATCGTGCGAAAGGCCGAGACCATCTGATAATCGTCGACCTGCTTCGACGCATCGCCGATCTTGAGGAAGGCGTTGATGCGCATCTGGGCCACGGGATAGAACAGATAGGCCATCACGATCGCACCGATGCCCGCGCCGCCGAGCGCGCCGAGCCACTTCATCGGCACGCCCGAAAGCGTCAGCAAAACCAGCCAGACCGAGACGAAGATCACCGCCTCGCCGAAATCGGGCTGCTTCATCAGAAAGGCGGAGATCACCGCGAGCAGGACGAAGCTGATCGGGACGACCGGCAGCTTGGCGTCCTTGTCCTTGAGCGACAGCAACCACGCGACCGCGACCGTGAACAAGGGCTTGAGGAATTCGGACGGCTGAACCTGGATCGGGCCGACGAAGATCCAGCGCTGCGCGCCATTCTTCTCGGCGCCGCCCATCACCGGGACCATGATCAGCATGATCATGAACAGAGCCGCACCGACCAGCGCCAGGCGCCGCGCCGCGATCTTGGGCATCATCGACACGCCAATCATCACCGGCACGGCGAGGCCGGTCCACATCAGCTGGCGCCAGAAATAATAACGCGCAGGCATGATGTGGGTCGCGTCCGAATAACGCTGCGCCGCCGCCGGCGCCGCCGCTGCCACCGCGATCAGGCCGATGCCGATCAGCAGGGTGACGAGCAGGAGCAGGACGCGGTCGATCTCCCAGAACCAGGTGCCGAGCGCGGAGCGGTCGCCACGGCCGAAGCGCTCACCGCGCCGCCGCGCGAGCGCGCGCCGCCGCAATTCCGACTGATCGAGCTTGGGTGCCATCGTCGCCATCAGAGCGCTCCCACCGCGGCACGGAAGGCATCGCCCCGCGCCTCATAATCCTTGAACTGATCGAACGAGGCGCAGGCCGGCGACAGCATCACCACCTCGCCCGGCTGCGCGGCCGCCGCCGCATCGTTGACTGCCTGCGCGAGCGTGCCGCTTTCGGTCACCGGCTTGCCGGCAATGCGCAAAATGTTCGCGAACATCGGCCCCGCCTGCCCGATCGTGTAGCCGGCGCGGACATGGCCAAAGAAGGGCGCGCAATCGTCGAGATCGTCGGTCTTGGGAATGCCGCCGAGAATCCAGTGGATCTTGGGGTAGGCCGCCAAGGCCGGCGCGGTCGCGGTGGCGTTGGTCGCCTTGCTGTCGTTGACGTAGAGCACCCCGCCCTTTTCAGCGACGCGCTCCATGCGGTGCGGCAGACCGGGATAGGTGCGCAGGCCCTGTTCTATGACGCCTTCCGCAAGTCCGAGTGCCTCGCAAGTCGCAATCGCGCAAGCGGCGTTCTGATGATTGTGTGGCCCTTGCAGAGCGGGCCAGTTTGCCTGCCTGTCGCGGTAATCTAACGCAAGCCACAGATTGGTGTTGGGAATAAGGGGCGCCAGCCAACGTTCGCCAAGATGCGGCTCGCCAACCACGGCATCATGGAGCGGCGCTTGCATTGAGAACAGGCGGAGCTTCGACGCTGTATAATCTTCGAACCCATCATAGCGATCGAGATGATCCGGCGTGATGTTGGTCAATACGGCGACGTCACAATCAAGGCTGAAGGTCAGGTCGATCTGGTAGCTCGACAGCTCCAGCACATAGACGCCGCCTTCCGGCAGCGGATTCTGGCTCAGAATGGGCAGGCCGATATTGCCGCCCATCAAGGTCGGCACACCCGCCGTTTCGAGAATGTGGTGGATCAACGCGGTCGTGGTCGACTTGCCGTTGGTGCCCGTGATGCCGACGACCTTGTGCGGCGGCAGGCTGGACCGGGCGAGCGCGAACAGTTCGATGTCGCCGATGACGGGGACATTGGCCTTGCGGGCATGGGCGGCGATCGGATGCTTGTTGAGCGGGACGCCGGGCGAGACGACGACGCCATCGAAGCCGGCCAGGTCGATTTCCAGCGGATCGGCGAAGGTCACGCCGGAGACGGCGTCGCGCGCTTCCTCGCGTGAATCCCAAGCCACAACCTCGGCGCCACTCGCCAGCAACGCCTCGACCGTCGCGACGCCGGAGCGCGCGAGACCGAGGACAATGTAGCGTTTGCCGCGAAAGGTGGGGCTTGTGATCACCGCAGCTTGAGCGTCGCGAGGCCGATGAGCGCGAGCACGAAACTGACGATCCAGAAACGGATCACAACCGTGGGCTCGCTCCAGCCGATCTGTTCGAAATGATGGTGGATCGGCGCCATCTTGAAAATGCGTTTGCCGGTCCGCTTGAAGAAGAAGACCTGCAGGATCACCGACACCGCCTCGATCACGAACAGGCCGCCGACGATGCCGAGCACGATTTCGTGGTGGGTCGCGACCGCGATCGCGCCGAGCGCGCCGCCGAGCGCGAGGCTGCCGGTATCGCCCATGAACACCGCCGCCGGCGGCGCATTGAACCACAGGAAAGCGAGCCCCGCGCCGATGATCGCGGCGGTCAGCAGCACGAGATCGCCCGCGCCGGGCACGTGCGGGATGCCGAGATAGACCGCGAACTTCGCATTGCCGACGAGATAGGCGATCACAAAGAAAGCGAGGCTGGCGATGATCACCGGCATCGTCGCGAGACCGTCGAGCCCGTCGGTCAGGTTCACGGCGTTTCCGAACGCGACCATCGTGAAGGCGGCGAACAGCACATAGAAGGGCCCGAGGTTGATCACCGGCCCGTTATAGAAAGGCAAATACAGCGTCGTGCTGTTGCCCGAGACGATGATCCACGCGGCGACGCCCGCGACGATGAATTCCATCAGCAGCCGCATCTTGCCCGACACGCCCTTGTGGCTGCGCTTGGTGACCTTGTCGTAATCGTCGAGGAAACCGATCAGGCCGAAGCCCAACGTCACCAGCAGGCACGCCCAGACGTAACGGTTGTTGAGGTTCATCCACAGCAGCATCGAGACCGTGACCGAGGTCAGGATCATGAGCCCGCCCATCGTCGGCGTGCCGACCTTGGCGAGGTGCGTCTGGGGCCCATCGGCGCGGATCGGCTGGCCTTTGCCCTGACGGACGCGCAGCCAGCCGATGAACTTCGGCCCGATGATCAGACCGAGGAACAGCGACGTCAGCGCCGCCGCACCCGCGCGGAAGGTGATGTAGCGGATCAGGTTGAGGACGTGAGGAAAGCCGAGATGATCGGCGAGCAGATACAGCATGTTCCTATCCCCCAGCCAAAGCGTCGACGACGCCGGCGAGCCCGACCGAATTCGATCCCTTGACGAGAACCGCGTCTCCGGGCGCAATCAGCTTGGAAGCCTGATCGGCGGCGGCAGCGGCGTCGGCCACATGGACGAAGTCGATCCGGCCCTCAAGCGCTTCGGCCAATGGTTTCATCTCCGTGCCGACAAGCAGTGCCAGATCGACGCCGGCTGCCGCGATCGGATCGGCCAGAGCGGCGTGATGGCGGCTTTCCTCGGGCCCAAGCTCGCGCATCGCGCCGAGGATCGCGACCTTGCGGCCGCTCTCCTGCCCGAGCATCGCGAGCGTCGCGCGCATCGAGGCGGGGTTGGCGTTATAGGCCTCGTCGATCAGCAAGGCGTCGCCGTCAGGCAGGCGGATCGTGATGCGGCGGCCGCGTCCGGGCAGGCCGGCCATATCGGCGAGCGCCAGACCGGCCGATCCGATATCACCGCCTGCCGCCTCGACCACCGCCAGCACCGCGAGCGCGTTGGTGATCCAATGTTCGCCCGGCGGGCCGACCGTGAAGCTCAATTCGCAACTGCGCAGCCGCGCCTGGACGAAGGTGCCGCGCGGGCCGGCCAGCCCTTCGCGGGCATGGACGTCGGCGCGCGGATCGCGGCCGAACGTGACGATCTGCCCGGCATAGGCCATCGCCGCCGCGATCAGCCGGTCGCGATGCGGGCTGTCATAAGGGATGATCGCGGTGCCGCCGGGTTCGAGCCCGCGGAAGATCTCGCCCTTGGCGTCGGCGATCGCGCTTTCGTCGGCGAAGAAGGCGCCGTGCGCGAGCGCGACGGTGGTCACCAAGGCGACGTGCGGACGGACGAGGCGGGTGAGCGCGCTCAGCTCGCCGGCATGGTTCATGCCCATTTCGAACACGCCAAACTTCGTCTCGCGCGGCATGCGGGCGAGACTCAACGGCACGCCGACATGGTTGTTATAGCTTTTGAGCGAACGGTGCGCCTTGCCCGGCGCCGCGCGATCGAAGGCGGCGAACAAGGCTTCCTTGACGCTGGTCTTGCCGACCGAACCGGTGACGCCGACGATCTTCGCCTGGGTGCGCTGGCGCGAGGCGATGCCCATCGCGTCGAGCGCACTGGTGGTGTTGGGCACGATGATGTGCGGTCCGGCCACCGGCTGCGATACGAGCACGCCCGCCGCGCCCTGCGCGAACGCCTGATCGACGAAGCGATGGCCGTCGGTGGTCTCGCCCTTGAGCGCGACGAACAGGTCGCCCGGCCCGACTTCGCGGCTGTCGAACGCGACGCCGCCGACGTCGAAATGATCGGACGCGCGGCCCTGGGTCGCGGCGGCGATCTCGGAGGAGGACCAGAGCGCCATCAGCCCGCGCACTCCCGCGCGACCTGGACGTCGTCGAACGGCAGGACGCGGTCGCCGACGATCTGGCCCTGTTCGTGGCCCTTGCCCGCGAGCAGGACGATATCGTGCGCGCCCGCCTCGGCGATGGCGGCGGCGATCGCTTCGCGGCGGCCGCCAATCTCGGTCGCCTCCGGCGCACCCGCCAGCACTTCGCGGCGGATGAAGCCGGGATCTTCGGAGCGGGGATTGTCGTCGGTGACGATGACATGATCGGCGAGACTGGCGGCGACATTGCCCATCAAGGGACGCTTGCCGCGATCTCGATCGCCGCCCGCGCCGAACATCACGATCAGGCGGCCGGCGGTGTGCGGGCGCAACGCCTGGATCGCGGCTTCGAGGCCGTCGGGCGTATGGGCGTAATCGACATAGATCGGCGCGCCGGCGCGGCTGATCGCGGCGCGTTCGAGGCGCCCGCGAACGGGCTGGACGCGGGCGAGCAAGGCGAAGATGTCGCCCAACTCGCCGCCCGTCGCGAGCACGAGGCCGGCGGCGGTGAGCGCGTTGGCGGCCTGATAAGCGCCGATCAAAGGCAGCTTGATAGTGTGGGACTTGCCTCCGGCCTCGATCGTGAGCGTCTGGCCGAGCTGGGTCGGCTGGCGGCCGACAATCTTCAGCGTCTCGCCCTTGGTGCCGAGCGAGATCAGGCGCAGCCCGCGTTCGGACGCGATCTCGGCGACGCGGGTCGAGGCGGGATCGTCCATCCACACCACCGCCGCGCCATCGGGCTCGATCACCTCGCTGAACAGGCGGAGCTTGGCCTCGAGATAGGCATGCATCGTGCCGTGATAATCGAGATGGTCGCGGCTGAGATTGGTGAAGGCGCCCGCCTGGACCGGCAGGCCTTCGGTGCGGAATTGCGACAGGCCATGGCTCGACGCCTCGAACGCAACATGGGTCACGCCCTCGCGGCGCAGGCCCGCGACGTTGGACAGGAAGGTTGCGATGTCGGGGGTGGTGAGGCCGGTCGAGACGCTGTCGTCGGCGGTGGTGACACCCAGCGTTCCGATCGAAGCGGCGTGGAAGCCGGCCATGCGCCAGAGTTGGCGCGTCAGCTCGACGGTCGAAGTCTTGCCGTTGGTGCCGGTGACCGCGACGACCCGGTCCGGGAACGGCGCGAAGAATTTTGCCGCCGCTTTGGCGAAGGCGCGGCGCGGTTCGGCATCGGCGATATGGACCGCCCCTTCCACCACCGCCTCGGGCCGTGCGAAAATCGCGACCGCACCGGCGGCGACTGCGTTGGGGATATAATCCTCGCCGTTCGACACGGTGCCGCGGAAGGCGCCGAAAACCGTGCCGGGCGCGACTTTACGGCTGTCGATCGCGAAGCCAGTGACGCGCGTATCCACCCCGTTTTGCGTATCGCCGATCAGCTCACTCAAGAACATTCTTGGACGGATCTTTCTTTTCAAGGATGAACGGCATTAGATCCGACACATCAATGTCCTGCGACAGGTCCGGCTGCACGCCCAGTAGCGGGCCGATCCGCGCGATGATCCGTTTGGCCAGCGGCGCGGTCATCCAACCCGCCGTCTTGAAACCGAAGGTTGCCTTGCTCGGCCGCGCATCGTCCAGCACGACCAGGGTCACATAGCGCGGATGATCCATCGGGAACACACCCGCGAACACGGTGATGTTGGCATTCTTGTCGTAGCCGCCGGACTGATTGACCTTTTCGGCGGTGCCGGTCTTGCCGCCGACGCGCAGGCCCGGCGCATTGCCGTTGGTGCCGGTGCCCTGCATCACGACCAGACGCATGAGTTGACGGATGCGCGCGCTGGTCGCCTCGCTGATCACGCGCTGGCCAGGGGTTTGTGCACCGGGCTGCTTCTTTAGCAGGGTGACGGGGTGCATCACGCCGCCATTGGCGAGTGCTGCAAAAACACGCGCGAGATGAAGCGGCGTCACCGCGATGCCGTGACCGAAGGAGGTGGTCATGACCGCGGACTGGCCCCATTGCGCCGGATATTGCGGCTGGCCGCGTTCCCGCAGCTCGATATCGGTGCGCTTGTCGAGGCCGAGCGTCTTGAAGAATGAATCGATATTCTGCGCCCCCAGCGCCAGCGCGATCTGCGAGGTGCCGATGTTGGACGAGAAGGTCATGATCTCGACCGTGGTGATTGGACGATGCTTGGGCTCATCGTCCTTGATCCTGAACCGGCCGACCTGCATCGGCACGGAAACGTCATAGGTCTTCGACCAGTCGGTGATGACGTTGTGCTCGATCGCGTTGGCGAAGGTGATCATCTTGAAGGTCGAGCCCAGTTCGTAAACTGCCTGCGTCGCCTTGTTGATCATAACCTGCTGATCGGACGGATCGACGCCCTTGAACGGCGCATTGGGGTTGATGTCCGGCAGCGAGGCCATCGCCAAGATCTCACCCGTATTCACGTCCATGACGATGCCGGCACCGCCCTTGGCCTGGGTCTCCGCCATGCGGCGCGCAATCTCGTTCTCGACCGCCGCCTGCACGCGCGTGTCGATCGATAGCTGGATCGATTTACCCACCTTCAAATCGTCGTCGAAATAACGCTCGACGCCGATACCGGTGATGGTCGGCTTGCCTTTGACCGCCTCGACCACCTGCGAATAGCCGAGCAGATGGCCCGCCATCGCCCCTTGGGGGAACAAGCGGTGCTGCTCGCTGAGCAGCAGCATGCCGGGCTCGCCGATCGCATGGACCGCTGCCGCCAATTCGGGCGGCGCGGGCTGGCGCAAATACATGAACTTGCGGGGACCATGGAGAATGGAGCGATATTGCTCGACCGACCGCTCCGGCATCAACTGGTTGAGCTTGACCGCCAGCGTTTCCTTGTTGCCGAGGATCTTCTGCGGATTGACCGCGACCGCCCATAGCTGAATCGTGGTAGCGAGCGGCTGGCCGTTGCGATCGAGGATTTCGCCGCGATTAGCGGTGTCGGCGATGCCGACACCGTGCGCATCGGGACCGCCGAACAGGCAAATCTGGACAAGCCGCGCGCCGATCACGGCGGTGATCAGCATGAACAGCAGCATGATGCCCATCAGGCGCTGCTGGGCGAGCCCGAGTGTGGTCGCGGGTGCCGCCGCTTCGCGCAGCTCGACCCGCTCTGCGCGGTCGATGCGAAGTGCGGCGGGCGCGTTCACCGCGCCGCCTTGGAGCTGTCCTTGGCGCCCTTTGCCTCACGGGCGGCGAGCGTGCCGATATCGTCGGGCAGGAGCGACTTCAATGGATCGGCGCGCGCGATCTTCACCGGCGCGACCGTCCTTGGTTTGGCCTGGGACACGTCGGCGACGGGCTTGATAACCTCGAACGACGCCCTCTGCACGGCGGGCGCGGCGGTGGGCGCGGTCGCCTGCGGGCCGCCGAGGCGATCGGACGCGGGACGGATGAACGTGGCGCTGCGCAGCATTGGCTGTGACGGAACGCCCTCAGCCGGTGCCGCCGGCCCGGCGGTCGCCGGGCCCGGCTGGGATTGCGCTGGCGCGGGCTGATAGGAGACGTTGGTCGGCGAACCCTGCTGCGACGCGATCGCCGGATCGAGCTGGAGCGCGGGCGTGCCCTTATGCCCATAGAGGCTGGCAAGCTGGACGCCGCTGGCGACGAACTGGGACGGGCGCGGCGCCTGGAGCGCGAGCACGTCGCGGTTCCAGCTTTCGATCTGGCCCATGCGGGCGCGCACGCCGATCTCGGTCTGCAGCTTGGCGATATCGTCGTGCGTCGCGGCGATCTGGTGATCGACCTTGTCGAGGCCGGCGCGTTCGGCCGCGACCGACTGCGACACCAGGTAACAGCACAAGGCCGCGGCG
>NZ_DATHFV010000155.1:0-15490 GCF_035317925.1 Sphingomonas sp.
AGAAGCTCTATGAGGAATTGCTGATCGGCAACGATCCGATCACAACCGCGCATCCCCGCATCATGATGGCGAACGAGGCCTTCCTGCCGTGGGACAAACTGAGCGATCGTCTGGAAGAATTGTCCCGGTTGCTTGATCGCCAGGATGCCGCCGGCGTGCGATTCCTGCTGACTGAACTGGTGCCCGAATATGTGGCGGGTACGCTGACCGACTGGGTTTCATCCGTCGGGCGGGCAACGGATGCTGCGCGCGTCGTATCGCTCGACCGCAAGCGCGTGAAAAGCGGGGGCACTCCTCGGACCAATCGCAAAGCGGTTAAAAGACCGGTCGTTTCCTAGATCAGTCCGGTACCGGACCCGAAGATCCCCGCACGATCAACTCATAGGGCATGATGCGGTGCTCGGGCGGGCGGTGTGAGCCCTCCAAAATCTTGACCAGCGCGTCGGTCGCCGCCTGCGCCATGGCGCGGATCGGCTGGCGGATGGTGGTGATGCGCGGCCACACCGTGCTCGCGATCTGGCTGTCGTCGAAGCCAACCACCGACAATTCGCTCGGAACCGCGATGCCGAGTTCGCCGGCGGCGACGATCGCACCGGCGGCCATATCGTCATTCTGCGCGAAGATAGCGGTCGGCCGGTCGGGCCGGTCGAGCAGCTTGCGTGCCGCCTCCAGCCCGGTCTCGAACGTATAGAGGCCCTGGCCGATCAGGCTCGGATCCAGCTCCAGCCCGGCCTCGTCGAGTGCCCGGCGGAAGCCCGCCCAGCGTTCATTGTTGGAGCTGTGGGTGGGATCGCCGAGGATGATCGCGATCCGGCGATGGCCGAGCCCGATCAGGTGATGCGTGATCTCGGCCGCGGCCGAGCGATCGTCCATGCCGACGGAAGGGGCGCCGCCCGCATCCGCGCCGACGCTGTCCGCAGGCGCGATCCGCACCATCGGAATGCGCGCCGCCAGGAGTTCGTTCACGATCTCGGCATTGTCGCAGATCGGCGAGGTCAGGATGACCCCGCCCACGCCGGCGGCACGCACCATCGATACCGTGCTCTTGCCGCCCAACTGGGCCGAATCCTCGCACGGCACCACCAGCAGCCGCCATTTGTCGCCGCGCAGGCGATCGAGGCTGCCGCTCTGCAGGCCGAGAATATAATTGGCGCAAGGGTTGTCGTAGAGCAGCCCGATCAGGAAGGATTTGCGTCCCGCCAGGCTGCGCGCCGCGATATTGGGGTGATAATCGAGTTCGGCGACGATCTGCAGCACGCGCCGGCGCGTCTCGTCGCGCACATTGGGTTCTTCGTTGAAGACGCGCGAGACGGTTTTGATCGACACGCCTGCGGCTTCCGCCACATCGGAAATGGTTGTCGGCGCGCGGGGCGGGCTCATGTCGTTCACAATTGCACTACGACAGCGCGGTGGCTGCTCCCCAAAGTCGGTCGCCTATAGGCCCGGCCGCGATCTTAACAAAGCGCGGACATTAAAAAAGGCCGTCCGGATCGCTCCGGACGGCCTTTTTGTACCGTTTAGCTTGGGATCAGGCCTCGGTGGCTGGCTCCTCGGCGGTTTCGGTCGGCGTTTCCGCCGCGATTTCGCCAGGCTCCGCGTTCGGATCGTAATCCTCGGTGAAGCCGGCTTCGTCGCGTTCGAACATCTGCGCCATCACGTCGACGCCCTGCGACTGCAGCTCGGCTTCTTCCGGCGAGCGGGCGACATTGACCTTGATCGTCACCGACACTTCCGGATGAAGCTGGACCTTCACCTTGCTCACGCCGATCGTCTTGATCGGCTTGTCGAGAATGATCTGGTTCTTGGCGACCTTGGCGCCGTCCTCGGCCAGGATCTCGGCGAGATCGCGGGCCGAAACCGAACCATAAAGTTGGCCGGTGTTCGACGCCTGACGGATCAGGGTGAGGGTCTTGCCCTCGATGCCCTTCGAAGCCGTCTCGGCCTCGCCGCGGCGATTGGCATTGTCCGCCTCGATGTGGGCGCGGTTCGCCTCGAAGACCTTCTTGTTGGCCTCGTTGGCGCGCAACGCCTTCTTGTTCGGCAGCAGGTAGTTGCGGGCAAAGCCGTTCTTTACAGAAACGACATCGCCGATGGCGCCGAGCTTTTCGACGCGCTCAAGCAGGATCACGTCCATGCGTGTCGCTCCTTACTTAACGATGTAGGGAAGCAGCCCGATATGACGGGCACGCTTGATCGCCTGGGCGAGCTCGCGCTGCTTCTTTGCGGAAACCGCGGTGATGCGGCTGGGGACGATCTTGCCGCGCTCGGACACGAAGCCCTGGAGCAGACGAACGTCCTTATAGTCGATCCGGGGAGCATCCTTCGCGGAGAAGGGGCAGCTCTTGCGGCGGCGGAAAAAGGCTCGGGCCATGTGCTATACTCCCTTACGCGGCCATCTCGTCGCGGTCGTCGCGGCGGGGGCGGTCGCCCCGGTCGCCACGGTCCGGACGGTCACCACGGTCGCCGCGGGCGCGATCGCGCTCGCCACGGCGCATCATCGCCGACGGGCCGTTTTCCAGCTCGTCGATCCGCACCGTCATGAAACGGATGATATCTTCGTTGATGCCAAGCTGACGCTCGAGCTCGGCGACGACGCCGGTCGGCGCGTCGATTTCGAGCATCACGTAATGCGCCTTGCGGTTCTTGGCGATGCGATAAGCGAGGCTACGCAGGCCCCAGGTCTCGGTCTTCACGACCTTGCCCTTGCCTTCCTCGATAATCTTGGTGGCGGTTTCCGCCAGCGCGTCCACTTGCGCCTGCGCCAGATCCTGGCGCGCAAGGAACACGTGCTCGTAAAGAGCCATGTCTCATTTCTCCTGCCGATCGCTGACGCAGCCCCATGCCACGCCCCTCCGGCTGTCGTTCAAAATCAAACCGGGCGAAAGGCTTGGAGCCTCCGCCCGGATGACGCGCCCTATGATCCAAAAGACACGCGAAAGCAAGCTCAGGCAGGATCGAACCAGAGCGCGCCCGCGGCAAGGTCGATCCCGATCCGGAATCGGCGCAATATCGCCGGCCCCAGCCAGGCGTCGGGCGCATGATCGCCGGCTTCGAGCGCGGCATCGAGATCGGTGATGCGCGTACCGGCGACGTCGAGCCGATCGACCGCCACGCCCGCGCGGGTCACCACCAAGCGCCGCACCGCCGCCGTGCCGCGCGGGCGGGCGAGGCCGGCACGCGCCGCGAAGGCCGCGCTGACGCGTAACTGGTCCAGATCCTGGAAGCTCAGGGCCGCCTGGGCGACAATGCCGTTGATCGCGATCGGGATCGTCGCGAAGCCGAAGCGGTCGGAAACCGGCGTGGAATGGCCCCGACGAGCGCCTTGCGGGTCGACAGGCGTCAGCGAGGGGGTGCCTAGATCGAGCAACCACGCGCCGTGCGCGAACAAATCCCGGCCCAGAACGAGGCCGATTCGGCCGCGCAGCAATTGGTTGGCGTAATCGGTAAGGTCGATCACCGCGGCCTTGAGCGGGCCCAGTTTTCGGCCCGCCGCCTCGATCGCCACACCGTTTCCGGCCGGATCGAGGCCCAGATTTGTGGCGTGACGGCGATCGAGCAACGTCTGCTTCACGTTGAAGTCGAGCAGCGCATCCACCGGCTTGCCGTTCACGCTCACGCGCAACAACAGATAATGGCTGTCCCAGCGCAAACCGCCCGCAGACGCACCGCCGGCAGCGGACGCCAGCAGCAAGGCGGGCGGGGTCGCGATCAGGGTTCTGCGGTTGAGCATCGAAGTGCCTTCCAAAAGAGGACGTCGATAATAAGCCGCAATGCTTGGCAAGTCGCCCCCATCGCCGTAGGCAGCCACGCCGCAGCGACAAGAAGAGAGGAATATGCGCGCTTTCATCTTTCCCGGCCAGGGCAGTCAGGCGGTCGGCATGGGCGTCGAGCTCGCGGCGGCTTCGACCGCGGCGCGGGCCGTGTTCGAGGAAGTCGACGACGCGCTCGGCCAGACCCTGTCGCGCATCATGGCCGAAGGGCCTGCCGACGATCTGACGCTGACCGAAAATGCCCAGCCGGCGATTATGGCCAATGCGATCGCGGTGCTGCGCGTGTTGGAGGGCGAGGGCGGGATTCGCCTCGCCGACAAGGCCGATTTCGTCGCCGGCCACAGCCTTGGCGAATATAGTGCCTTGTGCGGCGCGCAGGCGTTCGACCTCGCCACCACCGCGCGGCTGCTCAAATTGCGCGGCCAGGCGATGCAGGCGGCGGTCCCGGTCGGCGTGGGCGCAATGGCGGCCCTGCTCGGTGCCGATTTCGCGCTCGCCGAGTCGATCTGCGCGGATGCGGCCGAAGGCGAGGTCTGCCAGGCGGCCAACGACAATGGCGGCGGCCAGGTCGTGATTTCCGGGCACAAGGCGGCGGTCGAGCGCGCGATGGCGTTGTCCAAGGAGCGCGGCGTCAAGCGCGCCATTCCCTTGCCCGTGTCTGCGCCGTTTCATTGCTCGCTGATGCAGCCCGCCGCCGATGCGATGGCCGACGCGCTGGCCAAGGCTAACGTGCGCGCGCCTTTGGTGCCGGTCTACGCCAACGTCACCGCCGCGCCGGCGAGCAGCCCGGACGAGATTCGCGACCTGCTCGTGCGCCAGGTCACCGGCACGGTGCGCTGGCGCGAGAGCGTCGAGGCGCTGTGGGCTGCGGGCGTTACCGATTATGTCGAGTTCGGTGCCAAGGTGCTGGGCCCGATGGTCAAGCGGATCGCGCCCGACGCCAACACTGTCAGCATCGTCACGATGGCCGATATCGAAGCCTTCGCGGCGACGCTCTAAGGAGAGATACATGTTCGACCTTTCAGGCATGACCGCCTTGGTCACCGGCGCCTCGGGCGGAATCGGTTCGGCGATCGCCAAGGCGCTGGCCGCGCAAGGGGCGCAGGTGGCGCTGTCGGGAACGCGTCAGGAGGCGCTGGACGCGGTCAAGGCGGAGATTGGCGGTAACGCGGTGACCGTTCCCGCCAATCTGTCCGATCCGGAATCGGTCGAGGCGCTGGTGCCGTCCGCGCTCGAGGCGCTCGGCGGCAAGCTCGACATCCTCGTCAACAATGCCGGCGTCACGCGCGACAATCTGGCGATGCGGATGAAGGATGACGAATGGGATCAGGTGATCTCGGTCAATCTGGAGGCCGCCTTCCGCCTGATCCGCGCCGCCAGCCGGCCGATGATGAAGGCGCGCTTTGGCCGGATCGTCTCGATCACCTCGGTGGTCGGCTGGACCGGCAATCCCGGCCAGGCCAATTACGCGGCCTCCAAGGGCGGCCTCACCGCGATGAGCAAGGCGCTTGCGCAGGAATTCGCCAGCCGCTCGATCACCGTCAATTGCGTCGCTCCCGGATTTATCGCCAGTGCGATGACCGATGCGCTCAACGAGCAGCAAAAGGCGACCATCCTGACGCGTATTCCAGCAGGCGATCTCGGTAGCGGGGCTGACATTGGCGCCGCGGTCGCCTATCTGGCCAGCCGTGAGGCGGGTTATGTGACCGGCCAGACGATCCATGTTAATGGCGGCATGGCGATGCTCTGAAGAGTTACTTATTTGCGGTTCCGGCCCGCTCCCCGCCCAACCTCCTGACCAGCATACGATATCGGGAGGTTGGGCGGGGAGCGGGCCGGAACCGGCTTCAACGGTGACGTCGCCCCTCTTGCGGGACGTATCCTGCAAGGCTAGGGCAACGGCAAATCAAGACCTAGGGAAGGCATAAAACATGAGCGACACCCCCGATCGCGTGAAGAAGATTGTGGTCGAGCACCTGGGCGTCGAGCCCGAAAAGGTGACCGAGGATGCGAGCTTCATCGATGATCTCGGCGCGGACAGTCTCGACATCGTCGAACTGGTGATGGCGTTCGAGGAAGAATTCGGTGTGGAAATTCCGGACGATGCGGCCGAGAAGATCACCACCGTCAAGGACGCGATCAGCTACATCGACGCGCACAAGGGCTGAGCCCTACGCCTGAGATGGCCAAGCGGCTCTCCGACCCGGTGTCGGGGGGCCGCTTTCGTTTTGAAGATGAATGCTTTCGTTTTGAAGAAGAATAGGGAGACCGCCATGCGCCGCGTGGTTGTGACCGGACTGGGGCTCGTGACGCCGGTGGGGGCCGAGGTCGAGCTCGCCTGGGCCAACATCAAGGCCGGAAAGTCGGGCGCGGCGCGGATCACGCGCTTCGATCCATCGGACCAGAAGTGCACGATCGCGTGCGAGGTGAAGCCGGCGGATCATCCGTGGGGCTTCGATCCCAACAAGCGCGTCGATCACAAGGTCCAGCGCCAGGTCGATCCCTTCATCATCTACGGCATCGATGCCGCAGGTCAGGCCTATGAGGATGCCGGGCTCGGCGAACTGACCTACGAGCAGAGCTGCCGCGTCGGTTGCATGATCGGTTCGGGCATCGGCGGGCTGCCGGGCATCGAGAGCGAATCGATCGTGCGCTTCGAAAAGGGGCCGAGCCGCGTCTCGCCGCACTTCGTGCACGGCCGCCTGATCAACCTGATCTCGGGTCAGGTTTCGATCAAATATGGCCTGCGCGGGCCGAACCATGCGGTCGTCACCGCTTGCTCGACCGGCGCGCATGCGATCGGCGACGCGGCGCGCATCATCGCCGCCGACGATGCCGACGTCATGCTGGCGGGCGGCGCGGAGGGCGCGATCTGCCCGCTGGGCATCGCCGGATTCGCCCAGGCGCGCGCCTTGTCGACCAATTTCAACGACACGCCGGAAAAGGGCAGCCGTCCGTATGACAAGGACCGCGATGGCTTTGTCATGGGCGAGGGCGCGGGTATCGTCGTGCTCGAGGAGTATGAGCATGCCAGGGCGCGCGGTGCGAAGATCTACGCCGAGGTGATCGGCTACGGCCTGACCGGCGACGCCTACCACGTCACCGCGCCGCATCCGGAAGGCGACGGCGCTTTCCGTTCGATGCAGATGGCGCTGCGCAAGGCGGGGCTCGAGCCCAAGGACATCGATTATATCAACGCCCACGGCACCTCGACCCCGCTCGGCGACGAGCTGGAGCTGGGCGCGGTCCGGCGTTTGTTCGGCGACGCGATGAAGACCGTGTCCATGTCCTCGACCAAGTCGATGATCGGGCACCTGCTCGGCGGTGCCGGTGCGGTCGAATCGATCTTCTGCATCCTGGCGATGCGTGACCAGACCGTGCCGCCGACGATCAACCTCGATAATCCGAGCGCTGGCTGCGAGGGCGTGGATCTCGTGCCCAACGTCGCCAAGCAGCGGCAGGTCAAGGCCGTGCTCAACAACAGCTTCGGTTTTGGCGGCACCAATGCCAGCCTCGTGATGCGCGCGATTTGATCCGGATCGCGGGAGCGCTAGACTAGGCCGTGGCCAAGCGTCGAACTTCCTCCCGCGGCGGGCTTGGTTGCCTGCTTCTGATCGTGCTGATCATTGTCGGCACGGGCTGGCTCACCATCCACCGCAACTGGACCGGGCCGGGGCCCGCCCGCCATCCCACGACCGTGGTGGTGCCCGAAGGCTCGACGCTCGCCGCGGCCGCGCGCGAGCTCGAAAAGGTCGGGGCGGTGCGCTCGACCACCGGTTTCCTGCGCTTCGCGCGCCGTTTCGGCTCCTCCGCGCCTATCAGGGCAGGCGAATATGAGGTTGCGCCGCATATGAGCGCGCGCGACATCCTGACGCTGCTGCAGAGCGGCCATACCGTCCAGCGCATGATCACGATCCCCGAAGGCATGCCTTCGATCGAGGTGTTCGAACGGCTGGCGGGCGAGAAACTGCTGACCGGCAAGCTGCCGATCCCGCCCGAAGGCACGGTTCTGCCCGGCACGTACAGCTTCCAGCGCGGCGAACCGCGCCGCAACGTGCTCAAGCGGATGCAGGATGCGATGACGCAGACGCTCAACCAGCTGTGGATGACGCGCAAGGCCAACAGCGTGGTCAATTCCAAACTGGAGGCGCTCACGCTCGCGTCGATCGTCGAGAAGGAAACCGGCGTTCCGGAGGAGCGGCCGATGGTGGCGGGCGTCTATTCCAACCGCCTGCGCGCTGGCATGCGGCTCCAGGCCGATCCGACGATCATCTACCCGATGACCAAGGGCAAGCCGCTCGGCCGCCGCATCAAGCTGAGCGAAGTGCGCGCCCAGAACGATTACAACACCTATTCGATGGCGGGGTTGCCGATCGGTCCGATCACCAATCCGGGCCGGGACGCGGTCGCGGCGGTGCTGGCGCCGGCCAACACGCAGGCGCTCTATTTCGTCGCCGACGGCAAGGGCGGGCACGTATTCGCCAACGATCTCAAGGATCACAACGCCAACGTTCAGCGCTATTACAACCTGCAAAAGGCGCGGGGGAAGCGCTGACAAAAAGAAGGCGGCGCCCTTTCGGACACCGCCCTCCTCTGAATGGCAGGTTTCGGATTTAGCCGGCGAGCCGATCGGCGTTCATCACCTTGTTCCACGCTGCCGCGAAGTCCTTCGCGAACTTCTCCTTCGAATCGGCGCAGGCATAGACCTCGGCCAGCGCGCGCAGCTCCGAATGCGACCCGAAGATCAGGTCAACGCGCGTGCCGGTCCAGGTCGGCGCCTTGGTGCGGCGGTCGCGGCCCTGGAACAGGTTCTTGGACCTGGCCTCCCACTCGGTTTTCATGTCGAGCAGGTTCACGAAGAAATCGTTGGTGAGCTTGCCCACCTCATTCGTGAACACGCCTTCCTTCGCACCGCCGCTATTGGCGCCGAGCACGCGCAGCCCGCCGACCAGCACCGTCATCTCGGGCGCGCTGAGGCGAAGCAGCTGGGCCTTGTCTACCAAGGCCTCCTCCGGCGCCATGAAGTGCGCTTCGTGATAGTAATTGCGGAAGCCGTCGGCGAGCGGACGAAGCGCCTCGAACGACTGGACGTCAGTCTGTTCCTCAAGCGCGTCCATGCGGCCGGGAGTGAAGGGAACCTTCACGTCCACGCCCGCGTCCTTGGCGGCCTTCTCGACCGCCGCGCTGCCGCCCAGCACGATCAGGTCGGCGATCGAGACCGGCTTGCCGAAGCTGGCCTTGATCGATTCCAGCGTGCTCAGCACCTTGGCAAGATCGGCCGGGTTGTTGGCCTCCCAATCCTTCTGCGGGGCAAAACGGATGCGTCCGCCATTGGCGCCGCCGCGTTTGTCCGACCCGCGATAGGTCGAGGCCGAGGCCCAGGCGGCGGAGACGAGTTGCGGCACGGTCAGGCCGGAGCCAAGGATCTTGTCCTTGAGCGCCTTGATGTCCGCGTCGCCGATCACGGGATGATCGAGCGTCGGGATCGGATCCTGCCAGATCAAAGTTTCCTTCGGCACGAGCGCCCCGAGGTAACGCTGGATCGGCCCCATATCGCGGTGGGTCAGCTTGAACCATGCACGCGCGAAGGCATCCGCGAACTGGTCCGGATTCTCGTAGAAGCGGCGCGAGATCTTCTCGTAAGCGGGGTCGACCTTGAGCGCGAGATCCGAGGTCAGCATCCGCGGCTTGTGCGTCTTGCCGGGTTGGTGCGCGTCGGGAATGTCCGCGGGCGCATCCTTGGCGACCCATTGCTGGACGCCCGCCGGGCTCTTCTCCAGCTCCCACTCGAACTTGAAGAGATTATCGAAGAAGTGGTTCGACCATTTGGTCGGCGTCTGGGTCCAGGTCACTTCCGGACCGCCGGTGATCGCGTCGGCACCATGGCCGGTGCCGTGCTTGCTGCGCCAGCCGAGGCCCTGGTCCTGGATCTCCGCGCCTTCGGGCTCGACGCCGACGAAGGACGGATCGCCCGCGCCGTGCGTCTTGCCGAAGGTGTGGCCGCCGGCGATCAGCGCGACGGTCTCTTCGTCGTTCATCGCCATGCGGAAGAAGGTTTCGCGAATATCGCGCGCTGAGGCGAGCGGATCAGGGTTGCCGTTGGGGCCTTCGGGATTGACGTAGATCAGACCCATCTGGACCGCGCCGAGGCCGGGGTGGAGCTGGCGTTCGCCGCTATAGCGTTCGTCGCCGAGCCAGGTGCCCTCGGGCCCCCAGAACAATTCCTCGGGCTCCCACTGGTCGGCGCGGCCGCCGGCGAAGCCGAACGTCTTGAAGCCCATCGATTCGAGCGCGACGTTGCCGGACAGCACGAACAGGTCGGCCCACGAGATCTTGCGGCCATATTTCTGCTTGATCGGCCAGAGCAGGCGGCGGCCCTTGTCGAGATTGGCATTGTCCGGCCAGCTGTTGAGCGGGGCGAAGCGCTGTTGGCCGCCGCCGGCGCCGCCGCGGCCGTCGGTAATGCGGTAGGTGCCCGCGCTGTGCCAGGCGAGGCGGATGAAGAGGCCGCCATAATGGCCGAAGTCGGCGGGCCACCAATCCTGCGATTCGGTCATCAGCGCGCGCAGGTCGGCGATCAGCGCATTGAGGTCGAGCGTCTTGAACTCGGCCGCATAGTCGAAGTCCGCGCCCATCGGGTCGGAGCGGGGATTGTGTTGATTGAGGCCTTCGAGGCCCAATTTCTCCGGCCACCAGTCGCGATTGCCGCGCCGTCGTGGGCCGTGGGCGACAGGGCAGCCGCCGGCTTTATCTTCGACCTTCGCATCCATGATTCCGCTCCTTCTGCACCACCCGCCGGGTCGGTCTCGTGAACGATGGCGGATCGCCTATTGTGGCTTACGCTTGAGCCTCGCCGCAGCACTTGTGAAATCGATTTTGCGGATAAGAGAAATCGAACGACTCGCGTTGCCCGCGCCGTTCATAGCACGGCACCATGTGACAGGCTGGTGGCGTCGGGGCCCTACCTTGCGTTTACAGGCGCAAGCCTTCGGTCTCCGACAGGCCCGCCATCAGATTGAGGCTCTGCACCGCGGCGCCGGCCGCGCCCTTGCCGAGATTGTCGAGCGCGGCGATCAGGCGCACCTGGTTGTTTCCCTCGTCGCCGAAGACGAAGAGGTCGAGCCGGTCGGTGCCCGCCAGACGTTCGATCTCCAGCGTTCCCTCGTCGTAACCCGGGATCACGCGCATGATCGGCGAGCCTTCATAAAAGGCAGCCAATGCCTCGCGTAATGCGGATGCGGCCGGCCGACCGGGCAAAGCGGACAGATGCAGCGGCACCTCGACGATCATGCCGCTGAACAGGTTCGCGACCGACGGCGCGAAGACCGGCGCGATCGATAGTCCGCTCCGCTCGCGCATCTCGGGCACATGCTTGTGGTTGAGCTTGAGCGCATAGCTCCGCCACGCGGTTGGGGCCGGGCCCGCCTCGAACTCGGCGATCATGCTCTTGCCGCCGCCCGAATAGCCCGACACCGCGTTGCAGGTCAGCGCCGCGTCGGCCGGAATCAGACCGGCCTTCACCAAAGGCGCGATCAGGGCGATGAACCCCGTCGAATAGCAGCCGGGATTGCTGACGCGCATTGCGCCCGCGACCGCGTCGCGGCCCGAAACTTCGGGAAAGCCATAGATCCAGCCGGGCGCGACCCGGTGTGCGGTCGAGGCATCGATCACGCGGGTCGTGTCATTGTCGATCAGCGCCACGGCCTCGCGCGCCGCATCGTCGGGCAGGCACAGCAGGACGATGTCGGCCGCGTTGAGCGCGTCGCGCCGCGCGCCTGGATCCTTGCGCTGCGCTTCGGGCAGCATGATCGTCTCCACATCGCGCCGGCCCGCCAGCCGCTCGCGTATCTGCAGGCCGGTCGTGCCGGCCGCGCCATCGACGAAAATTCTGGTCACTATACGATCCGTTTGCGGGCGGTGATCGGCTGCGCGTGGGTCGGCTTGAGCCGTTCGACCACATCCGCCAGCGGCTCGATCATCGTCGTCATCCAATAAGCGTTGGCATGGAGCAACCGCGCTTCGTCCAACATGAAACCGACATGGCCGGGAAAGAAAATGAGGTCGCCGCGTCGGAGCGTGGCATCCTCCGGCAGCGCCTCGCCCAATTGATCGCGTTGCATGTCGCTGTCGCGCGGCGCGGCGATGCCCGCCAGTTCGAGCGCGCGCTGGACCAGGCCGGAGCAATCTACCCCGTCGCTGCCGCGTCCGCCCCACCGGTACGGCGCACCGAGCAGGCGCTCGGCCACGGCCACAGGATCGGCTTCGAGCGCGTCGAGGCCCGCTACGTGGCGGCGATGGATATAGCCCTCGTCGATCCGCAAATAGCCGTCCTCTTCCTTGCCCGCGACCTGGGCGCCGATGGCGAGGGCCTTCAGCACGGGGGCCTTGATGTCGGGGTTGGCGAAGACGAGCGCAAGCGACGCGGTGACGCGATGCGTCGGCATCTGCATCGGCCCCAGTGCGTCGGCGCGCAGATAGCCGACATAATCGTCATGGAGGCAGCGTCCCCACGCCCAGCCGCCCGCTTTGTCGATCAGCGCAAAGCCTTCGCCATGGACCAGTTGCGAGATTGCGGGGGCATCCCGGGACGGGCGGGCGCGAAGGGAGGCCGCATCGGCGACGCAGCGGCAGGTCTCGGCCCGGGCATAGTGCGGCGCGAACAGCACGCCGGCGAGCGTGATGTCCGCAATATCAGGGCGATAGGCGTGCGTGCGCGGATCGGGCCGCTGCGAAGGACCTTCGAGCCGGAAGCCCTCAGGCCGTGGCGTGCCGCATGTGTCGCGCGAGCTGCGCGGGTGCGTCGCCGTCGATGAGACCTCCGAAGCCTTCAAGGAATTCAGCCCCCATATCAGTGGGCGCGATGAAGATGTTGCGGCGGTCCGCCTCGTCGCGCTCGCGGCGCAGATAGCCGAGCGCACCGAGCGTGTTCAAGGCGCGCGTTACGACCGGCTTGGAAACGCCGAGCGATTGGGCCAGCCCGCGGACGGTATGCGGTCCCGGAGTCAGGTACACCAGCAGCAGCAAGGCCATCTGGCGATTGGTCAGATCGGGCTGACCCGACCGGACATAGCCGACCAGGGTCTGCATCCATCCTGACAGGGTCGTGTCGTGCATCATCACCACGCCTCACTCTGTGTATTACTTGCCCTTAGGGCAGGAAAACACGCGGGCGCGCCGATCGTTTCATCGGCGAACAGTTATTTGACAACTTATTGTGGATCAGTTTTCGAAACGGTTCCGTAACAATTCCCACGCGGCGCGCAGCCCCAGCGCGTCTCCGCCCTTAGGGCGGCCCGGCTTGGCGGTAGGGCGCCAGGCGAACGTATCGAGGTGCGCCCATGGCACGGACGGTGCGACGAAACGCTCCAGAAACAAGGCAGCCGTTATTGTTCCGGCAAAGCCGCCGCCGGGGGCATTATTGATATCGGCGACGTCGGATTTGAGCATTTCATTATAAGGCTGCCACAAAGGCAGGCGCCATATCGGGTCGGCGACGCTGTCGGCGGCGGCGGCGAGATCGACGGCCAGCGCCTCGTCATTGGCGAACAGCGCGGGCAGGTCCGGCCCCAGCGCGACCCGCGCCGCGCCGGTCAGCGTCGCGAAATCGAGCAGGAGCGCGGGCTTGAGTTCGCAGGCGCGGGCGAGCGCGTCGCCCAGGATCAGCCGTCCTTCGGCGTCGGTATTGCCGATCTCGACATGCAGGCCCTTGCGGCTCTTCAGGACATCGCCGGGGCGGAAGGCGTCGGCCGAAATCGCGTTCTCGACCGCCGGGATCAGCAGGTGGAGCCGCACCGGCAGCCGCGCGCCCATGATCAGGCCGGCGAGCGCCAGCGCGTGCGCGGCACCGCCCATGTCCTTCTTCATCAGCAGCATGCCATTGGCGGGCTTGATGTCGAGACCGCCCGAATCGAAGCAGACGCCCTTGCCGACCAGAGCGACCAGGGGATTTTTGGGGTCGCCCCATTCGATCTCGATCAGGCGGGGCGCGCGGGCCTTGGTCGCGGCGCGGCCGACCGCGTGGACCATCGGATAGCCTTCGAGCAGCGCATCGCCCTGGGTGACGTGGAATTTGGCACCATATTTGTCCGCGACCGCCTTCGCGGCGTCGGCCAACTCGGCCGGACCCATGTCGCCCGCGCCAGTATCGACCAGATCGCGCACCAAAGCGGTGGCTTCGGCCAGCCGCACCATCTCCTCGATCCGCGCCGGTTCGCCGGTCAGCAATATGCGCGCCCCGTGCGTTTCGGGCTTCTCGCGATACCGATCGAAACGATGCTGCGCGAGCAGCCAGCCGAGCGCCGCATCGCCCGGCGCGCCCTCGGCAAGGCGATAGCTGCCTTCGGGCAGTTTCGATGCCGCACTGGCCAGCGTCCAGGGACCGCCGGCGGGATCGACGCCGATCGCGACGCTCCAGGCATCGGCATCATCGCCGGGCAGGATCGCCAGCGTATCGGCCTTGGCTTCGAACCGGGCTCCCTCAACGGCGGCGCGGACCCGCGGCGGCTGGGCTTTGAGCCAGTCGGCGAAATCGGCCTTGGCAATGAGCGTGAGGGAGCGGGCGGGCTGGCCGCGATCGGCGGCGATCAGCGAGGTGAAGTCGGTCATGGCTCAGTCGGTGCCATCAAATGCCGCGCAAAGGAAGAAGTCACGCGGCGGCGATGCGATCGATCGAGGTCGCAGTCTCATAAGCAACGATCGCGAGCAGCCAGAGCAACGGCAGCGCGGCGTGGACCTTGCGGCCGCTGCTGCGCAGCCCGACCACGTCGATCAGGAGCAAGGCAGAGATAAAGACGTAATATTCGCGCGGAACGCCGCGTAATCCATCATAGCTCTTGAACAATGTCTCCGGAATATCGAACAGCGAAGCGATCAGCTGGATGCCGAAAAACCAGTTCTTGTTGCGGAAGAAATGCTCTTCGCAATCGAGCCCCTCGCTGCATTCATGCGGAAACAGCATCGAGGCGAGCAGGAACACCACGATCGTGTAAAGCGTCAGGAAGAAAAATTCCTGGACCGTCCAGACCTGGAGGTGTTTCCACCAGAACATCCCCCACCACAAAGCGAGCACGTAGAGGATTACGTTGAAGGTCCATGCCAATTGGACCCAATAAATCCGGACATGATGCCGTAGCTGGATCAACCGGCTTACGCCCATCAGAAGATGCGTCAGCGCGAGGCCAAGAATGACCGAGATCAGGATCGCCAGATAATCGAACATCGTTCCACCCCCGACACGAGCTTATCGGGGATCGGGGGTGGAGGAAAGTCGGCTGCTAAGGCTTGAAGCTGGCGGCGCTCAGCGTGACTTCGGCGCGCGGACCGAGGTCGGCCGCCGACGTGCCGAGCGCCAGGCCGTAGCGTCCGGCGGGAATCCGCCAGACGTGCGCCTTCTCGTCGAAGCGGGCGAGCAGGCGGCGGTCGACCGTCACCGTGACATGACGACTCTCGCCGGGCGCGAGCGCGACCTTGTCCCAGCCGATCAAGCGCAGCTCCGATGATCCGGCGAGCGCGGTCAGATAGAGTTGCGGCACGTCCGCGCCCGCGACCTTGCCGGTGTTGCGGACGGTGAAGGTCGCGGTGATCGTCGCGCCGCCGGTGACGCTCAGGTCCGAATAAGCGAAGTCGGTGTAGGACAGGCCATAGCCGAACGGGAAAAGCGGCTTTGCCTTCTGGCGCGCATACCAGCGATAACCGACGTCGGCGCCTTCCTTGAGCGGCAG
>NZ_DATHFV010000156.1:0-16193 GCF_035317925.1 Sphingomonas sp.
CGGCAGCCGTGCCAATATCTTTTCGCAGGAAGTGCGGCTGGCTTCGTCCGGAACCGGTCCGGCGCACTGGATCGTCGGCGGCTATTATTCCGACGAGAAACTCCGCGACCATTTCGACAGTGATTTCGTGCAGTCGCTCGGGTTCGTGGCGCTGACCTCCTATCGCCAGAGCGCGCAAACGGTCGCCGGGTTCGGCGAGCTGGATTACGACCTGAGCTCGAAGTTCACCCTGACCGGCGGTCTGCGGCTGGAGCATGAAAACCGTCGCCTGCGCGATTTCGACACGACCACGGCCCCGGTGATCGGCATCGGCGTGCCCAACGGCAGCGCGGATCAAAGCTACACCGAATTGAGCGGCAAGCTCGCCGCCAATTACCATCTGAGCGACGCGAGCCTGATCTACGCCAGCGCCAGCCGCGGCGTGAAATCGGGCGGCTTCACCGCCTACAACACGCTGACCGCCGACCAGCTCGCGCCGTTCAAGCCGGAAGTGCTCTACGCTTACGAGGTCGGCACCAAGAACGAGCTCGCCGGCTACAAATTGCGGCTCAACGGCGCGGCCTTCTATTACGATTATCGCCGCCAGCAGGTGCAGTCGGCGATCTTCGATCCCGTCTATGGCGCGGTCGGCAAGATCGTGAATGCACCGCGATCGCATATCCATGGCGTCGAGGGCGAAGTGGATTGGGCACCGGTCGCGGGGCTGGAGATCACGCAAGGATTGAGCTGGCGCAAAGGCAAATATGACCGGTTCGACGATCTCGACATCGCCGCCAGCACCGCCGCCGGCCATGCCGTGACCGTCAGCCGCGCCGGCCAGGATGAGGGCTTCCCGCACTGGAGCTATAATGGCGCGGCGACCTACAGGATGCCGGTCGGCGCCTACACGCTGACCGCCGAGGGCGATTATGCCTATCACGGCACGCTCGATCCGGTGCTGCTTGGCCCCAACTTCCGCGTGAAGGATTATTGGCTGGTCAATGCGACGCTGACTTTGGGATCGGGGCCGTGGAGCGTCGGCCTGTACGGGCGCAACCTGCTCAACCAGCATTACGACTTGACCCGCAATTTCTTCCTCGGCGGGATCGATATCGCCTCACCGGGGCGGCCGCGCAGCTTCGGCGTGCGCGGGCGATACAGTTTCTGACGATCCGTCACCCTGAACTTGTTTCAGGGTCCATCGTGCCACATGCACCTACGTGGATGAGGGGAGATGGATGCTGAAACAAGTTCAGCATGACGGAAGAAACCGGTTCGCGGCCTTACTTCTCTTTTTGGCCACGCTCATTCTGGGCGTGACAGCGCCGGCGTGCGCGCGTGACCGGATCGTGGTCGCGCTCCAGCTTGAGCCGCCGACGCTCGATCCGACCTCGGGCGCGGCGGCGGCGATCAAGGAAGTCACCTACCGCACGATCTTTGAGGGACTGACTACGCTCGACGCGACCGGCGCGGCGGTGCCGCTGCTGGCGATTAGCTGGACGATGGCGCCGGATGCGAAGTCCTATGTCTTCCATCTCCGTCCGAACGTGCGCTTCCAGGACGGCACTTTGTTCGACGCGCGGATCGTCGCCTTCAGCCTGATGCGCGCGATCCGTCCCGGATCGACCAATTCGCAGGCTGCGGCGCTATCGGAGATTGCGGGCGTTGACGTGATCGATCCGCTGACCGTGCGAATCCGCCTCCAGACGGCCGACGCCGGGCTGCCGATCCTGCTCGCGTGGGGGGATTGCGTGATGGTGTCGCCGCAATCGGCCGACCGCCTGGCGACCAATCCGATCGGGACCGGCCCGTTCCGCTACAAGAGCTGGACGCGCGGCGACCGGCTGACTTTGGTCCGCAACGACAGCTATTGGGGTGCGAAGCCGTCGCTCACGGCGATCGAATATCGCTTCATCAGCGATCCGGCGGCGGCCTATGCGGCGGTGAAGACGCATGCGGTCGATCTCTTCCCCGATTATCCCGCGCCGGAAAATCTCGCGCAGCTTCGTGCCGACCCAAGCTTGCGCGTCACCACCGCGCCGAGCGAGGGCGAGGTCATCCTCGCGCTCAACAATGCGCGCGGCCCGACCCGCGATCTGCGCGTGCGGCGCGCCATCTCCTATGCGCTTGACCGGCGCGCGATCATCGACGGGGCGATGTTCGGCTATGGCCAGCCGATCGGCAGCCATTTCCCGCCGCAGAACCCCGATTATGTCGATCTGACCGGGCGCTATCCGCACGATCCTGCCAAAGCGCGCGCGCTGCTGGCGGAAGCCGGTTACCCGCACGGTTTCGCGATCACGCTCAAGCTGCCGCCGCCGGCTTATGCGCGCCGCAGCGGCGAGATCGTCGCGGCGCAGCTTGCCCGGATCGATATTCGCGCGACGATCGTGCCGGTCGAATGGCCGCAATGGCTCGACGAAGTCTATGCGCGCCACGATTACGACATGACGATCGTCAGTCATGCCGAGCCGGCGGATTATGACATTTACGGGCGGCCGGATTATTATTTCGGCTATCGCGGTGACGCGGTGCGCGGCCTGCTGGCGCAATTGAAGGCGACCGCCGATCCGGCCGAGCGTCATGCCGTGCTGGTCGCGATCCAGCGCCGGATCGCGGATGATGCGGTCAACGGCTTCCTGTTCCAGTTCCCGCATCTCGCCGTCGCCGATGCGCGGCTGACGCATCTGTGGGTCAACACGCCGTTGCAGGCGACCGATTTTGCGACGGCGCGGTTCGCCGGCGAGAATGTGGCGCAGAGGAAGGCGGGGCGGGCCAACGCCTGGGGCGCGCCGTTGCTCGGCATTTTCGTGCTGGGCGGGCTGATCGCGCTGGCCCGCGTCGGCGGGGCGGGATGGCTGGTGCGGCGGATCGGCGTGCTGATCCTGACCCTGGTCGGCGCGAGCCTGGTCGTGTTCGCGCTGCTGCAGCTTGTGCCGGGTGACCCTGCGCAGTTCATGATGGGTCTGGAGGCGAGCCCGCAATCGGTCGCGGCCTTGCGGACCGAACTCGGCCTCAACGGCTCGGCGATCGCGCGCTACGCCGCCTGGATAGGCGCGATGGCGCACGGCGATTTCGGCACGTCCTATGCCTATCGCGTGCCGGTCGCGGCGCTGGTTTCGTCGCGGATCGCGTTGTCGCTGCCGCTGGCCTGCCTGGCGATGCTGGTATCGGTCGCGCTCGGCCTGCTCGCGGCCTTCGCCGCCGCGCTGCGGCCCGGCGGCTGGCTCGACCGGGGCATCGGCCTGCTGACGCGGATCGGCGTCGCGGTGCCGAGCTTCTGGCTGGCGATGATCCTGCTGTTGCTGTTCGCGGTGCGGCTGCACTGGGTCGCGGCGAGCGGCTTTCCCGGCTGGCAGGCGGGCGCGGGGCCGGCTTTGGCGGCCTTGATCCTGCCGACTTTGGCGCTGGCGTTGCCGCAGGCGGCACTGATCGCTCGGGTGGCACGGGCCGCGCTCGTGGGTGAGTTGGCGCGCGATTATGTCCGCACCGCCCGCGCCAAGGGCGCAGGGCGTGGTCTGATCCTGCGGCGGCATATCGCGCCCAATGCGGCCGGGCCGATCCTCGCGGTGATCGGGCTGCAATTCCCCTTCCTGCTCGGCGGCAGCGTGATCGTCGAGAATGTCTTCTATTTGCCGGGCCTCGGCCGATTGATGGTGCAGGCGATCACCGCGCGCGACCTGATCGTGGTGCAGGCGGTGGCGATGCTGATGGTCGCCGCGACCGTGATCGCCAGCTTCCTGACCGATGTCGCGCAGGCCTTGCTCGATCCGCGTTTGCGGGTGCGGCCATGAGCCGTCTGTTCGGCCCGATCCTCCTGATGCTGATCGTGGCGGCGGCATTACTGTCGTTCGTGTGGACGCCGTGGGACGTCGCCGCGATCGATGTCGCGCACCGGCTCCGGCCCGGGTCGTTCGCGCATCCCTTCGGCACCGATCAGCTCGGGCGCGATCTGCTGTCGATGCTGATGGCAGGCGCGCGCCCGGCGTTGGGCGTAGCCGCGTTGGCGCTGCTGATCGGCCTGGCCGGGGGCGTGCCGCTGGGCCTGCTCGCGGCGGCGCGGCCGGGGTGGGTGGACGAGCTGGTCGCGCGCGCATCCGACATGCTGTTCGCCTTTCCGGCTCTGGTGCTGGCGATGCTGGTGCTGGCGGTGCTGGGTCCGGGGGCGAGCCATGCCGCGCTCGCGATCGGGCTGTTCAACATCCCCGTGTTCGCGCGTGTCGCGCGGGCCGCGGCGCGCGCGATCTGGACGCGCGACTTCATTCTCGCCGCGCGGCTGGCGGGGAAGGGGCGGATGCTGATCTCGTTCGACCACATCCTGCCCAACATATTCGGGCCGCTCATCACGCAGGCGACGCTGCAATTGTCGCTCGGCGTGCTGGCTGAAGCAGCCTTGTCCTTCCTCGGCCTCGGCGCGCAGCCGCCAGCGGCGAGTTGGGGGCGGATGGTGGCAGACGCGCAGACCTTGATCGCGGTCGCGCCGCGATTGGCCTTGCTGCCGGGCCTCGCGATCGTGCTGACCGTGCTCGCGATCAATCTCGCGGGCGAGGCGATCCGCGACCGTTACGCGCCGGAGACCGGGCTGTGATCCCGCTCGAGATCGAGCACCTATCGGTCCGCTACGGCGCGACGACCGCGCTCGACGACGTGTCGTTGCGGGTCGGAGCGGGCGAGATCGTCGCGCTGGTCGGGCCGTCGGGCTCAGGCAAGTCGACGCTGGCGGCGGCGGCGATGTACCTGCTGCCGTCCGAGGCAATCGAGCAGGGGGTGGTGCGGATCGAGGGCGAGGATGTCACGACTTTGCCCGAGCGGAGGTTGCGGGCGTTGCGCGGCGGGCGGGTCGGCATCGTCTTCCAGGAGCCCGCGACCGCGCTGAATACCGCATTGCCGATCGGCCGGCAGATCGGCGAGGTGCTGGAACTGCACACGTCGCTCGGCCGGGCGGAGATAGAAGCCGAGGTTTCGCGCCTATTGATACGGGTCGGCCTCGATCTCTCTCGCAAACGCTATCCGCACACGCTTTCGGGCGGTCAGCGTCAGCGAGTCGCGATCGCGATGGCGATTGCCGCGCAGCCGGTGCTGTTGCTCGCCGACGAGCCCACCGCCTCGCTCGATCCGGTCGCGCAGGCCGAGATCACGACTTTGCTCCTGTCGCTGGTGCGCGAAAGGGGCATGGGGCTGCTGCTGGTCACGCACGACATCACGCTCGCGCGGCGGATCGCCGACCGGGTCGTCACGCTCGATCAAGGGCGGATCGGCGCGCCCGCCGCGCCGGCAGGCGAACTGCCGGAGCGCGCGGCGCGCGCGGGCGGCGACCCGCTGCTGACGTTCGCTCATGTCACGCGGACCTATCCCGGCAAGCGTGCACGCGTCGCCGCCTTGACCGATATCTCGTTCGCGCTCGGCAAAGGCGAGACGCTGGCGGTGATCGGCGAATCCGGATCGGGCAAGTCGACGCTCGCCCGGCTGGCGCTCGGGCTCGACCGGCCCGACGCGGGCACGGTCACACTCGACGGCAACGACTGGGCCTCGGTGCGGGGACCTGCACTGCGGGGCATGCTGGGTCAGGTGCAGGCGGTGTTCCAGGATCCGGCGGCGAGCTTCGATCCGCGCCAGACCGTCGGCCGTATTGTCGCCGAACCCCTCCATCTGCTCGGGCCACTCCCGGCGGCCGAGCGCGTGGCGATGGTGGCGCAGGCGCTGACGCAGGTCGGGCTTCCGTCCGACGCCGTCGATCGCCTGCCGCAAGCCTTTTCGGGCGGGCAGCGCCAACGCATCGCTATCGCTCGTGCGCTCATTCGCAGGCCCGATCTGATCGTGTTCGACGAGGCGCTGAGTGCGCTCGATCCGGAATTGCGCGATGAGATGGTAGCGCTGCTGCAGCGCCTGCAGGAAGAGCTTGGCCTGACCTATCTCTTCATCGCGCACGACATGGATCTGGTGCGCCGCATGGCCGATCGCGTGCTGGTGCTAAGGCATGGGCGAGCGGTCGCACTCGGGCTGGTCGCGGCAGTGCTGGACAGGCCGGACGATCCCTATCTCGCCGCGCTGGCTGCCTTATCCGAGTAGGATGGCGGCCGCCTCGTCCCACATCTGCGGCGTGGCGGCGGCGAGCAGGCCCTTGCCGGTCTGCGTCACCATATATGGCGTGCCGTCGAAGCGTGCGACCTTACCACCCGCTTCCGCCAGGATCAGCGCGCCGGGCGCGTGATCCCAGACATGCGTCCGCCAGAACAATGCGAGGTCGTTGGTGCCGAGCACCACGCGCGGATATTGCTCGGCCGCGCAGCGCGGGATGCCGACGCACTGCATCTTGCCCGCAGCGCGCCGTTCGATCTCCTCGCGCATTTCGGGCGGCAGATATTTGGTGGAGAGCCCAGCGACTGGCATAACTGCGCCACTCGTCCGTGCAGTGACGCGTTCGCCGTCGATAAAGGCGCCCTCGCCGCGTCCCGCGCTGCACAGGCGATCCAGCACCGGATCGAACAGCCACGCCGCCTCGCTCACGCCATCGGCGATCAGGGCGACCATGATCCCGAACGGCGTCTCGCCCGCCGCAAAATTGGCGGTGCCGTCGATCGGATCGACGATCCAGGCGGTGCCTTCCCCGATCCCGTCCAGCAGCGACGCATCGACCGACACGCCTTCCTCGCCGATCACGCGCGATTCGGGCAGCAGCCTGGTCAGCCCTTCGATCAGCGCGATCTCGCTTTCCTTGTCGGCGATCGTGACGAGTTCGTCGGGCGCCTTCTCCTCGATCTGGCCGGCGTCGAGCATGCGGAAGCGCGGCATCACGATCCGCGCCGCCACGTCGCGGATCAGGGCCTGTACGGGCGCGTCATACGCGATCATGGTTCTTCTCCTGGGTTGAGACCACGCGTGTCGCGGCGAAAGCGGTCGTGGCGGGGCGTATCATCGCCGGCCGGCGCCCAGGAAATCCGGCTGGGGTAGAAGATGTGGAAACCCGGCACGACATCGTCGGGCCGGTCGAGCGTGGCGATGCTGAAATCGACCGTTTGGGGCTGATGATCGACTTGCATCAGGAAGGGCGTGCCGCAGCGCGAGCAGAAGCGGCGATGGCCGAAATCGCTCGACGCGAATTGCCCGACCCGTTCCTCGCCCTGCGTGAATATGAAATCGCCGATCGGCACGGTCGCGAATGCCATGGCCGGGCTACCGGAATTGAGCTGGCAGGTCCGGCAATGGCACCAGCCGGCATCGAACGGATCGGAAGCGAGGCGGTATCGCACCGCCCCGCAGGCGCAGCCGCCGGTCCAATTGGCAGGCATCAGCTGCGATAGTCCGCGTTGATCGAAATATAGCCGTGGGTCAGGTCGCAGGTCCAAACCGTGGCGCGGCCTTCGCCGAGGCCGAGGTCGACGCCGATCTCGATATCCTGACCCTTGAGGTGCGCGGCTACCGGGGCCTCGTCATAGCCCTCGACCGCCAGTCCTTTTTCGGCAACCTGGGTCGCGCCGAAGCGGATCGAGAGCAGGTCGCGTTCGGCGGGTTCGCCGGCCTTGCCGACCGCCATCACGACGCGGCCCCAATTGGCATCCTCGCCGGCGATCGCGGTCTTCACTAAAGGCGAATTGGCGATCGACAAAGCGATGCGGTGTGCCGAGGCGTCGCTCTCGGCGCCCTCGACCGCGATCTGGATGAACTTGGACGCACCTTCGCCATCGCGCACAACGAGATGTGCGAGTTGGCGGCAGAGATCGGTCAGCGCCGCCTGGAAGGCATCCGCGCCGGCATCGTCGAACGACACGAGCGGCGCGTTGCCGGCCTTGCCGGTCGCGAACGCCAGCACCGTGTCGGACGTCGAGGTGTCGCCATCGACCGTGATGCAGGAGAAGGTCTGCTTGTTGGCGGTATCCAGCATCGTCTGCAGGAAGGGCGCCTCGACCGCGGCGTCGGTGAAGATGAAGCCGAGCATCGTCGCCATGTCGGGCGCGATCATGCCCGATCCCTTGATGATGCCGACCAAAGTGACGGTCTTGCCGCCGACGATGGCGGTGGTCGTCGCACCCTTGGCGAAGGTATCGGTCGTGCCGATCGTGTCGGTTGCCTCGCGCCAGCTTGCCTCGGGCGCGTCCAGCACCGCGTCGATTCCGGCTTCGGCCTTGTCGATCGGCAGCGGAACGCCGATCACGCCGGTCGAGGCAACGAACACATCCGACGGTTCGCAGCCGATATGGCCCGCGACCCGCGCCGCGATCGCCTCGACCGCCGCGCGGCCGCGGTTGCCGGTGAAGGCATTGGAATTGCCGGCATTGACCACCAAGGCGCGTGCCGTGCCCAGCGGCAGCGCCTTGCGGCACCATTCGACCTCGGGCGAGGGGCATTTGCTCTGCGTGGTCACGCCCGCGACGGCGGTGCCGGGCTCGAACGCAGCATATGTAAGGTCGGTGCGCTCCCACGCTTTATAGCCCGCGCGCGTGACGGCGACGCGCACGCCCGCGATCTGTGGCATTTCGGGGAAAGGTGCGGCGAGGGGGGAGACGGATCCGGACATAAGCGGGCGCGTAGCAGTGGAAAGGCGAGAAGTGTATCCGGCTTGCATCACGCCAAGGATAGACGAGCGCCCCTGCATCACTTACATGCACGCGTGATGCGTTTGCTGCTTCTCTTCTCCGCTTTCCTGACCGCGCTGACCGGCGCGGTGGTTGGCTCCGCTGCCTCCGCGCAGCCGGTCGAGGCCAGCGTCAGCGCAACCCACGCCAAGGCGGGTACGAGCGTCAAGGTGACGGCACCGCTTCCCGAGGAAGTTCAGGGTGCTTACGCCGCGCCCGGCACGTGGCATGCGCGCCTCGTGGCGCCGGTGCGCGTCCAGCGCAAAACCTATGGCGAGCGCCGGCGCGAATAGCGCCTTCGGCTGATCCGGTCCCGGATCGGCTCTTTCTTCGTTATCGCTCTCGCGCACCGGCGGCCACGCCGTGCCGCATCCAATCAGACAGGAAGTTTCAGTATGTTCGCCGGCATTGCCAAGGCCATTTTCGGCTCGTCTAACGACCGCTACGTCAAGTCGATGCAGCCTCTGGTTGCGAAGATCGCCGCGTTCGAACCCAACCTCCAGGCAATGAGCGACGAGGAGCTTGCGGCGCAGACCGTCAAGTTCCGCGCGCGCCTCGACGAGGGTGAGACGCTCGACAAATTGCTGCCGGAAGCCTTTGCCACGGTACGTGAGGCAGCGAGCCGCGTGCTCGGCCAGCGCCATTACGATGTGCAGATGGTCGGCGGCATCGTGCTCCATCGCGGCGAGATCGCCGAGATGCGGACGGGCGAAGGCAAGACGCTGGTCGCGACTTTGGCGGTGTATTTGAACGCGCTGCCGGGCACCGGCGTCCACGTCATCACGGTCAACGACTATCTCGCCCGGCGCGACTCCGAATGGATGGGCCAAGTCTACAAGTTCCTGGGGCTGACGGTCGGTGTGATTATCCCCAACATTCCCGACGAAGATCGCCGCGCCGCGTATGCCGCCGACATCACCTACGGCACGAACAACGAATTCGGCTTCGATTATCTGCGCGACAATATGAAGTACGAGCGCGCGCAGATGGTGCAGCGGCCGTTCGCGCACGCCGTGGTCGACGAGGTCGATTCGGTGCTGATCGACGAAGCGCGCACGCCGTTGATCATCTCGGGTCCGACCGAGGACAAGTCCGACCTCTACAAGCTGGTCGACGCGGTCGTGAAGCAGATCGAGCCGGTCCATTACGAGCATGACGAGAAAGCCCGCTCGGTGATCCTGACCGAGGACGGCACCGAGGCGGTCGAGCGCGCGCTCGAGGCCGCCGGCCTGCTCGAAGGCGACAATCTGTATGATTTCGAGAACACGCAGGTGGTCCACCACCTCAATCAGGCGCTCAAGGCCAACGTCGCGTTCAAGCGCGACATCGATTACATCGTGAAAGACGACAAGATCGTCATCATCGACGAATTCACCGGCCGCATGATGGACGGACGCCGCTGGTCGGACGGCCTGCACCAGGCGGTCGAGGCCAAGGAAGGCGTCCATATCGAGCCCGAGAACCAGACGCTCGCCTCGATCACCTTTCAGAATTATTTCCGCATGTATCCCAAGCTGTCGGGCATGACCGGCACTGCCGCGACCGAGGCGAACGAATTCTACCAGATCTACAAGATGAACGTGGTCTCGATCCCGACCAACGTTCCCGTCTGCCGCCAGGACGACGACGACGAATTCTACAAGAATATCGGCGACAAGTTCGGCGCGATCACCAAGGCGATCCGCGAGAAGCAGGCGATCGGCCAGCCGGTGCTGGTCGGCACCGTCTCGATCGAGAAATCGGAAATGTTGTCAGAATTCCTGACCAAGGAAGGCGTGACGCATAACGTCCTCAACGCGCGTTATCACGAGCAGGAAGCCTTCATCGTCGCGCAGGCGGGGCGGATGAACGCAGTCACCATCGCGACCAACATGGCGGGCCGCGGCACCGACATTCAGCTCGGCGGCAATCTCGAGATGCGGATGCTGTCCGAACATCCCGATCTGGTCGACGGCACGCCCGAATATGAGAGCGTGGCCGACGGCATCCGCGCCGAGATCGCGGTCGAAAAGGAAGCCGTGCTCGCCGCGGGCGGCCTGTTCGTGCTCGGCACCGAGCGCCACGAGAGCCGCCGCATCGACAACCAGCTGCGCGGCCGCTCGGGCCGTCAGGGCGATCCGGGCCTCAGCCGTTTCTATCTGAGCCTCGACGACGATCTGCTGCGGATCTTCGGGCCGGAGACGATGTTCGCCAAGATGATGAACAAGAACCTCGCCGACGGCGAGGCGATCGTCAGCCCCTGGATTTCGAAGGCGATCGAGACCGCGCAGAAGAAGGTCGAGGCGCGCAACTACGACATCCGCAAGCAGGTCGTCGAATATGACGACGTCATGAACGACCAGCGCAAGGTCGTGTACGAGCAGCGCGCCGATATCATGGATGCGGACGCGGTCGACGATGTGGTCGACGATATGCGCGCCGAGACGGTCAACACGATCGTCGCCGATGCGTGCCCGCCCGGTTCCTACCCCGAGCAGTGGAATATCGAGGGCCTGAAGGCCGCGACGTTCGACATTTTCGGCCTGCAGCCGCCGATCGACGAGTGGCTCAAGGAAGAGATGGTCGAACCCGAACTGCTCGCCGCGCGCATCGGCGAAGCGGCGGCGGTGCAGCTCGCCGAGCGCGCACAGGAGGTCGGCAAGGAAAGCTGGGCCAATATCGAGAAGAGCGTGCTGCTCCAGCAGCTCGACCATCACTGGAAGGAGCATCTGTCGACGCTCGATGCGCTCCGCCAGGTGATCCACCTGCGCGCTTATGCGCAAAAGACGCCGATCAACGAATATAAGTCGGAAGCTTTCGCTTTGTTTGAGCGCATGCTGAGCGCGATCCGCGAGGATGTGACGCGGACCTTGTCCAACATCCGCTTCAATTTCGCGCCCCCGCCCGAAATGCCGCAGATGCCGGATATCTTCACGACCACGCATATCGATCCGCTGACCGGCAACGACGACACCTATGATCGCGACGCGGCGTCGCTGGGCCTGGTCACGACGCGGCTGCCGCCGCTGCAGATGGCGCAGCCCGACATGCCCGTGCTGGGCGATCCCGAGGAGTGGGAGAACCGCGTCAGCCGCAACGCGCCGTGCCCGTGCGGTTCGGGCCGCAAGTACAAGCACTGCCACGGGCAGCTGTAATCGGATCGCCTCCCCGTTCGCGGGGAGGCGCCTCAGCCGCGTCCGAAGAGGCGCGCGAAGAAGCCGGGTTTACGGACAGGCACCGGCCAGCCGCCGATAGGCTGCAATTCGGAATAGCGGAATCCGTCCGGTTCGACCTCACCCAGCATGTAACCGCAGATCGATTTTGCGAGCAAAGCAGGAATATCGAACATGTAGTCGACACCCGCGTCTTCGCCGCCTTCAGCTTCCTGCTGCGCCTGCGCTTCGGCCCTAATGGTTTCAAGCTGTGACGGCGGATCGCCGGCTATTTCCAGCGCGTAACGGCCTTTTTCACAATCATAACCAACGCGCCATTTCTCCGAGGCGCCTTCGTAACCTCGTGCCTCAGAATTCATGACGACTTCCCTGATCTCACAGGCGACCGCAGGACCGAAGGCTGCAAGTGCCACCAAGTCCCCTTCAAAAGCGCTGGCGCGGCGATCAGTCAAAACGATCAGCCAGCCGCCGGGCATTTGTCCAATAGCGATGCCTTCGGGAAAATAGTCAGGCTCGATGACAGCCTTCACTTCCATGCCCAGCGCTTCTAGCGCCCGGGCTGGCGTCAATCCCTGGACCGCAATCCACGAATGCGAAAAACCCATGACTTCTTACCCTCCGAATCTCTGGCGGCAATTCTGCCTGACCGTTTTGGAAGTGCAAGAACAAATTAGGAACACTCAGCCGAAACGGTTGAAGCCGCCTAATGTAAGGGTAGCTCAGCTCTTCGGCGGATCCATCCGCTGGAATGGCTTCAGCGCGATCCAGATATAAGCGATCGTGCCGACCAGCACGACGATCGCGAGGCCGTGATCGAGATAATCGATTCCGCCCTCATGCTTGACGGCCTGGTTGCCGAGATAATTGGAGACCGCGCAGCCGACCGAGGCGGCGAGATATTGCCAGATCGAATCCTGCGGCTCGCCCACGCTGGAGGAGCGCTGCAGGAAAAGAACGATGAGGCCGGCGAAGATCGCCACCGTCACCCAATCGTATACTGTTTCCATAACGCACTCTCTCCCCTGTCGCGCCTCCCTGCCACGCCGGACCGGGGCGATGCAACCGCCGTCATGGTACGACCCCGCCACTGGCATGTTGCGGGTCGCGCCATGCCTCTTTGGTCATGACGTCGGCAATGATCCCGGTTGCCTGCCACACATCCTCGTAACGAAGTGTGAGCGGCGTCAGCCCGAACCGCGCGATATCGGGCGTGCGGAAGTCGCCGATCACGCCGCGCGCAATCAGCGCCCGGACGATCGCCAGCGCGTGCGGGTGGGCAAAGGCGATGTGGCTGCCGCGCGCGTCCGGATCGGCGGGCGTGACGTTTTCGAGCTCCGGGCAGAGCGCGGTAACGCGCGCGGCGAACAGATCGTGCAGCCGTATGGCCTTGTCCCAAAGTTGCGCCGGATCGGCTTCGAGCATCAGATCGATCCCGGATTCGAGCGCGAGCAGGCCGAGTATCGCGGGCGTGCCGCTCAGGAATCGGGAGATATCGGGCGCGGGCTCGAACGCGCAGGAGAAATCGAACGGCGCGGCATGACCCCACCAACCCGCGATTGGCGACCGGAGCTGCGGCAACAGCGCGCCCTGGACATAGAGGAAGGCAGGCGCACCCGGGCCGCCGTTCAGATATTTGTAGCCGCAGCCGACCGCGAGCTCGATCCCATCGCGCGCCAGATCGAGCGGGACCGCGCCCGCGCTGTGGCTCAGATCCCAGACGATGCGCGTGCCCCTGGCGGTGAGCGCTCGCATGTCGTGCCGGCGCGCGGTGCGGTAATCGACATGGGTGATGACGGCGGCGGCGACGTCGGGCGTCAGCGCCTCGCCGATCCGGTCGCGCGGCACGCTGCGAAACTCGCGCCCGAGCAGTTCGGCGACGCGGCCCGCCACATGCGCGTCGGTCGGGAAATTGTCGCTTTCCGCCAGGATCGCCCCGTCGCGCAGCTGGGCTGCCGCCATCAGCAATTTGAACAGGCAGACCGAGGTCGAATCGGCGACGATCACCTCGTCGGCCTCGGCACCGATCAGGCGGGCGATCTTGGCGCCGACGCGCCGGGGTGCGCCGACCCAGTCGCGGTCGTTCCAACTGCGGATCAGCCCTTCGCCCCATTCCTGCTCGACCACCGCCTTGAGGCGGGCGGCGGTGGCCTTGGGCAGCGCGCCCAGGGAATTGCCGTCGAGATAGACGACGCCGTCCGGCAATGCGAACCGATCGCGGAAGCCGCCGAGCGGATCGGCGGCGTCCCATTCGCGGACATCTTCGAGCGTCGTCATAAAGGCTTGTTGCGGCTTCCCTATCGCTCGGGCAAGCTTCGTCCTTTCGGGGAGAGGACAGGCATGGCGACCAGGGCCAAGATCGCGAGCGAGGAACAGAGCCGCGATCACGGTCTGTTGCGCGCCATGGGCACCTTCACCTTCGCCGCCGCGATCACCAACGAAGTGGTCGGATCGGGCGTCTATCGCCTGCCCGGCGTGATGGCGACGGCGGCTGGAACGGTCGCGCCTTATGCCTATCTCGCCTGCCTGATCGCGATGGGCGCGATCGTGCTCTGCTTCTCCGAGGCCGGCAGCCGCGTTCCGACCAGCGGCGGCCCCTACGGCTATGTCGAAGCCGCGTTCGGGCCGATGCCGGGTTTCGTCGCGGGCCTGCTGGTGTGGTTCTCGAGCGTGCTCGCGTGCGGCGGGATCGCGGTGGCGCTGGCCGATACGGTCGGCTCGGCCTTTCCGGCGATGGCGGCGGCGGTGCCGCATACCGCGGTGGTGGTCGCGGTGCTGGGGCTGATGACCTTCGTCAACATCATCGGCGTCGATGTCGCGTCCAAGATCCTCGGCCTGGCGACGATGATCAAATTGGTGCCTTTGTTCCTCTTCCTGATCGTGGGCGGCGGCGCTTTGTTCGCGGGCCATGCCGCCGCTAGCCCGATCACCAACCCGCCGACCGAAAGCTTCGGTGCGGCCGCGATCCTCGCCATATTCGCGCTGACCGGCATGGAGACGCCGCTCGCCGCTTCGGGCGAGGTGCGCGATCCGGCACGGACGGTACCGCGCGCCTTGCTGCTCGCGATGATCTCGATCGGCTTGCTCTACATCGCGGTGCAGATCGTCGCCCAGCAACTGCTCGGCGCGGGGCTGATCGGATCGAAGGCGCCGCTCGCCGATGCGCTCGGCACGATCGATCCGCGCTGGCGCGCGCCATTGCTGGCGGGGGCGTTCGGATCGATGCTGATCTGGCTTGGCAGCGATTTGCTCGGCGCGCCGCGTGTCTTGTTTGCCTTCGCGCGCGACGGATTGCTGCCGTCGTTTCTTGGCAAGGTCCATCCGCGCTTCCGCACGCCTTATGTAGCGATCCTGACCCACTTTGTGCTGGCGGTCGCACTGGCGCTGACCGGCACGTTCGAGAAACTGGCGATCCTCTCCACGCTCGCGATCGCGCCGCTCTATATGTCGGTGTGTGCGGCGGCGGTGAAATTGCGGCGCGGCAATGTCGCGATCCTGGGCAAGCCGCTCACCATCGCCGGCCTGCCGGTCATTGCCGCTTTGGCCATCCTCAGCATGGTCGGGCTGATCGGCCTCGCGAAGCTTGAAGAGCAAGCAGCGCTGGCGGTGCTGCTGATCGGCGGCGTGCTGCTTTATTACCTGATGCGGTTCCTGCGGGGCAGAACGACGGCGTTGTAACTCCGCTTACGCATGGATCGAATAATCGACGACGCACAGGAGAGGACAGACATGTCTGCACGTCGCGCGTTTCTCGGCGAGTTGATCGCCGAGGCGGTCGCCATATTGATCATCATCAGCATCGGCTGTTCGGTTGCCGGGATGATCGTGCTGTACGATCCCAACCCCTATAAGAATGCCTATTGGGGCGTGTGCATCACCTGGGGTCTGGCCGTCACCATCGCCATCTATGTGACCGGCGCGATCTCGGGCACGCATGCCAATCCGGCGGTGACGTTGGCGCTGGCTATCTTCCGCGGCTTTTCGTGGCGCAAGGTGCTGCCTTACTGGGGCGCGCAACTGGTCGGCGCGTTCCTGGGGGCGGCGATCACCTACGCCCTCTACTGGAACGTGATCGATCATTATCTTGGCGTCCAGCATCTGACGCGGGCCGCTGGCGGTGCGGCAGGCGTGTTCTTCACCGCGCCTGGCATCGCGGTGACGCCGTTCAAGGCCTTCATCGACGAGATCATCCTCACCGCGTTCCTGGTGTTCGGCATCTTCGCGGTGACGGACGAATATAACACGATGGCGCCGCAGGCGAATTTCGGCGCGGTGATCATCGGGTTTCTGGTGGCGATCATCGGCGCCTCGGCAGGCAATCTGGAGGCGTGGGCGATCAATCCGGCACGCGATCTGGGCCCGCGTACCTTCGCCTGGCTGTTCGGCTGGGGCGCATCCGCCTTTCCCGGCAATCCCAGTTACTGGTGGGTCCCGATCGCGGGCCCGCTGATCGGCGGCGTGATCGGCGGCGGCCTGCAGCATCTGCTGATCC
>NZ_DATHFV010000157.1:0-19056 GCF_035317925.1 Sphingomonas sp.
GCAGGATGAGGCCCGACGCGCGGCTGTTTCTGACGACGCGGATGCCCCGATCCGAATGGCCGGCCGATCACGATTACGTCACCTTCGATCTGGAGGATTCCCACGGCATCGCCTCCGCGATCGCGGAGGTGCGGCCCGATCTGGTCGTTCATCTCGCCGCGCAATCCTCGGTCGGCCAGTCGGCCGTCGCGGCCGCTGCGACCTGGTCGCTTAACCTGTGCGGCAGCCTTGCTCTGGCGCGCGCCCTGGCGACGACGGTTCCCGACTGCACCTTGCTGTTCGTCAGCAGCGTCGAAGTCTACGGCCTGACCTTTACGCACGAAATCGCAACCGAAGCTTCGCCGCTCCGTCCGCAATCGGCCTATGCCCGATCCAAGGCGGCCGCGGAGGCGATGTTCGCCGACGTCCTGCCCCCGCAAGCCCAGCTGATCGTAGTGCGCGCGTCCAACCACAGCGGGCCGGGCCAGACCGATGCGTTCGTGATTCCGGCGTTCGCGGACCAGATCGTCCGCGTCGAACAAGGTGCTGCCTCCGTAATCCGCGTCGGCAATCTCGAGGCGGAGCGCGACTTCCTCGACGTGCGCGATGTCATCGCGGCCTATCTGGAACTGCTGGTGCAAGCGAAGACGCTGCCGCCGCGCAACGTTTTCAACATCGCTTCCGGCACGTCCGTGCGGATCGGCGCGATCCTCGACCGTCTTCGTGCGCTGAGTCCGGTCGAAACCGTGGTACAGCAGGACCCGCAGCGGATGCGGGCGAGTGAGATAGCTCGCGCCGCGGTCGATGCTACGGCGATCGGGCGCGCTATTGGCTGGGCGCCTGCTCATACGCTGGACGACATGCTCGCGAGCGTCCTGGCGGACAGGCGCGGACGCGTAAGCAGCTGATTGTATGCAGGCGAGGACATACCGTTGCTCCCGCGGCTGATACGGACGGTCATCGGGGAGATCCCGTCGCGTTCCCGCGCCGGTGTCGCGCGCCGGCTGATCGTTCGCGCCAACGCGGCGCGCGATGCACGCCAATATCGTGTCGCCGCCGCGCTGTATGAGGAGGCGTTGCGCTTCAATCCCGAAAATGCCCGCATCCGCATCCAGTGCGGCCACATGCTGAAGGATTCGGGCGATCTGGACGGCGCGGAAGAGCAATATGCGCGCGCGGCGATCGATCTGCCGAACGATGCCGATCTCGCGCTGCAGATAGGCCATTTCTACAAGATCGCGGGGCGTCCCGAAAAAGCCGAGGCAAGTTATGCCCGTGCGCTTGCATTGAACCCCGGCTGGCGCGAGGCGGAGCGCGAGTTGGTGTCGGTCGGCGGCGCGGTGGACGGCGCGAGCATCCCGCATGCCGGCCAGGATTGGGTAGTGCCGGAAGTGCTGCCGCGCGGCGATGAAGCTCCACCCGCCGTCGATCGCAATATCCTGCGGCTGTTCCGCTTGGGCGGACGACGCGCGCACAGCCGCTGGGGCGACCTCAAGGTCATGCGCGGGATCGAGGCGATCCGCGGCTATCGGCTCGCGCCCGGCCCGCTCAGCGAAATCCGCCTGCTGATCGACGACAAGCTGGTGCACAGCGAGCCGCTGCAAGCCTATCCGGTCGCGGGCGGAAGCGAGCCGCAAACCAAGTACGTCTTCAATATCTGGCACGATTTCTCGAGTGTCGCGCCCGGCCGCCATGTCATCGAGCTGGCATTTCACGACGCGTCCGGCCGCCGCGTCCGCCGCCATCGCGAGACTATTCTGGTGGCGCCACCGCTGGACGAAGATACGCGCCCCGATTCCGACGCGCTGGTGGCGTTGCCGGCTGAAGCGAGCTCGATCGAAGATGCGATCAATGCCCGGCCCAGCATGGTGCGCACGACCGAACGGCGATTGCTGCCCGATCCGGTTCGCACGATCCTGGTTCAGCGGGTCGATCAACTCGGCGATCTCGTCTGTTCGGTGCCGGCGATCCGGCGGTTGCGCGCCTTGTTTCCGGATGCGCGCCTGATTGGGCTGATGACGTCCGCCAATGCTGTGCTGGCAGAGCAACTTGCGCTGTTCGACGAGGTCGTCGCGATCGACTTTTCCGAGAGCCCGAGCGAGCGGCGGCGCGTGCTGCCACTGGAGGCGCAGGACAGATTGCGGCGCACGCTCGGTCCTTACGCGTTCGATATCGCGATCGATCTTGGTGAGGGCGACGCATCCCGGGCGTTGCTGCTGTTGAGCGGCGCGCGCTTCCTGTATGGTTTCAAGGATCGCCAGTCGCCATGGCTCGACGCCGGGCTGGATTTCAATGTGCACGATCCCGTCAACGGGATCGAGATCGTGCCGCCGTCGCGCAAGATGCTTCTGCTGGTCGAGGGGCTGGGCATCATGGCGCAAGGTCAGGCGAAGCCCCTGGCCAACCCCGATCGTGCCGGCCTTGCCGCGCTCGGGATCGCCGAGGGGCAGCGATACGCCGTGATCCACGCCGGGGCGCGTCTTGCTTATACGCGCTGGCCCTATTTCGCCGATCTGATGCGCATGCTGCTGGAGCGGACGGACCTGAAGATCGTCCTGTTCGCGGACGATATGGCGACGGCCGAGCGCGCGCTGGCCGAAGGCGAGCATTCGACGCGCGTCCATGTGATTGCGGGGCAGCTGGCGTTCGCGCAATTCGACGCGCTGCTGGCGCATTGCGCGCTGTTCGTCGGCAACGATAGCGGACCCAAGCACCTCGCCGCCTTGCGCGGCGCGCCCGTGGTCAGCCTGCATATGGCGCGGCTCAACTGGAGCGAATGGGGCCAAGAAATGACCGGCCGGATCATCAGCCGCCGGGTGCCGTGCGCCGGCTGCGGCATCGGGCTGGACGGGGAAGACTGCGGCAAGGATTTCGCCTGCCTGCGCCATATCCGGCCGGAGGAGGTGTTTGCCGCCGCGCAGGACCTGCTAGAGACCGCCATCTGATGTTGGGCAAGCTGTTCCAGAAACCTACCGCGCGGCGGCTCGGCAATCGCGCGCGCGACAAGGGCCGCTGGGCCGATGCCGTGGGCCATTATCGCCGGCATCTGGAGGAACAGCCGCAGGACTTCGCGATCTGGGTTCAGCTCGGCCACATGCTGACGCAGTTGGCGGATCATCCCGGCGCGGATGCCGCTTACGGCCGCGCCGCCGATATCGATCCCGACGATACCGATCTGCTTCTGTGCTGGGCACGATCGCGCAGGCTGGCCGGCGATCCGGGCCGCGCGCGCGATCTTTACGGCCTGAGCCTCGCTGTCGACGGCAACCCGCACGCCGCGAACGAGCTGGCCGAGATGGACGCGGCGGACGCGATCGCCGCGGCGGCGATCGAAGTGCCGCCCGCACCCATAGCCGCCCCGCCGCCGCCCGCCTGGGCGGCGCGGATCGAGGTGCTCAAACCATTCCGCATGGCGCCCGGCCAGGAAGTCGCTTTGTTCGTCACGCATAGCGCGACCGGACGGATCAAGCCGCACGTCGCGCCTTATCTGAGCGCTTTGACCCAGGCCGGCATGGCGGTCCTGCTGATCGTGGTGACGGACCGCGAGGTAGATATCCCGCATGCGCTGGCCGATCTCGCTGCCGGCGTGATGGTGCGCGAAAATGCGGGCTATGATTTCGCGGCCTGGGCGCATGCGATCCATCTGCATCCCGAAGTCTATGGTGCAGCAACGCTCTATCTGGCTAATGACAGCCTGATCGGCCCGGCCGGCCAAGCCCGCTTCGCCGCGATGCTCGACCGCATCCGCGCGAGCGACGCCGACCTGGTCGGGCTGACCGAGAGCCACGAATATCGCTGGCACGTCCAGACTTTCTTCGTCGCGCTCAAGCCGCGTCTGCTGTCCTCCTGGTGGCTACATGCCTTCTTCGAAAATGTGCGGATCCTGCGCGACAAGGATGCTGTGATCCGTGTTTACGAAGTGCGGTTCGCGGGCGATGTCGAACGCACGGGGCATAGGGTCGAAATCCTGTACCCGAGTCCGCGCGCGGCCAATCCGACCCTCTATGATTGGCGCCGGCTGATCGGGGCGGGCTTTCCGTTCGTGAAGGCATTGCTGGTGCGCGGTCATTTCGCCGAAGCGGATCTGACTGGCTGGCGCGAGGCCCTGGCTGAAGCGGGCTTCGACCTGGACCTGATCGATCAGACGATCGCGGCGAGCGCAGAGGTCGTCCCGGCCGAGGAAGCGGGCACGCTGATCGCGCATCCGCGGCATTTCACGCCGCGGGAAGGCCAGCGGCTCAAGGTCGCCTTTTACGGCCCCTGGAATTACGACAACGGCCTGGGCTTCGCCGCGCGCGGGATAATAGCCGCCCTCCAGCGCAGCGGCGCGCGGGTGAACCTGCATCCGATCAAGAAGCCGTTCCACGTCCACCGCCCGCTCGCACCGGCAGTCGATATCGTCGACTTTGCCGGCGACGCCGACGTCGCGATCGTCCACCTCAACCCCGACAGTTGGTTTCTGCTGACCGACGACCAGCGCCACGCGATCCGCCGCGCCGGCCGCCGCGTCGGCTATTGGGTGTGGGAGATGGGGCACATCCCGCCCGAATGGCGCACCGATTTCAGCTCGGTCGATCGCATCTGGGCGCCGAGCCAATATTGCGCCGATTTATTCGCAGGCGAGGAAGGCGCACGCGTCGACGTCATCCCGCATGCGGTGCCGCTCCCGCCCGCGCAGCCGGTCGATCGCGCGGCCGTGCTGACGCGCTTCGGCGTGCCGGCCGGCCGGCGCGCGATCCTCTATATCTTCGACGGGTCGAGCTATCTCGTCCGCAAGAATCCCCATGCCTTGGTCCGCGCCTTCGCGGCGTCGGGCCTGGGTGATGCGGGTTGGAGCCTGGTGCTCAAGACCAAGCATCTGATGGACCGGCCCGAGGACGGTGCCGCCTTCCGTACGCTCGCCGAAAGCGTTCCCAACGTCATCCTGATCGACCGCAGTCTGCCGACCGGCGGCCTGGAAGAATTGCTGGCAGCGGCTGATATCTATGCCTCGCCGCATTGCTCGGAAGGATTCGGGCTGACGATCGCGGAGGCGATGGCAGCCGGGAAACCGGTGGTCGCGACCGATTTCGGCGGCAGCGCCGACCATCTCGACGTCGCGACCGGCTACCCGGTCAAGGCGCGCCGCTGGCGGCTCGATCGCGATTTCGGCCATTACAAGAAAGACGGCGAATGGGCGCGGATCGACGAGCCGTCTTTGTCGGCGGCGCTCCGGAAAGCCGCCCATGATGTCGAGGCCGGGGACACCGTAAAGGGCGACGCCGCCCGCGCGCGCATCGGCGAACGCCTGTCCTATGACGCCGTCGGCGGCTTGATCGCCGGCAGCTTGCGCGACACCGTGGCGAACCCGTGTTATGGCGCTGCGAACCGGCTGAACATCCGCGCCGCATGTGGCATTCCGGCCGAGCAGGCCGATTTCTCGCCGCATCTCCGGATGGTGCTGTTGGCGCCCGACGGATCGGCCGACGCACAAACGCTCGAACACTGGCGCACCCAGCAGGGCGACTGGATCGCCTTCGCACCGGCAGGGAGCTTCCTTGCGCCGGAATTCTACTTTGCGGCCAACCACTTCTTCGTGCACCGACCCGACGCAGCCATCTTCTATGCCGACGATGTCGCCGCCCGGACCGAGTGGGTGGTCGACCAGATCCGGCTCAAGCCCGAATTCGACCTGACCCTGCTGACCGCGCAGGATTATATCGGCACCCCCGTTTTCGTGCGCGTATCCGCGTTCGAAGAACTGGGCGGACTCAACCCCGACCGGGGCACCGCTGCCATCGCCGACCTGTTGTTCAGGGCCCATGAAGCGGGCCTGTCGATCGCACGGATTCCGAACGTGCTGCTTGCGCATCCTGGCGCGCGGATTCGCGCCACGCGGGACGATTATGCAAGCATGCTGGAAGCTCAGCCCTCGCTTACCGGGATGATCGCGAAGGGCCGTACGCCCGACAGCTTCGCGCTGCTGCGGCCCTTCGACCAGGACATCGCCCCTGCCGTCACCATCGCCGTGCCGACCTGCCGCAGCAAGGTCCGCAACGGCAGAGGCACATATGTCGAACGGCTGCTGGCGGCGATCGCCAAGACCGACTGGCCGATGGACAAGCTAACATTGCTGATCGGCGACGACGTTGCCGGAGAGCCCGCCTGGGCCCGCAAGACATGGCCGTTCGCTTTGCGCAGGATCGAGACCACGCGCCCGTCGGAGGCGCCATTCAACTATGCCGCCAAGATGAACCTGCTGTGGCGTCTGGCCGAAACCGAGCAGATCGTCCTGCTCAACGACGATTGCCTGCCGTCCGATCCCAATTGGCTCAAGGCCTTGATCAGCTTGACGGTCGATCAGAGCGTAGGCGGCGTCGGCGCGCGGCTTCTTTACGATGACGGCCGGCTCCAGCACGCCGGCCTGGCGCCGCACGGGCCCGCCGCCGCCCATGTTTGGCTGTCCCGCAGGGAAGTCGAGGGCACTTATCAGGACTGGGCCTTGGTCCAGCGCGAATGGTCGATGGTGACGGGTGCATTGTTCGCGACGCGGCGGTCGGTGCTGGAAGAGGTCGACGGCTTCGAGGAAAGGTTCAGCCTCGAATTCAACGATACCGATCTCTGCCTGCGCATCCGTGCGCTCGGCTATCGCATCGTCTGCACACCGATGGCCGAGATGGTGCATAGCGAAAAGGCGTCACGCGGCGAGCGGCTGCCGCCGGGCGACGATATGGCTTTGTTCCTGTCCCGCTGGAGAAGCTGGTTCGATACCGATCCGGCCTGGCATCCGAATCTGCGCCGTGACTCTCTCGAAGTACAGCCTGCCATCGGACCTGCCTGGTATCTCTAGGCCGGTTCGTGCGCCGACCGGGCGTCAGTCGCCGAGCGGAAGGCGCTCGGCCACGGCCGCCAACGACTGCCGCAGCTGATCCACGTCCCAGCGGTGCTGGGCGGAGAATCCTTCCAGGTGCAAACGCAGCTTTTCGATCCGCTCGTCGCGATCCATCGCCTCGCGTAACGCGATCAGGCCGGCCTCGGTCTGTTCGGAGCGCGCACGCAACTCCGCGCTCAATAGCTCGATCATCCCCCGCAGTTCGGCCGCCTGCCCCCGCGCTTCGGCAATTGCGGCGCGATCCGCATCCCGGTCGGCCCGGACCGCCTCGCGGTCGGCCTGCGCCGCATCCCGTTCGGCCTGAACCGCCTCGCGGTCTACCCGGACCATGTCGGCCAGCGTAGCGATCGCTGTGCGCAGCGCATCGGTTTCATTTTGCATCGCCGCGCGCACGCGCCGCTCGACCCAGCCGGCAGGAGGTTCATGCGACATCGGCAAATAGCTCCCCGGGTGCGTGGTTGATAAGCCGCGAAGTGGTTTCGAACACCGCGTCCGGTGTGATCTGTTCAAGGCAGGCCAGCCCGTACGGACAATGGGCGGCATGATGGAAATGGCAGGGCGAGCAGGCGATGGCGCGCGACAGCGTGACGACATGGCTGCCAAGCGGCCGCCATTCCAGCCGCTGGTGTGCTCCGCCGAACACGCACACGGTCGGCACGCCTTCGAAGGCCGCGAGATGGGCGATGCCCGAATTGTTACCGATCACGCACGCGGCCGACCGGATCAGATCGGCCGTGTCTTCCAAGCCGCCGCGGCCGCAATCGTTGACCACCCGGTTCGGATCGAACGGGCGCACGATCTCCCGCGTCCGGATCGCCTGACTGGGCGCGCCGACCACACGAACCAGGCCATCCCATTCCGCCACCAATCGCGCGATCAGCGCGCGGTAGTGCGCAGCCGGCCAATCGCGAATATCGCTGTTCGAAAAGGGCGCGACGACGATGTGGCTCATCGCGCGTCGCTCCGCGCGGCGCGCGGGGCGGTGCCGTTCAGCCGCATCGCCACCAGCTCCACCAAAAGGGAGAGATATTCGGACTGATGGAGCGTGGCCGCTGCACCCTGCTTGATCAGCCTACCGCCATAAAAACGGAAATCCACCACAGGTTCGCCGCCGACGGTCCACAGACGGAATTCGAACTGGGCCGCTTTGTCGGCGACGGTGAAGGGTACGTGCACATCGGAACGCCCGTCGAACACGCCGTACGCGATGCGCCGCGTATCGATCGCGATGTCGTAAGCCAACAACCCTGCCTGCGTGAAATCGGCGTCGAGGAAGGGCTGGAACAGATAATCGCCCGGCATCAGGTTGCGATACGGCCCCCAGGTCAAGACCTGCGGCCCGTTCTCCGCCGCAAAACCATCGCAGCCAATCTGGAACGGGCTGCGCTCGCCAGTACCCAGTACGAAGAATTCCCCTACGCCGATGTCCATCGACCATGCATGATCGACAGCGTCCGAGGCCGGATCAAGCGGCAGGAATATGTCGAGGAAGGGATACGCGCCGCGATGGCCGATCCCCGCTTTATGGTCGGCGTCGACATTGCGCAGCAGTAGGCGCGTGTCGCCGAAGGTGCGCAGGTCGATCGCGAGATCGTAGTGCTGTATTATGAGCGCATCGAACTGCGCCAGCCTGGCTCCGATATCGACACCCACCTCGCCAGTGTTGCGCGGGAAAGCTTCGAAAATCAGCAATTCGTCGGCGATGCCGATCCGCCGGGCGAGCCCCGCATTCCATTCGGCCACCACCAAAGTGATATGGGCGTCCGGAAAATGCGCCCGAACCGCGCGCATCGCCGGCGCCGCCATGACGAAATCCCCAAGATGGTCGAGCTTGAGCAGCAAGATGCGCTGCACACTACCGGCCGCCATCGTCTCCGCCCGGGTCCGCAGCGGTTCGAACGCATAGTCAGGCGGCGGCGCCGCAGCGGGCTTCGGCGGCGCCAGGTCCCAGGCGGGCGGCGCAATCCGCTCGATCACGAGCGCGATATCATGCTGCCCCGTCGGCGGTGTCGCGCGATCGAGCGCATAATCGTAACCGCCGTCGCGATCGGCGAGCCAGCGCAGGCGATAGCTGTTGGGGGCGAGCGCCTCTTCGACCTCGCTCAACAGAGAAGCTGGCGTGTAGAGCCGTTGCTGGCGCGGCCGCCGGGGCGGCGGCAACCGATCCTGCCGCGCGTCGAGAAAGGCGTGCGGAACAGTCAGCACCAGCACGCCGCCGACCGTCAGCAGGCCGAACCAGCGTTGCAGCGCACCGCGATAATCGCGTTCGTCCTGCAGGCATTCGGGCGCATGGACCACGGCCTGCGAACCGTCCGCGGCCGTGATTTCGCCCGCCAGATCGAGCCGGGGATGCGCCGCGAGAAAACTTTCCAGCACGCCGTCGGATCGGGCTTCGGGCGAACCTGTCATGTCCGGCGCTCGATCAATCTTCCTTGGCGGCAATGTCCGATCCTCGAGCGCCGTTGCGCGCCGCGCCCGAGCGCTTAACCCAGGTTGGGCTGGAAATCGAGATTGTGCCCCGTCCGTCCCTATCGCGTCACCGCCCGCGCGGCGACGAACGGCGAGAAGAGCTGGTTGATGATGTTGACCATCTTGGCCGGGCGGTTGGCGGCGGCATTGGCGATATAGATCACGTCCTTGTCGCGCACCGCGAAGCGCTGCGCCAGGAAGTAGCTCGCCGGCTGCAACATGTTCAGCCGATAGATAATGGGACGCTCCGTCCCACCGGGCGCCGCCGGATCGTAGCGGAACAGGAACACTGCCGACGGATCCGCGACCGAGTCGGTCGGGCCGCCGGCCCGCGCCACGGCTTCGGCCAGCGATACCTCGCCGGTTTCGAAGTCGGTCTGCTCGACCTTGCCGGTGGCACCCAGCGAGATGAAGCTGCGCGGCCGCTTGAGCAGTTCGACGCGATCGCCCGGAACCAGCATCAGATCGTCCGCGGCCCCGGCCCGGATCCGGCCCAGCCGTTCCTCCAGGAACTGGCTGCCGCGATTGAAGCGCACGACCGTATCTTCGGCACTGTTGGTGGCGCCGCCCGCCAGCGCGATCGCGTCCAGCAGCCGTTCCGATTGCAGCGTCAAATTATAGCGGCCGGGCTGGTGGACATCGCCGGCAACGTAGACGGTGCTGGAAATATTCTGTTTGATCGACACCAGGGCCTGCGGCGTCTGGGATTTTCCCTTCAGGCCGCGCACGATCATCGCCTCGATCTCGGTCGTGCTGTGCCCTGCCACGTTCAAACGGCCGACATAGGGCAAGGTGATCGTGCCATCGCGGTCGACAATCACCTCCGGAAAGGTTTCCGCCCGCGCCGACGGGTCGGCCACGCCGCCGCTATCGGCGGACGAGCCGAACAGCGACACGCCGACTTCGTAGATCCCGATAGAAAGCAGATCGCCTGGCCCGACAACGTCGTTGCGGCCATCGCGGGCGAGGCTCGAGAGGGTCGGCTGCGCGGCGTCGGCTGCGGCATCGCGCGCAACGATCTGCTGGAGCAAAGGCCCGTCGATATCGACGATCTTGAAGCCAAGCTGGTTCTGATCCTGGGTGCCGCGCCTGATCTCGCTCGCGGTCGGGCCGCTTGACGGCAGGGATGCACAGCCGGCCAGCAGGGCCAGGCCTGAAAGCGCGCCGAGCGCGCGAGCACGGGGGGAAGGCGTCATCGAAAACGCAGTGATGTTCAAAAGAGATCTCTTCAGGATAGGCCTATGTCCGCCGAACGGGCGCAAGCATGTTTGAAACGAGCCTAGTCAGTTGACGGCACGACTGCAATCAGGCGGCGCGCATCTGCAGCCGGTGGTGAACCTCGCTCGCCTCGTCGATCGTGTCGAAGAAGACGAGCGTGCCGCCGTAGACCACCGCGCCGCGCGTGCAAAATTGGCGCAAGGTGCCCGGATCGTGGCTGATCATCACCAGGGTCGCATTGTCGCGGCGATGGAGCAGAGCCTCTTCGCAGCGCACGCGGAAGCGCTCGTCGCCCGCACCGGTGACCTCATCCACCAGATAGCAGTCGAAATCGATCGCGAGGCTGATGCCGAACGCGAGGCGCGCGGTCATGCCCGCCGAATAGGTATGGATCGGTTGATGGAGATAAGGCCCGAGCTGCGCGAAATCCTCGACGAAATCGAGCAACTGCGCCTCGTCCATATTATAGATGCGCGCGATGAAGCGGGCATTGTCGGCGCCGGTCAGGCTCGACTGGAAGCAGCTCGCATAGCCGATCGGCCAGGATGTCGACATGGTGCGGATGATGCTGCCGCTGGTCGGCTGCTCGACACCCGCGATCAGCCGCATCAGCGTGGATTTGCCCGCGCCGTTCGCGCCGCAAATGCCGATGCTCTCGCCAGGCTCGATCTTGAAGTTCAGATCGGTAAAGACGTGCTTCTCGAACTTGCGGATGTGATAGGTTTTGCTGACGTTCTGGAACTCGATCATGCAGTCTCGGTCCTCAAGCCCCTCACCGGGCCGATGGCGGTCGATCCATTGACGGCGGCTGAATGCCCGGCGCACGCTCCCTAACGCATGCCGACCGAACCGCAAAATCCCGCCGACACTTTGGGCACGCTACGGCTGTGCATGGATGCCCGCATGCTCGCCAGCGCGGGCGGCACGGGGGTGAGCAGCTATGCGCGCCAGCTCCAGCGTGCGCATGAAGCGATCGGCGAAAACCATGCGTTGCTGAGCGACCGCCCCGCTCTGGATGAGCCCGCGCCCGCGTCGTTCGGCCGCGCCGGCCGCTGGCTGCGCGCGCTGGTTCCCGGCGTGCGCGAGGCCCGGCCGCTCGCCGGCGTGGAACGATTGCTGTTCGCGCCCGACGTCTTTCGCGTGGCGCAGGTCTATTTCGACGTGCATCGCAGCCCCTTGCCGGTGCGCATGCCGGGGCCGCCCGGAATCATGCACTGGACCTATCCGGTTCCGCTCGCCGTGGTCGGCTGGCACAACCTCTATACCGTTCACGACGTCATCCCCCTGCTCCATCCCGACCTCACCCATATCGATGCCAGGCGCTATCGCCGCCTGCTCGACCGGCTGGCGGAATGCGCGGCCCGCTTCATCGCGGTGTCGGAAACGGCGCGCGGCGAGATCGTGCGGGCGACCGGCTGCCCACCCGGCTTCGTGGTCGATTGCAGCCTCGCGGTCGACGCCACACCCACCTGCGCGTTCGACCTACCGCCCGGCATTATGCCCGGCCAATTCCTGCTCGCCTGCGGCACGGTCGAGAAACGCAAGAATCTGGCCCGACTGCTTGAGGCCTATCGCCAGAGCAAGGTCGCGATGCCGCTCATTGTCGCCGGCCCGGACGGCTGGGGCGCGGACGATATTGCCGGCCTGGTTGCGGCGACCCCCGGCGCGGTCCGCCTGCCCTATCTCGACCGCGCGGCGATGCGCGCGCTGATCGGCCATGCTCGCGCCTTGATCATGCCGTCGCTTGCGGAAGGCTTCGGCTTGCCGGTGGCGGAGGCGATGGCGCTGCACACGCCGGTCGCGGCGTCGGACCGCGGGGCGCTGGCCGAGACCGCCGGCGGGGCGGCGCTGGCGGTCGATCCGGAGGACGTCGCGAGCCTCGCCACGGCGCTTCGCCGCCTTGCCACCGACGATGCGCTTTGCTCAGCACTTGCCGCCGCCGGGCAAATCAATGCCGATCGATTCGCCCCGCCGCGCTTCGCGGAAAGATTGACGCGCGCTTATGCCGCCGTGATGGCGGATGCATCATGATCAAGTTCGACGTCGGCATCGATGGTTATAATCTCGCTTTGCCGAACGGCACCGGCGTTGCGACCTATGGTCATGTCCTGACCGATACGCTGCGCGGCGGCGGGCACCGGGTAACCGGCCTGTTCGGGGTCGACGCCGGCCCGGACGCGGACATGCGCGAGGTACTGTTCTACGACCGGCTCGGCCAGGTGCCGCCGACGCCGCAGCTGCGCCGCAAGCGCAGCCGGCGCATCCTGCGCGCGGCGCTGCGCCCATTCCATACCCGCCGGATGGAGGAGGTCACGCCGAGCGGCCGTATCGAGACTGGCAATCTCGCCGAGCGCCTGCCCGTGTTCGACCGGCTGACGACCACGCCGAACCTGTTCGAGATCGCGCACCGCCATTTCAATATCTACAGGCGCTTCCTGCGGCTGCGAATAGAACAGCCGCCGGCGATCATGCACTGGACCTATCCGCTGCCGATCACGCTGGAGGGCGCGGCCAACATCTATACCTTCCACGATCTGGTGCCGCTGCGGCTGCCCTACACCACGCTCGACGCAAAACGCGCCTATCGCGACCTGCTTGCCGCCTGCACGCGCCAGGCGGCACATATCTGCACCGTGTCGGAGACGAGCCGGGCCGATATCATTGCCGAATTCGGCCTGGATCCGAACTGCGTCACCAATTGCTATCAGGCCTCGCCGCTCTCCGCGCCGGACAGCGATCGGGATGATGACGCCGCGATGATCGAGAATATCTTCGGCCTGCCGCATCGGGGCTATTTCCTGCATTTCGGCGCGATCGAGCCGAAGAAGAATATCGGCCGCCTGCTCGAAGCCTATCTCGCGACCGGCGTATCCGCGCCGCTGGTGCTGACGGGTGGACGGGGCTGGCAGGCACAGGAGGAATTGCGCCTGCTCGTCCCCGAAGACGAAGCCGACACCGTCCATGGCCGCCGCATGGCCGAACGCGTGCGCCGGCTCGAGCATCTTCCCCGACCGCTGCTTGCGCGGCTGATCCGGGGCGCGCGCGCGGTGCTGTTTCCCTCGATTCACGAAGGCTTCGGCCTGCCCGTGCTGGAGGCAATGCAGCTCGGCACGCCCGTGTTGACCTCGTCCAGCGGCGCACTGGCTGAAATAGCCGGCGATGCCGCGGTGCAGGTCGATCCTTATGACGTCGCCGCCATCGCCGCGGGTATCAGGGCGCTCGATGCCGATGCCGGCTTGCGCGATCGTATGGCGGCGGCTGGACCGAATGCCGCGGCGCGCTTCTCGACCGAGGCTTATAGCGCGCGGCTGGAGGCGATGTATGCGCGTGTCGCCGGCACAATCGGTTGAGAGCCGATCGGCTCATCGCGGCCGCAATTGACTCTCGGTCACGCCTGTCTATTTAGCGCCGCCCGTCGAGCACCCATAGGGTGGGCTTGGGCCGCGGAAATTTCAGAGTGATTCCAATACGTAATCGCGCATCCCTGCCGAATAGCCTGGCCGGCCGCCTCGCGTGCGCCGCTTTGGCCTTGTGCTTGCCTGTTTCAGCCTGGGCGGAGACGCTCGCCGATGCGGTCGCGGCGGCTTATGATCGCAATCCACAGCTCGTCCAGCAGCGCTATCTCCAGAAGGCGCGCGACGAGCAATATGTGCAGGCCCGCAGCCAATATGGACCCAGCGTAACCGCGGAGACGCAGGGTACGCACGCCTATGAATGGGAGGGCGCTCTACACGGGCCCGCAGATCAGCAGCAAACGACGCTTCAGGTTCAGCAGCCGCTCTATACGTCCGGCCGCCTGCGCGGTCAGCTGGCTGCCGCCCAGGCCGGCCTGATGGGAGGCCGGGAGCAGCTCCGCCTGATCGAAGAGCAGGTCGTCCAGGATGTGATCCAGGTCTATGCGGGGGTGCTTCGCGATGAGGCCCGTGTCGAGATCGGGCGCGAAAATGTCGAAATCCTGCGCGGCCAGCTCCGCCAGAACGCCAAGCGTCAACAGGTCGGCGACGTCACGCTGACCGACGTCGCCCAGTCGGATGCCCGCCTTGCCGCGGCCGAACTCCAGATGGCGACGCTCGACGCCGATCTCGCCGTGTCGCGCGGGCAATTTCTCGAAATCGTCGGCCACAATCCCGGCCAGCTCGATCCATTGCCGCAACTGGGCACCCTGCCGCCGACGATCGATGCCGCCTTCGATCTGGCCGAACAGAACAACCCCAATCTGCATATCGCGCAATATACCGAATCCCAGTCGAGTGCGAACGCGGCGGCGACGCGCGGATCGGGCGGGCCGACCATCTCTGCCTTCGGCCAGGGCATATCTCGCAACAACACGCTCTTAAGCGTTGGTGGCAGGAGCGCGCTGAAGGAGGCCGTGGCCGGCTTCACGATCAGCCAGCCGCTGTTCTCAAGCGGTCTGATCCATTCGCAGGTTCGGGAAGCCGACGCGCGCAATCGGGCCGATCAGGCGGGCATCGACATTGCCCGCCGCTCTGTCATGCAATCCGTGACCAGTGCGTGGGTCCAGCTCTCGGCCTCGCGCGTCGCAGTCACGACCGGCCAGAGGCAGGTCGACTCCGCGCAACAGGCCTTTGCCGGCATGAGCTGCGAGGAATTGAACGGCCTGCGCGAACCGATCGAGACACTCAACGCCGAAGAAGAATTGCAGTCGGCCGAGCTCCAGCTCGTCCAGAACCGCTTCCAGGTCTACGTCTCGCACGCGGCTTTGCTGGCAGCGACCGGCGAACTTAGTGCGCAGCAGATCGCGGAAAACATCACGGTCTATGATCCGGAGGCCTATTTCCGCCATGTCCGCTATGCCGGCACGACGCCGCTCGAGTTCGTCGCGCGCGGCCTCGACCGGATCGGGTCGGCGAGCCCGCGCGGTCCGTTCTCGACCGATCTGGCCGGCGGCAATGTGCCGCATCCGGAGAATTCGGGCCCGCTCGCGCCCGCGCCGGGTCGCGCGCTGATGAACAAGCCGCTCACGCCGATCACCGAAAGCCGGCTCAGGCTGCCTAACGGTGACACCGCGCGGTGCCCCCTTAACGATATCCGGCCGCACTGAATGTCCGGCCGACAGCCCATTTGCGAGAAGTTGATGCTTTTCTTCCGCGTCGCTCTTGCCCAAGGATCGTACTGACATGGCGACTAGACCATCCTCCGGCGGCAGCCATCCGATCCCCAGCCCGCTCGCGCGCGCAATCCGGCTCGGCCTCGCGCCGATGGGCTTCGCGGCGCTGTTCAGCCTGATCTCGAACCTGCTCTATCTGGCGCTGCCGATCTACACCAACCAGATCTACAGCCGCGTCATTACCAGCCAGTCGGGCTCGACCTTGTTCATCCTGTCGGCCGGCTGCGCCTTCGTGTTCCTCGTCTCGGCGATCATCGATCATTACCGCCAGCAGGTGCTCAGCGGCTTCGGTGTGGTGTTCGACCAGCAATTGGCGAGCCGCACTTTCGCCGCCCTGTTCGATGCCGTTGTACGCCGCCGCGGCACACGCTCCCAGGCGCTGCGCGACCTCGATTCGGTGCGTCAGGCGATCGGCGGTCAGGCGATCGGCATATTGTTCGACCTGCCGTGGATGCCGCTTTTTCTGCTGATCCTGTTCATCATCGACCCGATGATCGGAACGGTCACATTGCTCGGCGGCGTCGCTCTGGTGGTGCTCGCCTTCCTGCAGGACCGCGCCACCCACAGCAAGATCAAGGAAGCGAGCGAAGCCGCGATCCAGAATTACAGCTTCACCGACGCGGCGCTCCGCAACGGCGAAGTGGTGCGCGCGCTGGGCATGCTGCCGACGATCGGGCGTCAGTGGGCGCGCAGCCGCTACATCTCGGTCGCATCGGGATCGGAGGCTTCGTCGCGCGGCGCCTTCTATTCGGGTGCGATCCGGTTCGTCCGCATGCTGATCCAGATCCTGATCATCGCGGTCGGCGCCTGGCTGGTGGTGGAACGCACGATCCCATCGGGCCTGCTGTTCGCCAATATGATCCTGGCGTCGCGCGCGCTGGCGCCGTTGGAGCGTGTCGTCGGATCGTGGAAGCAATTGGTCGAAGCGCGCGAGGCCTATAAGCGCCTCGACCGGATGCTGTGCGAGTATGAGCCGCCCGAACCGGTGACCAAGCTTCCGAGCCCCAATGGCGCGCTGAGCGTCGAAAACGTCAGCTTCGCGCCGTTCGGTGCGCCCGCGCTCGTCCTGGTCAATCTGAACGTCCGCATCGAGCCGGGCGATTTCGTCGGCATCATCGGCCCTTCGGGTGCGGGCAAATCCACCCTTGCTCGTCTGCTGGTGGGCATCTGGAAGCCGAACACCGGCACCGTCCGTCTCGATGGTGCGGATGTCTATACCTGGGATCGCGAGGATTTCGGCCGCAACGTCGCCTATCAGCCGCAGGACACCGAATTGTTCGCGGGCACGGTGCGCGACAATATCGCCCGCTTTCTGGCCGACGCGACCGACGAACAGGTCGTCGCGGCCGCGAAGATGGCGGACGCGCACGAGCTGATCCTGCGCCTGCCCAAGGGCTATGAGACCGATCTCGGCGAAGCCGGTGCGGTGCTTTCGGCGGGTCAGCGCCAACGCGTCGGCCTTGCCCGCACCTTGTTCGGCGATCCCAAGCTGATCATCCTCGACGAGCCCAACGCCAATCTCGATCCGGACGGCGAAGCGGCGTTAATGGCCGCGCTCCGCCGCGCCAAGGAACGCGGCGCCACGATCGTGCTGATCTCGCACAAGCCCGCGGCGTTCGCGATGGCCGACAAGATCATCCTGCTCATGAACGGCCAGATTGCCGATTATGGGCCGCGCGATCGGGTGCTCGCCCGCTTCATGCCCAAGAAACCCCAGCCCGCCGCCAAGCCCCAGGAGCCGGAGCAGCCCGCCAAACTGACGGAGGTCGGCTCGTGAGCCGGTTCGGAGAAATCGTCCGCCAGATCCGTGGCGAGCCCGCGGTCCCGGCCGATCCTCAACCCGGTTTCAGCGAGCTGGATCAGGGCGAGAGCGAGATCATCCGGCTGCGCCTGCGCCGGCCGATCGTCGGCGGAACGGTGGTCGTGGTCGTGCTGGTCGTCGGGTTGTTCCTGTGGGCCTTGCTGGCCCACATCAAGGGCGCGATCGTCGCGCCCGCTTCGGTTCGGGTCGAGGGCAACAGCAAGGTCATCAAGCACCGCGATGGCGGCATCATCCGGCACATCTTCGTGCGCGAAGGGCAATTCGTGCACCGTGGTCAGGTGTTGCTCCAGATGGATCCCGTCCAGGTCCAGTCCAATGTCGATGTGTGGCAGGCGCAATATTACACGTCGCTGGCCGACATCGCCCGATACCAGGCGCAGCAGGCCGGCTCGATGGACATTCATTTCCCGGCCGAACTTCTCGCCCACCAGTCGGACCCGCAGGTCGCGGCCTTGCTCGCCGGCGAGCGCGCGCTCCATACCTCGACCATGATGCTGTACAGCAGCCAGGGCAGCGTGTTGCGCAGCCAGGCGCAGCAGCTCCAGATCCAGATCCAGGGCATGCGCGCCCAGATGACGTCGGTCGACATCCAGTCGGGCTCGATCGCCGACGAGCTTGGCGGCGTGCGCGAGCTGAACCAGCTTGGCTATGCGCCCAAGACGCGCGTCACATCGCTGGAACGCGGCGCGGCGCAGCTCAAGGGCCAGAGGGGTTCGATCCAGTCCGATATCGCACGCGCGCAGCAATCGATCGGCAGCGTCAGCATCCAGGTCGCGCAGCTCGAGGAGAAGCGCCAGGGCGAGGCCGCCAACGGCATTCGCCAGGCCCAGGACAAATTGGCCGAAGCCGCGCCTAAACTGCGGGCCGTGTCCGAATCGCTGTTCGAGACGACGGTCCGCGCGCCGGCGGACGGCTATGTGTTCAATCTGACCCAGTTCACCGAAGGCGGCGTCGCCGGACCCGGCGAGCGCCTGCTCGACATCGTGCCGACCGGAACCGCGCTGGTGCTCAACGCCCACGTCAAGCCGAACGACATCGCCGAAGTCCATCTCGGCATGCCGGCGCGCGTCACGCTGACCGCGTACAATCCGCGCACGACCCCGCCGATCGACGGCCGCGTGACCGCGGTGGCGCCCGACGCGACGATGGACGACCCGACCCAGGCCGGGGCGGCCGGCCAATCGCGCGAGGCCTATTACCTCGTGCAGATCAAGGTCGATCCGGCCCAGCTCACCAGGAGCGGCAGTGACGTCCACATGACGCCGGGCATGCAGGCTTCGGTCAGCATCATCACCGGATCGCGCACGATCATGGATTATCTGCTTGGTCCGATGACCGACGCGATGCGCACGGCGCTGCGCGAAAAGTGAGAGAGGCCGACGCCGGCAAGCGCGTCGGCTTCCTCATCGCCGGCGTACAGAAGGCGGGCACCACCGCGCTGCACGATTATCTGTCGGAACTGCCCGCGCTCGAATTGCCCCCCGTGAAGGAAGCCCATTTCTTCGACAACGAAGAGCGCGTCGACTGGCAGGCGCCCGATTACAGCCCCTATCATGCGTTGTTCGCCGA
>NZ_DATHFV010000158.1:0-14853 GCF_035317925.1 Sphingomonas sp.
CCAGTCGGTGTGCGCACCGAAGCCGTAATTGAACGACGAGCCCGCCAGCCCGTCGCCATGCGCCACCTCGATCGCATCGACCTTGGCGGCGTCGAGCGCCTTCGCGATCGCGCGCACATGATCGAGCCCGTACTGATGGCGGATGGCGTGCATGCCGTCCCGCAACGTCACGTCCTGGATGTAGAGCTTGCCCGGCGGAACGCTCATGCCGCGACCCTCTCTTTCGTGCGGTGGGCGATGCGCTCCGCGGTACGCAGCGCAGCGGAGGTCATGATGTCGAGATTGCCGGCATAAGCCGGCAGATAATGGGCCGCGCCCTCGACCTCGAGAAAGACGGTGACCTTGAGCCCGGTGAACTCGCCGCCCAACTCGGGAATGCGCAGCGGCCGGTTGGAACCGATATGCTCGATCTGCACCGCCTGCTTGAGGCGGTAACCGGGCACATAGGTCTGCACCTCGCGCACCATCGCCTCCACCGAAGCCGTGATCGCGGCGTGATCGGCCTCGTCGCACAGGCAGTAGACCGTGTCGCGCATGATCAGCGGCGGTTCAGCGGGATTGAGGATGATGATCGCCTTGCCCCGGCCGGCGCCGCCCACATCGACGATCGCCTGCGAGGTGGTCTCGGTGAATTCGTCGATATTGGCGCGCGTGCCGGGCCCTGCGCTCTTCGACGAAATCGAGGCGACGATCTCGCCATAATGCACCTTGGCGACGCGATTGACCGCCGCCACGATCGGGATGGTCGCCTGCCCGCCGCACGTGACCATGTTCACGTTGGGCGCATCGAGGTTCGCGTCGCCGTTGACCGAGGGGATCGTATAGGGGCCGATCGCCGCCGGGGTCAGATCGATCACCCGCTTGCCGTGCAGCAGCAGCAATTCGCTATGCCGCTTGTGCGCCCCCGCCGACGTCGCGTCGAACACGATTTCGATGTCGCGGAAGCCCGGCATCTGCACCAGCCCCTCGATGCCGCCCGCCGTAACGGGAACACCCAGGCGCTCGGCCCGCTTGAGTCCATCCGATTCCGGATCGATGCCGGCAAAGGCGCCCATTTCCAGCACGTCGGACAGGCGCATCACCTTGATCATCAGGTCGGTGCCGATGTTGCCCGAACCGATGATCGCAACCTTGGTCTTCATACCGCTCACTTTCCGAAAGCTACGCGAACGGAGCCCAGCCCTTCGATGCGCGCCAGCACGCTGTCGCCGGGGCGGACCGCCACCATTGGCCCGAGCGCGCCCGCGAGCACCACGTCTCCGGCACCCAGCGGACTGCCAACCTCGGCCATCGTCCGGGCCAGCCAGCCGAGCGCATGCAGCGGATTGCCCAGACATGCGGCGCCCGCGCCGAACGACGCCGGCTCGCCATTCTTTTCGAGCACCATGCCGCAGAGCCGAAGATCGAGATCGGCCACGGGAACCGGATGGCAGCCGAGCACGAACAGTCCGGACGACGCATTGTCCGCGACCGTATCGACGATGCGAATATTCCAGTCGGCGATCCGGCTGTCGACGATCTCGATCGCGGGCAGCGCGTAGGCGACGGCATCGATCAGTTCGGCCGTCGTCAGGCGCGCAACATCCACCGGGCGCGCCATCACGAACGCGATTTCCGCCTCCACTTTCGGCTGCAGCAGCCGTCCCACCGGCACCGTATCGCCGTCATTGACCGCCATGTCCGCGAACAGCGTGCCGAAGTCCGGCTGGTCCACCCCAAGCTGGGTCTGGACCACCTTCGCAGTGAGGCCGATCTTGGCGCCGACGCGGACGCGGCCTTGCGCCAGCCAGAAAGCGGTGTTCGCCGCCTGAATGGCATAAGCGTCCTCGATCGTGGCATCGACCAATGCTTCACGGATCGGCGCGATCGGCACCCCCGTTTCGTAAGCCGTGCGCAAGGCGGCGGCCTGATGGTCGAGCGCGCCACGCAGGCGGCCGCCTCTCACCGGGTCGAGGGTTGCCATTCGGAGTCTCCAAAGCAGAGGAAGTCCCACATGCGTTCGTAAAGGCCGCCCGCCTTGATGGCGCGTGTTGCGGCCTCCTGGGATGTATATTCGCGCGGCCGCTCGCCCACCGCCGCCAGCAGCGCGAGTTCGATGCGCGCCGCATCCTCAAGGAAGAAGGCGTGCGCCGCGGCCTCCATCAGCGTCTCACCGACGGTGACGCAGCCATTGCCCGACAGCACGATGGCGCGCGCGGTGCCGAGCATATCGGCCACGGCGGCCGCGGATGCATCGTCGCGCACCAGCGCCACATTCGGCCAGAGCGGCGCTGCGGGCGCGAAATAGGCGCCAAGCCCATGGAGCGCCCGCGGCGTCCGCCCGAGCGCCGACAGCGCCATCAAGGCCGGTGGCTGGACGCGGCAGATGCCGCCCACGTTGGCCCGCCGCCGATAGATTTCACGGTGGATCCGCACTTCCGGCAGCGCGCCATCCAGCAGCGGTGCATCGAGCGCGACCTCAACGCCGGGATGTCCCACGGGAACCAGGCCGAGTGGCGATGCCGGCGACACGAGGAAGCGATCAGTGGCCGTTCGTAGGCTGACATGGCCATAGGCGTGGGCGAGGCCGTGCCGGCCCATCGCCCGTGCCGCCAGCCGCATCGCATGCGCTGGATCAGGCGGCACGGGCCAAGGCCGCTTCCGTCTTGAATTCCGGAATATCGGGTTCCGAGCCCCACATGCAGAAGGAGCTCGGCACCATCGGAAATTGCCGGGGAACGTAGGTCTTCTCATCCTGTTCGGTGATCAGCCGGACACCGGTCGAATATTCATAGACCATCTTGTCCGGCCCCTCGAAATACAGGAACCGCGCGCCGGACGTCGGATGCCGCCCCGGCCCGAATACGGTCCGGACATTGTTCTTCTTGAGGTGGTACCAGGAGCGCATGATGTCGTCGGGCGTCTCCACCTGGAAGTTGATGTGCTGCACCCCCGCGAAGCTCGACGGGAACAGTGCGATCTTGTGGTGGACGTCATCGATCCGCAGCAAAGCGGCGTCGCCGATCCAATCGCTCACCTTGGCCGACAGGAAACCGGTCCAGAAGGCTTCGTCCTCCTTGGGGTGCGCCGTGCGCAGGCCGATATGGCTGAACGAGGTGATGCCGGCATCGCGCGACGGAAAATAGCGCGTGCCGCTATGATGGGGACGGGCGACCAGATCGATCACGTTGCCGGTAAGGTCCTGGATGGTGATCAGCGCGCCCACGCGCCGTTGCTCGCGCTCGTCGGCCGTGCCCGCCCGCACCGCGATGCCCGCAGCCTCGAATTGCGCGGCAGCGGCGTCGAGCTCCGCCTCGGTCTTGAGCTCGAAGCCGGCAACATGCGTGCTGTCGCGCCCGCGCACATAAACGAGGTTATGGTCGCGGTCGTCGCCGCGCAGATAAGCGGCGTTCGCCTCGCGCCCGACCAGCTCCAGCCCCAGAACCTGCGTGGCGAACCGGACGCTCTCATCGAGGTCGTCCGAACCGATACGGACGTACCGGATATCGTGAAGATCGGCCATGGTCTCAGCTATCCTTGGTGAGCGTCTCTTTCGGGCGGGCGAACTTCCGGCTCATGTGGCCGACGCCGGTCTGATCGCCGAGCGAGAAGCCCCACGAATAGCCGCCCTTGGGATTGCAGAGGATCTCCCAGGCATTGTCGTCCAGATCCCAGAAGTAGAAGCAGTAGGTGCCGTGCTGCACGACCGGTTTGGTGAGTTTCTTGATGCCCCACTTCTCGGCCTGCGCCTTCACCGTCTCATAGGCGGCATCGACTTCGGCCTCGGTGCCGACATCCAGGCCGTTATGGTTGAGGAAGGGCATGGTCTCCTTCTTCTTGGTCGGACTTTGCACGACCACGACGATCTGGTCACCGCCGAGCCGCGCCCAGAAGGACACGTCCGCCATCTGGACCGTCTGGAAACCCAGGAATTCGTCGAAGAACTTCCGCGTCTGCTTGATGTCGCGGCATTCGAGCGTCGCGTGGCTATAAAAGTTGAGCTTGAGTGCCGGCTCGGGCTTCGTTGCGGAAGCCGCGGACTGTTCGGGCGCGTTGGCTGTGGTCGCCATGGTTCCTCTCCTTCGTTTCGTCAGAGCTTGATGCAGATGTTGGTCGGCTCGGAGTAGAAATTGATGGAATGCTCGCCGCCCTCGCGGCCGATGCCCGACATCTTCGCGCCGCCGAACGGCGTGCGCAGGTCGCGCAGGAACCAGCAATTCACCCAGGAGATGCCGACTTCCATTTCCTTGCCGACGCGATGGGCGCGCGCCAGGTCCGTCGTCCAGATGCTGGAGGCGAGCCCATAATCGGTGTCGTTCGCCAGCCGGATCGCCTCCTCCTCCGTATCGAAGGGCGCGATGTGCGCGCAGGGCCCGAAGATTTCCTCGCGGCAGATGCGGGCGTCCGGGCCCAGTCCGGTCCACAAGGTCGGCTCCACGAAATAGCCGTCCGCGGCCTCGCCTTTGAGTTGTGGCACGCCGCCGCCGGTAATCAGCGTCGCGCCCTCGGCGATCGCCAGGCGATAATATTCGAGCACCTTGCGGCGATGCTCGTCCGAGATCAGCGGCCCTAGCGTTGTTCCCTCCGCATATGGCGCACCCGCCTTCAGCCCCTCGGCCTTGGCCTTCATGGCCGCGACGAAACAGTCGAACACCGGGCGCTCGACGTATATGCGCTCCGGCGCGAGACAGACCTGGCCGGTATTCAGAAAGACCGCGCGCGCGAGGCCGGCAACCGCCGCGTCGAGATTGGCGTCGGCGAATATGATCGCGGGATTCTTGCCGCCCAGTTCGAACGAAAGCGCCTTAACCGTCGGCGCCGCAGCCTTCATGATGGCGGCGCCGGTGCGGGTCTCGCCGGTGAAGGTAATCGCCCGGATGCCGGGATGGGTCGTGAGCAACTCGCCGGCCGAGCCCGGACCGAAGCCGTGCACGACATTGAACGCGCCGTCGGGCATGCCGACCTCCGCCATCACCTCGCCCAGCAAGGTTGTGGTCGACGGCGTTTCCTCAGACGGCTTCACGATCACCGCATTGCCGCACGCCAGTGCGGGGGCCGCCTTCCATGTCATCAGCAGCAGCGGCAGATTCCAGGGCGAGATGATCCCGACGACACCGAGCGGCTTGCGTACGGCGTAATTGAGCGCCTTGCCGCCATCGGGCGTGTCCATCTCGAAACATTCGGTCGACAGATTGGCGATCGCGTCGGCGAACACCCGGAAGTTGGCGGCGCCGCGCGGAATATCCAGGTGATGCGCCAATTCGTAGGGCTTGCCCGTGTCCGCGATCTCGGCCTCGAGGAAATCGTCGAACCGCTCTTCGATCCGATCGGCGACCCGGATCAGAAGCGCCCGCCGCTTGGCGAGCGGCATCCGTCCCCAATCCCCCTCGACCGCGCGCCGCGCGGCGACGACGGCGAGATCGATCGTCTCCGCATCGGCTTCCAGCGCCCGGGCATGCACTTTCCCAGTGGCGGGATTGTAGACGTCGAAGGGCGTGCCGCGATCCAGGAATTGGCCGCCGACAAAGTTGCGCAGGATACGCGGCGCGGCTCCGGCCGACGCTGCGGCGACATCCTTGTTGAGCAAAGCGGCATCCATTCAGTGGGCTCCCTCGATATAGAGGGTATACGTCCTAAATAGTGGATGCACAAGTGATCCTGTTTGCCTCAGGACCCTTTGGCTGAAGCGATCGCGAAACGGAGGCTGGCGCGCAGATTGGCGGTGTCGTGCTCGGGCGCGAGCGCCGCCAACACCTCAAGCGCGGTACGCGCCAGGTGGCGCGCGGCAAGCTCGGCCGCGGCCGGCGCGTCACCACTGGCCATAGCCTCGTACAGGGCGCGATGCTCGGTTTCGCCGCGATGCCACCAGCCCGCCAGATGCTCCCCCTTATAGGCCGACTGGTAGCGCGCGCTGCGCAGCTCCAGCTCGCGCAGATCGGCCATGAACGACTCGCCCGCGGCCGAGACGATAAGGCTGTGCAGGTCGCGATGAAGCTGCTGCCACGTCGCAAAATTATCGTGCGACTCGTCGCCCTCCAGCGCCTCGATCACCCTCCGCAACTCCGCCATGGTGGAAGGCCGCGACTCGACTGTCGTCAGCGTGACGCCGAAGGCCTCGAGCAGGATCCGCTTCATGTAGAGCGACTCGATATCCTTCGGATCGAAGCCAAGCACGCGACTTCTCACGTTGGGATCGCCCGACACGAGGCCGCCTTCCTGAAGCATGCGCAGCGCCTCGCGGACCGGTGTCCGGCTGACGTTCAGGCTGCGCGCGACCTCCACCTGCGAGAGCAAGGTGCCCGGCTTGAGCTGCCCGCTGAGAATCAATCGCCGGAGCGCGTCGTGGACGTCCACGGCCGTACGACGACCGTCGGCTTTCGGGAGTGGCTGAAGGAGGCCTGGCTGGATTCGCATGGGTGCCTGAGGATTGTTCACATTAGCATCCGTCATTTTGAAGCGCAGGTCGAGCCCGGAGGATCGTCTGCCACAACCGGAAAGGAAGTATAGGTCCTATCTTGACAGGCATCGCCAGTCGTGGAAAATGTGTATCCACTTTAGCCGCTCATGAGAAGCGGGGCGGTGGATTTGCCGGCTGAAATATAGAGGGAGGGATGGATGAGTAGGTTTGACCTGCGGGCGAAGCTCTTGATATCGGCAGCGGTGGCGGCAGCGATCGCGGCCTCGGCCAGCGCGGAACCGGCGCCGGCATCGAATGCTGCGGCGCCCGACGCGGCGGCGGCAGCCCCGGACGCAACCGCTCAGCCGTTGACCGACGAAGGCATCGGCGAGATCGTCGTCACCGCGCAGAAGCGAAGCGAAAACCTTCAGAAGACACCCGCCGCCGTCACCGCGGTGACCGGCGCCGCGATCACGCAACGCGGTATCACCAACCTGTCGGCAGCACAGGAGCTGGTGCCCGGCGCGCGCTTCCATCAGGAAGGCAACACGACCCAGGTATTCCTGCGCGGCGTTGGCTCAAACCTGGACTTCGCCAACGTCCAGCCGTCCGTCGCCTTCAACTTCAACGGCATCTTCATCCCGCGCGAGGGCACGAGCGTCGGCCTTTTCGACGTGGACCGCCTGGAAGCCCTGCCGGGGCCACAGGGCACGCTTTACGGCCGCAGCGCGATCGGCGGCACGGTCAACGTCAGCTTCAACCGCCCGGAATTCACCAACAGCCTCAGCGGCAATGTCGAGGCCGGCAATTACAACTTGTTGCACGGCACGGTGGTGGGGAACCTGGCCGCTTCGGACAGCTTCGCGGTGCGCGCCGCGATCGATTACAATTACCGCGATGGCTATATGGTGACCGGATCGGACTCGAAGAAGGATTTTTCGGGCCGCCTGAGCTTCCTTTACAAACCGAGCAGCGACGTGACCCTATATTGGTGGGGGTATCATGCGGAAAAGCACGGAAATACACCTAACCTGGTCAACAAGGGCTCGCGCCCGACCTATGATGCCGCGGGCAATCTAACCGGCTTCGTTTATGACGAGAATGCGTTCCTGCTGCCCAATCCCTACAACGATCTGCGTCCGGGCACGCTCGCTTCGACTGCGCCATTCGGCCAGCCGACGCCATCGACCCAGCATTATCAGAATTGGGTCACCGGCGCCCAGCTGGACGTCAAGCTCGGCGATCATGTCACGCTGACCTACATTCCGGGTTACTTCTTCCTCAACTCGACCGTCCATGTTTACTGGCTGGGCGTGCTGCCCGCCTACAAGCAGGACATCTATCACGAGACCACGCATGAATTGCGGCTGGCAGGCGATATCGGACGCCTGAACTGGCTGATCGGCCTTTACGGTTATAGGACCGTCCAGTCCGGCGAGGCGCTGGTCGGCACGGCGGTCGGACCGGGCGGGCCCGCGATCCCCGGCACGCCCTTCCCGTTCCATTCGAGCGACGTGATCCGCAACCGCCTCCAGGGCGCCGCCATCTTCGGACAGGCGACCTATAATCTCTCCGATGCGCTGCGCCTCACGGTTGGCGGGCGATATGGAACGGACAATACCAAAGCACATGGCATTTCGCTCGACGACCAGACGACGCCGTATTTCTTCGACCACACCTCGCATCGCTTCGACTACAAGGTCGGCGCGCAATATGACGTCGCACCGCGCATCATGGTCTATGCGCAGTATCAAACCGGCTACCAGCCCGCGACGTTCAACGAGGTGGCCGATCTGCCCAACCGCAGCAATCTGGTGAAGACCGGCAAGCTGCAGTCGATCGCCGGTGGCATCAAGACCCGCTTTTTCGACAACACCTTGCAGATCAACGACGAGATCTTCTACTCGGTCTACAAGGATCTCGCGATCCAGGCTTACGATGCCAGCAAGCTGTTCAATCCGATCTTCAATGCGGGCAAGGTCACGATCCCGGGCAATCAACTCGACGTGCTGTGGCAACCGACCCACAATGATCGGATCAACGTGTCGGTCAGCTACATCAAATCGCGCAACAAGGATTTCGTGACCCCGGACGGCGTCAGCTATAACGGCCTCGCCGGGCCTTATGCTGCGGACTGGACGATCAGCGGCGGCGTTTCGCACGACTTCCAGCTGCGGTCCGGCTATATCCGTGCCGAGGGCGACGCCCGTTACGAGAGCAAGTGGTGGGCCGATTTCGTCCACAATCTCGGCACGCGTCAGGATCCCTATGCGAAGATCAACGCAGCGCTCACTTATTTCTCGGAAGACGGGCGGTGGAACTTCGGCCTGTGGGGACGTAATCTCACCAACAAGGTCGTGATCGCTGCAACCGCGGCGGCCGGAATCCCCGGCCCAGCGACCGCCTATCTCGACTCGCCTCGCACCTATGGCGTTCGCGCGGGGTTCAAGTTCTGATGGCCGCACTGGCAAGCAAGTCGATCATCGTTACCGGGGCTGGCGGCGGAATCGGCGCCGCCGCCAGCCTGGTGCTCGCCGCCGCCGGGGCGCGGCTCGTGCTCAGCGACAACAATGCGGCGGCCGGCGAAGCGGCGGCGCAAACCGTACGCGCCGCCGGGGGAGAAGCCGCTTTCGTCGAAGCCGATCTCGCGTCCGAGGCCGCCATTTCAAACCTCGTGGCGGAGGCGGTCAAACGGTACGGCCGGCTCGACGGGGCGTTCAACAATGCCGGTGTCGAACAGCGCAACAAGCCGCTCGACGAACTCAGCCTCGAGGAATGGGAGCTGGCGATCCGGATCGATCTGACCGCCGTCTTCCTGTGCATGAAGCATCAGGTCAAAGCGATGCTGGCGACGGGCGGTGGCGCGATCGTCAACACGGCTTCGTCGCTTGGCCAGGTCGGTCTCGCCGGAGCGTCGGAATATTGCGCGGCCAAGCATGGCGTGATCGGCGTCACCCGCGCCGCCGGCGCGGATTATGGCGCGCGCGGCATCCGCGTGAATGCGATCCTGCCCGGCATCACCCGCACCCCGATGATCGCGCGGCTGAGCGACGATCCGCAGCTTGCCGAGATATTCGACCGCCTGAAGTTACGCCATTCGATGCACCGCTTCGGCGAGCCAAGCGAGATCGGGGACGCGGTCGTCTGGCTGCTGTCCGATCAAGCCTCGTTCGTGAATGGTGCGGCAATTGCCGTCGATGGCGGCTACCTTTCCACCTGAGTCCAGTTGAGCGGAGACGACCATGTACACCCTGTCCTATGCGACCCCCGTCAACCCCGCCGGAGCGGATCCCGTACTCGCCCGCGATCAGGTGTGGCGCGGTCTCGAAATGAAGGCGGAGAACGCCCTCCCCTTCGTGCCGGGCATGTCCAAGTGCGAGGTGGTCGAACGCAAGGACAACATGATCCTGCGCGACGTCACCTTCGCCGGATCGTCACACCGCGAGCGCATCCTGCTCCATGCGCCCGTGCAGGTACAGTTCGAGCGGGTCGGCGAGAATGGATTTATCCAGAACACGATCTCGGATTCGGAAGCGGGATTGCAGCTCACTTTCACCTTCGGCCTCAATTTTCCCGGTGTCACAGCCGGGTCGCCCGAAGAACAGGCCAAGGGCGACGAGATGAAGGGGGCTTATATCGGTGCGGTCGCGGCCACGCTCGAACGTGTCCGCCAAATGGTTCGCAACGGGGAGCTCTGAGCGATGCCGACGGTGATGGCCGACGATTGGGCGGCGGATTTCTTTCAGGACGCGGACGGTTTCGAGTTGCCGAAGCTGGTCGCCTGGTTCTCCGACGATATCGAGGTGCGCTTCGGCAATGCACCGGCGATCCACGGCAAGGCCGCGGCCGAGGCCGCGTTCGGCGGCTTCTGGTCGAGCATCGCCGGCATGCGCCACAAGCGCGAATCGATCGTGATCGATGGCGACCTCGCCGCGCAGTTCAGCCAAGTGACCTATGCCCGGCACGATGGCAGCGAGGCGACGATGCCGGTCGCGAGCCAGCTCCGCCGCACCGGCGAGCACCAGATAGACCGGCTCTGGATCGTGATCGACATGGCGCCTCTGTTCCAGGCGGCCGTTTGATGGACCTCGCCCGCCGTCTTGCCGGCCGCACCTGCATCATCACCGGTTCCGGCGGATCGATCGGCCGCGCCACGTGCCTGCGTTTCGCGGCCGAAGGCGCCAACGTCGTCGGCTGCGACATCAATCCGGACGGCGCCGAAGAGACGGTCCGCCTCGTCGCCGAAGCCGGCGGCACCATGATCTCGATCCATCCCGCCGACCTCACCAACAAGATGGTCTGCGCCGAAGTCGTCGCGGCGGCGGTGGCGAAGTTCGGCGGGGTCGATGTGCTCTTCAACAACGGCGCGATGGCCTATTTCGCCTGGATCGAGGATATGGCCGACGAGACCTGGTACAAGACCATCAACCAGGAGCTCGATCTCGTCTTCCTGATGACGCGCGCGGTGTGGCCCGAGCTGGTCAAGTCCAGTGGCGCGATCGTCAATGTCGCGTCGCTGTCCGCCTGGGCCGGCATCGAACTGCTGCCCGGCCTTGCCCATTCGGCCGCCAAGGGCGGCGTACTGTCGATGACGCGCGAACTGGCGATGGAAGGGCGCAAGCACGGCATCCGCGCCAATTCGGTATCGCCGGGCACGATCGAAACCAACCAGACCCGCTTCATTCTCGACGATCCCGAATGGTGCCGGATCCAGCTTGGCCGCGCGATGATCAATCGGATGGGCCAGCCGGAAGAAGTCGCCAGCGTCGTGGCTTTCCTGGCCAGCGACGACGCCTCCTACGTCACCGGCGCCGATATCGCCGTCGATGGCGGTGTGCGGGCCTGGTAACCCGCAAGGCTGGTCCGAAACCAAGTAAGGAGGAGAGGCAGATGGTCGCTGATCACTGGGTGCTGGAGCGCTTTCGCGCCGTCGACCGCAAGGACATCGACGGATTCATCAACATGCTGACCGACGACCACAAATTCGTGTTCGGCGGACGCCCGCCGGTGATCGGCAAGGACGATGCCCGTGCGGTCGTACTTCATTTCTGGTCGCTGATCGGTCGTCTGCGCCACAATATCTGGCGCGTGACCGAGGCGGGCGAGTTCATCTTCGTCGAGGCCAACGTCGATTACGAACGCCTCGACGGCAAGGTCGTCACCGTTCCGTGCTGCGACGTGATCCGCACGCGCGGCGACAAGTTGTGCGAGCAATATGCCTATCTCGATCAGTCGCCTGTCTGGGCCGAGGTGATCGAGGGGAATCGCACCTGGGACGATGCCAAACAGGAAATCGAGGGGCTTCAGATCGCCTGAAGGAAGCGTCCGATGAACGATCATACGCGATCATCGCGGGACTGGAGCTGCTACACCGCCACGCCCGCCGAAAGCCTGGCCCTGTTCGAAGCTTCGCGCGGCTGCCCGGTCGCGCACAGCGACGAGCATGACGGCTTCGCTCTGCTGCTCGACTATGCGGCGGTGCGCAAGGCGATGGCCGATCATCGCCGCTTCTCGTCCGAACCGCAGGTGCTGCGGCCAATGTTGCCGCGCAAACCGATCCCCGCGCTCGAGATGGACCCGCCACGCCACAGCGCATGGCGCGCCATCTTCAGCCAGGCGCTGCCGCCGGGTACGCCCGAGCGCATGGCGCCGTTCATCCGCGCCGACATCCGGAGCCATCTCGCCCGCATCGCGCCGGCGGGGTGCTGCGACATCGTGGCCGAGCTGTGCGAGCCGGTCCCGGCCGAGACGATCTGCCACCTCGTCGGAATCGACCAGAACCTTGTGCCGGGCGTTCGCCGCACCGCCATCGCCATGTTCGCAGCGCAGGGCGATCCGGACCTGTTCGGAATCCGGCAGGCCGAATTCGGCGCCGTGACCGTCGCTCAGGTCCACGACCGTCGCGCCAACCCGCGCGATGACTTCATGACCGCGCTCAGCACGATGGAGGTCGAGGGTCGCAAGCTCGACGATGCGGATTATGTAGGGCTCCTCGCGGCCTTCCTGGGGGCGGGGCATCATTCCACCACATCGGCGATGGCGAGCCTGATCTGGGCTGTCTTCTCCGATGCCGGAATTCGCGATCGTATCGCCGCCGACCCCACCCTGATCGAGCGCGCGGTCGAGGAGACGTTGCGCCTCTATCCGCCTTTCTACGGCTTCTTCCGGCGCACAACCTGCCCGGTCGAGGTCAACGGCGTCGAGCTCGGCACGGGTGAGGATGTCTATATCGGCTGGGCGGCCGCCAACCGCGATCCCGCCCAGTTCGATGCACCGGCCCGCTTCGATCTCGACCGGCCCAACAGCCGCCACATGAGTTTCGGCTTCGGCATCCACAGCTGCCCCGGCGCCGGCCTCGCGCGGATGGAGCTGAAGATCCTGCTGGAGGAGCTGCTGACCTGGCTTCCCGATCTCACCATCGTGGAGCCGGTGCCCCCCTTCCGGTTCGGCGGGGGCGATTATGCTTTCCTGCCAAGCCTGCCCGTCCGCTTCACGCCAGGAAAACTCGAGGAGAGATCATGACCGACGCCGACAAGCTCGCCGTGCTCTGGGACGAGCGCGCGATCACCAAGGTGATGCTCAATTTCGGGCGTGCGCTCGATGCGGGAGATTGGCCGCTCTACCGTTCGACCTTCACCGATCATGTGCTGATCGATTTCAAGCGGCTAACCGGCTGCGACGAGATCCGTGTTTCGGCGGACGACTGGACCGACTTTGCGGAACTGATCCTGTCGCCGGTGCGGCGCCATCACACCTATTCCAACTTCCATATCGACGTCGACGGCGATCACGCCCTCGCGCTGGTTTACATGACGGCACGCCACTGGAAGGCGACGGACCTGGGCGTGTCGGAATATAATCAATATGGCTGGTACGACGTCCATTTCGAGCGGCGCGGCGAGCGTTGGCTGATCGCGCGCATCAAGCATGATTTTCAATGGGTGTCCGGCAACAACGCCCTGTTCGACATGAGCGAGCCGAACCTCGCCGCCAGCATGGCGAAGGTATTTTGCGACGAGAACCGCAAGGCGGCGATCGCGGCGCTGGCCCTATGATAGCGAGTTCGACCCAGTCGCCGCGCTACGATTTCCTGCCGATCACGCGGCGGCGTCCGGTACGCTTTCCGGGCGGCAAGCGCCTCGCGGTGATGATCTACGTCAATATCGAGCATGTGCCGTTCGGCACGACCGGCCTCGCCCATGCCATCTATCCCGGCACGCTCGATCTCAGCCCCGACATCCTCAATCACGGCTGGCGCGACTACGGCAACCGCGTCGGGTTGTGGCGGCTGATGGCGGCGATGGACCGCACCGGCTTTCGCGGGACGGTCAACCTCAACAGCGACGTGTGCCGCGAATATCCGGAGATCATCGCGGAAGGGAATGCGCGCGGCTGGGAATGGTGCGTTCAGGGCGACAACAACACCAGCATCTGCACGCGGATGGATCGCGAGGCCGAGCGCGCCTTCATCCGCGACCAGATCGCGATCGTGGAGCAGGCGACCGGCAAGCGACCGCGCGGCTGGATGGGCATGTGCCTCGCCGAGAGCTTCGATTCACCCGATCTGCTGGCCGAGGCCGGTATCGAATATGTGTCCAACTACACGCATGACGAACTGCCGGTACCGCTGCGCACCCGCAGCGGATCGTTGATCACCATACCCTACACGCTGGAGATCAACGACGTGCCGACCATCATGGGCAAGGGCACCACGGCGGCAGCGTTCGCCGAGATGATCCGCGATCAATTCGACGTGCTATATGCCGAGGCCGCCGAGCTGCCACGCGTCATGTCGATGTCGGTGCATCCGTTCATCACCGGCCATCCTTTCCGAATGAAGCACTTCGCGGAGGCGCTCGCCTACATCGCCGGCCACGATGACATCTGGCTGGCCACGGGGGGCGAGATCAACGACTGGTTCCGCACGCACTTTCTCGATGCGCTCCCGGCAGAAGCACCAGAGGTGGCCGCGCATGCGTGAGCCCGGTAGCGGCGCGATGGCGGGGACCGACAATGCCTGACCTGACGATTGTAGCCCGCGACGGCACCGAACATGTCGTGGAGGCGGACGACGGCCTGAGCGTGATGGAGGCGATCCGCGATGCCGGCGTCGACGAGCTCATGGCGATCTGCGGCGGATGCTGCTCGTGCGCGACCTGCCACGTCTATGTCGACGACGCATTCGCCGATCGCCTGCCGTCTATGAGCGAGGATGAGGACGAACTTCTGGATAGTGCCAGCCGGCGCCGGCCGCAGTCGCGTCTTTCCTGTCAGATTCCGTTCGACGATTCACTCGATGGACTGCGCATAACCATCGCACCCGAGGAATGACCGCGCACTACGACATATTGATCGTTGGCGCGGGCCATGCCGGCGCGCAGGCTGCGATCGCGCTGCGCCAGGCCAAGTTCGAAGGCACGATCGCCATCGTCGGCGACGAGCCGGAGATTCCCTACGAGCGCCCTCCGCTGTCCAAG
>NZ_DATHFV010000159.1:0-7878 GCF_035317925.1 Sphingomonas sp.
ATGTCGGCTCATCACATCCTGGGGCTGGAGCAGGTCCCAAGGGTTTGGCTGTTCGCCAATTAAAGTGGTACGTGAGCTGGGTTCAGAACGTCGCGAGACAGTTTGGTCCCTATCTGCCGTGGGCGTCGATATTTGAGAGGACTTGTCCCTAGTACGAGAGGACCGGGATGAACATACCTCTGGTGCACCAGTCGTTCTGCCAAGAGCGCAGCTGGGTAGCTATGTATGGACGAGATAACCGCTGAAAGCATCTAAGCGGGAAGCTCCCCTCGAGATAAGATATCTTAGGACGGTCGGAGACCACGACCTTGATAGATCGGATGTGGAAGTGGAGTAATCCATGGAGCTAACCGATACTAATTGTCCTATTCGCGCTTGAGAGTTCCACCATCAATGACAGGACTGTTCCTGATCTTGATGTGGTTCACTCAGCATATGTGGTGCACGCATCGATTTTCGAACCAACCCGTACTGCGCTGGCTCCATTGCTTGGTGGCCATAGCGTCTGTGACCCACCCGATCCCATCCCGAACTCGGCCGTGAAACCAGACAGCGCCGATGGTACTATCGCTTAAGCGATGGAAGAGTAGGTCGTCGCCAGGCATTGAAGCCAGCGCAGCACGGATTTTGAACCCATTCACATGTCATTTCGCCCGCGAGGGCCGCGCGCCTCCGCATGAGGGACCCCATCAAATTAATACTTTGATGGGACCCAATTGTCGGAGGCGTTTGCGTCTCTGGAGGGGTAGTTTTCTGGAGCTTGAGCTCCATATTGGTGGCGCGGGGTGGAGCAGCCCGGTAGCTCGTCAGGCTCATAACCTGAAGGTCACAGGTTCAAATCCTGTCCCCGCAACCAATGAAGCACATAAGCTCCGCCTTCGGGTCGGGGCTTTTTTTATGCCTGCGCCCCGGGCGCCGAGGGCCGACCGGAGAGGCGATATGACGGAAGATCTGACTGTTCGGATAGCGGTTCCGGCCGATCTGGCTCGGCTTCATCCGGTGATCGAGCGCGCCTATCGCGGCGACAGCGCGCGCCAGGGCTGGACGCACGAAGCCGACCTGCTTTCGGGCGAACGTATTGATTATGATGAACTTCACTTATTTCTGGACGCACAGAAACAGCGATTGCTGGTCGCGGAGCGCGGAAACGCCGTGCTCGGCTGCGTCGCGCTGACGCGACAGAACCGCGATCTGGCCTATCTCGGCCTGCTGTGCGTCGATCCCGCCTGCCAGGCCGGCGGAATCGGCAAGATGATCATGGCCGCGGCCGAACGCGTGGCGCGCGACGAGCTCGGCGTCTCGCGCATCGAGATGACGGTGATCTCAAAACGCGTCGAACTGATCGCTTATTACGAACGGCGCGGCTTCGTGCGAACGCGCGAGACGCGGCCCTTCCCGATCCTGGTCGATCCGCCGCTGGACATGGTCGTGCTGGAGAAGGCGCTCGCGGCGGGATAAGAGGCGGCATGTCCGCTAACGCACAGGCTTTCGATACCTGGATCCGCACCGCCTTCATCGCGATCAACAGCGCGCTCGAAGAGCTCTATTTCGCCCAGGCCGATCGCGCCAATGTCGATGGGATCGGCGATCCCCTCAAGGCCGCATTGCGCGATGAGGGGCGTGCGCATGTTGTGCGGCTGCTGGCCGAGGGAAATACCGGCGACGGTTTCTCCAGCGCGTTCGGCGTACTCGGCAATGTCGGCATGTATATGGGCGCGCTCCGCCGGCACGAGCTGACCAATCCGGCGCGCGAAGAAAAATCGCCTTTCCCGGAAGCCTCGTCGCTCGCGCTGCATGTCGGCGCGTCGATCGGGATGGCGCCGCGCTTCGCGACTGCGCATCTTGCGACCCACAATCTGGCGGTGCGCGGCGTGCGCAAGAGCTTCACCTCGCTGCCCGACGAATTCCTGTTTATCGACGAGAATGCGCGCGGCATTCTCGGCCTGCAGCGCGCCGCCGACGCGCTCGGCCGGGTCGTCCATCTCGGCGTGTCGAGCCCGATCGCGGCGCAGCTTTTCGACGATGCGCGCAATGCGCTTTCGGATGTGGTCCGTTTCAATGCACGGCTCGCGGCCGAGCTCGATATCGACCGCTTTTTCTTCTGCGTCCGGCCTTATTACAAACCCTATCGTGTCGGCCGCACCGAATATCGCGGCGCCAATGCCGGCGACTTTTCGGGCATCAACGAGATCGATCTGCTGCTCGGCCTGACGCGCGCCAACGATCCTTATTATGCGCAGCTTCTGGTCGACAAGATGCCCTTCATGCTGCCGTCGGAGCAGGCGCGCCTGCGCGAGTGCATGACCTATCGCAGCCTGCTCGACGAATTGTTGCTGCTGGCCGACGACAGCGCGCGCCAACCCTGGTTTCAGACCAACGCGCGCGCCTTCCTTGCCGTGTGCGATATGTTCGCCGAAACCGCGCGGCAGCATCACGACATATTGGTCGACAAGTTCATCACCGCGCCGTCGGCGGGCCTGAACGAAACCCACCTCAAGGGCGTCACCGCGAGCGGACCGCCCTTGCCCGTGCTGCTGCGCTCGCTCAAGATCTTGCGCGATTATCGCTGCGCGGTGGCGGATGGCGAAAGCGTGACGCGCCATGCCGATCTCGAACGGCTGCGGCGGGCGGTGGCATGACCGCCGATCCCCGCGACCTGTTCGAGGTGCCGGGCCCGGGGCCTTATCTGTTGAGCCATTCGGTCGGCTGCCTGCCGCGCGGCTCGCGCGCGCGATTGAATAAAGACCTGTTGGACCCATGGGCCGAGGAGGGATCAGACGGTTGGAGCACATGGCTTCCCGCGATCGATGCTTTCCGCGCCGGCGTCGCTGGGCTGATCGGGGCGGAAGTCGCGGAGGTCTGCCCGCAGCCTTCGGTGTCGGCCGCGCTGACCGCGATCCTGTCGGGGTTGAAGCGCGAGCCGGGGCGCGATGTCCTGCTCGCCTCCGCGCACGCTTTCGCGACGGTCGGTTTCGCGATGCGTCAGCTTGGCGCGCTCGGCTTCAAACTGGAACTCATTCCCGAGGATCGCAATCCGATCGACCCGCAGAGCTGGACCGATGCGATCGGCCCGCACGTCGCGGCGATCGTGCCGATGCACGTCCATTCGAACAGCGGCCTCGTCTCGCCGATGGCGGAGATCGCGCGGCTGGCGCGCGCCGCCGGCGCGATATCGGTGGTCGATGCCTGTCAGGCGGTCGGCATCCTGCCCGTTCAGCCGCAACTGTGGGGTGTGGACGCGCTGGTCGGATCGAGCGTCAAATGGCTGTGCGGCGGCCCCGGCGCGGGCTTCCTTTGGATGCGGCGCGAGCTGATTGGCACATTCGCGCCAATCAATGCCGGCTGGTTCAGCCACGCGAACCCATTCGAATTCGATATCCGGGATTTCCGTTATGCCGAAGATGCGCGCCGCTTCTGGGGCGGCACGCCCGCGCCGGCGCCATGCGTGCTCGCGGCGAGCGGGATCGAGACGGTGATGGACATAGGTATTACGGCGATCCTGGCCGCTAACCGTGTGCTGATCGACACGATGGCGGATGCGGCGGATGTGGAGTTCGCGATGCAGGATCGCGGCGGCACGCTCTGTCTGACGTGCGACGATGTCGACGGTGCCGAGGCCGCGCTGCGGGCGCTCGGTTGCCGTTTCGACCGGCGGCGCGATATCCTGCGCCTCTCTTTCCATATCTGGAATGACGAGGGGCAGGCGCGCCGGATCGGCGCCGCGCTGCGGGGCCGTGTTATACGGCTGGTCGGCTGATCGGCGCATTGTAGCGCCCGCACCACACCTGACCGTCAGACCGTGCGCGCCGACGGCGCGCCGCTATCCGGCCGGACCGGCTTTTGTTACGCTTCCATGAAATCCGACGCTCAGGATCGGAGAGGATGCCGGCCTGAACCTTAAGGGGACCCGGACAATCATGATCTACCAAGCCAAGCTTGCCGGCACGCGCCGCCTGTTGAACCATGGCGTGGCGCTCGCCGCGCTGATGCTCGTTGCCGGTGCGGCCCAGGCGGCCGATGATGCGGCGCCCGCAGTCCCCGCCGCCGATAGCGATACCGGAGAAATCGTCGTCACCGCCACGCGCCGCGCGGAAAATGCCAGGGACGTGCCGGTGGCGGTAACCGCGATCAACGGCGACAAGCTCGACGTTCTCAACTCGAGCGGCCTCGACATTCGCTTCCTGTCGTCGCGTACGCCCAGCCTGCAGATCGAAAGCTCGTTCGGCCGCACCTTCCCGCGTTTCTACATTCGCGGCCTTGGCAATACCGATTTCGATCCCAACGCCGCCCAGCCGGTGTCGATCGTCTATGACGATGTGGCGCTCGAAAATCCGATGCTCAAATCCTTCCCCGTGTTCGATCTCGCCAATGTCGAAGTGCTGCGCGGGCCGCAGGGCAGCCTGTTCGGCCGCAACACGCCGGCGGGCGTGATCAAGCTCGATTCCGCCAAGCCGACCGATCAGTTCGGCGGCTACGGTTCGGTCGAGTGGGGCACCTACAATACGGTCAATGCCGAGGCCGCGATCAACGTGCCGCTCGGCAACGGCTTCAATGCGCGCGTGTCGGGTATCCTCCAGCGCCGCGACGACTGGGTGCACAACACCGCCACCACCGGCGTCGCCGACAAGAATCTGGAAGGCTATCGCGATCTCGCTGGCCGCTTCCAGCTTGGTTATGAATCGGGCGACTTCAGCGCGCTCGTCAACGTCCATGCGCGCGATCTCGACGGAAGCCCACGCGTCTTCCGCGCCGGCCTGTTCAAGCAGGGCAGCAACGACTTCAACACCGGCTTCAAGAAGGATGAGGTCGCGCTCGACGGCTATACGAGCCAGAGCATGACCCAGTGGGGCACCAACCTGCACCTTGATTATCATTTCGAAGGCCTGGGCACGCTCTATTCGATTACCGCCTACGAACATGCGCGGGTCGAGAGCACGGGCGATATCGACGGTGGCGACGTCTACACCTTCCCGCCGCTGGCGCTCAACCAGGCGCTGTTCGCGGACAATACCGGCGGCATCACCAAGCCGAGCGAATTCAGCCAGGAGCTGCGCTTCGCGTCGGAGGATATGGGCGGCCTCCGCTTTCAGGGTGGCGCTTATTATTTCCACCAGAAGCTGCGCTACGACGAGTTCGATTATGCCACGCCCTACACGACGCGTCCGGCCAATCTCGATCAGGATCTCGTCCATGACGACCTGAACGTGAATTACGGCATCTTCGCCTCGGCCGACTACAAGATCGACCAGCTGACGCTGCGCGCCGGCGTGCGGTACTCGCACGATCACAAGAATGATCTGGTGACGGGTTATGCGCCGTCCTTCGCCTTGTCGGACACGCTGCCGACGCGCGAGGTGGTCAATGGCTCCGACGTGACCTGGGATGCGAGTGCGACCTATGCCGCGAGCCGCACGATCAACTTCTACGCGCGCGTCGCGACCGGCTATCAGGGCCCGGCGATCCAGGATCGCGTGACCTTCGGCAGCTTCCAGAACAGCGCGCCCAAGCAGACCACGATCTCGGCCGAGGGCGGCATCAAGGGTGCGACGCTCGACCATAAGGTCAACTTCGCGCTCGATGCCTATTGGAACCGCACCAAGGACCTGCAGATCACCGCGGTCGGCGGCGCGACCAATTCGGCGCGCCTGCTCAGCGCGGATCATGTGCTGGGCCATGGCATCGAGGCGGAGATCGAGGCGCGGCCGATGCCGAACCTGACCTTCACCGCGTCGGGCAGCTATAACTTCACCAAGATCAAGGATCCGAACCTGGTGGTCGGCGTCTGCGGCGCGCTCTGCACCGTGACCGATCCCGAGACGATTGTGAACGGCGCCACGGTTGCCCTGGTCAACGGCAACCGCCTGCCGCAGGCGCCGCGTTACGTTGCCAACTTCACGCTCCGCTACGGCATCCCGCTCGCCAATGGCGACGAGGTGTTCGCGATAACCGACTGGGCCTATCGCAGCGACATCAACTACTTCCTCTATGAGGCGAAGGAGTTCCGCGGCCGGTCGCTGACCGAAGGCGGGCTCAAGCTTGGCTATCAGATGCACAGCGGGCTGGAGCTGGCGGTATTCGGCCGCAACATCCTCAACCAGATCCGCTCGATCAGCGCGATCGACTTCAACAATCTGACCGGCATGATCAACGATCCGCGGATCGTCGGCGCGTCTGCCAAGTTCAAGTTCTGAACCTTGCGAGGGGCGGCCACGGCCGCCCCTCTGCCCAACCTGTAAAAATCATATTTATCCCAGCCTGACGCTCGCCTATCATCCCGCCACGGGTCGACGAAACCCAAGGGGAGAGGCTGATGCTGCGCGAGATTCTGACGGTTGCGGGGTCCGTGGCGGCCCTGGCGTGCGCGCCGGCGTCGGCCGCGCCATCCAACCTGCCGCACATCGTCGCCCAGAATGGTCGCCATGCGCTGATCGTCGACGGCAAGCCGTTCCTGATGCTCGGCGCGCAGGTCAACAATTCGTCCAATTACGCCGCCGCTCTGCCCAAGGTGTGGCCGACGATCGAGAAGCTCGGCGCGAACACGCTCGAGGTGCCGGTCGCGTGGGAGCAGATCGAGCCCGTGGAGGGGAAGTTCGATTTCTCCTTCCTCGATACCCTGCTCAAGGAAGCGCGCGCGCACGACAAGCGCCTCGTCATCCTGTGGTTCGGGACGTGGAAGAACACCAACGCCAACTACACGCCCGCCTGGGTCAAGCTCGACCCGAAGCGCTTCCCGCGCATGACCAACCTCAAGGGTCAGATCCATTACGCGCTGACGCCCTTCGGGACGAACACGCTGGCGGCGGACAAGAACGCCTTCGCGCACCTGATCCAGCATCTGAAGGATGCCGACGGCCAGAACACCGTGCTGATGGTCCAGGTCGAAAATGAGAGCGGCAGCTACGGCCTCGCACGCGATCATTCGCCGCAGGCGGACAAGCTCTTCGCCGGCGCCGTGCCCGCGCCTTTGGCGGCCAAGATCGGCAAGACAGGCACTTGGACGCAAGTGTTCGGCCGCGATGCGGAGCTGGCGTTCCATGCCTGGTATGTCGCGGGCTACATCGATCAGGTCGCGGCGGCGGGCAAGGCGATCAAGCCGCTGCCGATGTACGTCAACGCTGCTTTACCCAGCCATACCGACGTCTGGCAGGATCCCAACACTTACTCGTCGGGCGGTCCCGATCCGGCGGTGCTCGATGTGTGGAAGGCGGCGGCGCCGCATGTCGATGTGCTGGCGCCCGACATCTACAATTCGGACCATCACGATTATCTGGGCTTCCTCGATCAATATGATCGGCCGGACAATGCCCTGTTCGTGCCCGAGACCGGCAACAAGAAGGAGTTCGCGCGCTACTTCTTCCCGGCGATGGGCCGGGGCACGATCGGCTTCTCGCCATTCGGCATGGACGAGACCGGTTATTGGAACTTCCCGCTCGGCGCCGCCAAGCTGGACGACGGGACGCTCGACGCGTTCGCGCTCAATTACCGCCTGTTCGGGCAGCTCGTGCATGTCTGGCCCGTGCTGGCTTTGACCGGCAAGACGTGGGGCGTTGCCGAGCCGACCGATCCGGCGGCCAAGCACGAGCAGGTGATCGACCTCGGCAAATATAGGGCGACGGTAAGCTTCGGCCGCGCGCAATTCGGCTTCAAGCCGGCCGAAGGCAATGACTATCCCTCCGGCGGCGCGGTGATCGCGCAATTGGGGCCGGACGAATATCTCGTCACCGCACTCCATGCGCGCGTCCAGATCGAGCTGGCCAACGCCGCGCCGGGCGAGATGCTGCAGCTCGTGCGGATCGAGGAAGGCCATTATGACGCGGACGGTAATTGGGTGTTCGACCGGATGTGGAATGGCGATCAGACCGACTACGGGCTGAACTT
>NZ_DATHFV010000160.1:0-9152 GCF_035317925.1 Sphingomonas sp.
CCCCGACAGCCACCAGACGACCGGGAGTTTTTCGCCTTCCTCATGCGCGGGGACGAACACCGAAAACGTCATGTCGGTGTTCGTCGCGGTGGAGGCGTGACGGTAGACGCCCTGGACGCCCTCGAAGGCCTTGTTGATGGAGAGTGTTTCCAGCACGGATCAGTACACCACGACGCTGCGAATGCTTTCGCCCGCATGCATCAGATCGAAGCCCTTGTTGATTTCGTCGAGCGTCAGCACGTGCGTGATCATCGGGTCGATCTCGATCTTGCCGTTCATGTACCAGTCGATGATCTTGGGGACGTCGGTGCGGCCCTTGGCGCCGCCGAACGCGGTGCCGCGCCAGTTGCGGCCGGTGACGAGCTGGAACGGGCGGGTGCTGATCTCCTTGCCGGCTTCGGCCACGCCGATGATGATCGAGGTGCCCCAGCCGCGATGGCAGGCCTCGAGCGCGGTCCGCATCACTTCGGTATTGCCGGTGCAGTCGAACGTGTAGTCGGCGCCGCCGTCGGTCAGCGCGAGGATTTCGGCGATCGTCTGCGCGCGATCCTTGCCGCGGCCATCGATGAAATCGGTCATGCCGAAGCGGCGGCCCCATTCCTCGCGGTCCGGATTGATGTCCACGCCGATGATCTTGCTGGCGCCGGCCATCCGCGCGCCCTGCAGCACGTTGAGGCCGATCCCGCCGAGGCCGAACACGACGACATTGTCGCCGACCTGGACCTTGGCGGTATTGACGACCGCGCCGACGCCGGTGGTGACGCCGCAGCCGACATAGCAGCTCGTCTTGAACGGCGCGTCGTCGCGGATCTTCGCGACCGCGATTTCGGGGAGCACGGTGAAGTTCGAGAAGGTCGAGCAGCCCATATAATGGAAGATGCTCCGGCCCTTGTAGGAGAAGCGGCTGGTGCCGTCGGGCATCACGCCCTTGCCCTGGGTGGCGCGGATCGCGGTGCAGAGGTTGGTCTTGCCGCTGAGGCACGACTTACACTGGCGGCATTCGGGCGTGTAGAGCGGGATGACGTGATCGCCGGGCTTCACCGAGGTGACGCCGGGCCCGACCTCGCGCACGATACCCGCGCCCTCATGGCCGAGGATCGAGGGGAACAGGCCTTCGCTGTCGAGCCCGTCGAGCGTGTAGGCGTCGGTATGGCAGATGCCGGTCGCCATGATCTCGACCAGCACTTCGCCCGCTTTGGGGCCTTCGAGATCGACCTCGACGATTTCGAGCGGCTTTTTCGCTTCGAACGCGACGGCGGCGCGGGTCTTCATGGGGGTCGAAACTCCTGATCAAAATACTGCGGGGGTCTTAAGCGCGCTCAGGCGTTAGGGACAAGTCATGCCGGTTAGCCCGACAATTAATTGCGCCTGTGGGGGCCAAAATCGGCAACTTGCTTGCCGCCGCGCCTGCCCTGTGCTGCAAGCGCGAAGGTGATTCAGGCCGCGCTCCATCATGTGACGTCGTATCGCTACGACCATCCGATCCTGCTCGGGCCGCAGATCATCCGCCTGCGTCCGGCGCCGCACAGCCGCACCGCGGTGCCCAATTATTCGCTGACGATCCTGCCCGAAGCGCATTTCATCAACTGGCAGCAGGATCCGCACGGCAATTGGCTGGCGCGGATCGTCGTGCCCGACCCGACGACCGAATTCCGCGTCACGGTCGATCTGATCGCGGACCTGACCGTGATCAATCCGTTCGACTTCTTCGTCGAGGATTATGCGTCGCAACGGCCGTTCGAATACGCCCCCGATCTGCGCACCGATCTGTCGGCCTATTTCGAGCTCGAGCCGCAGGGTCCCAGGTTCGAGGCGCTCTATCAGCGCTTCAAGGACGTGCAGATGGGGTCGATCGACTTCCTCGTCGCGCTCAACCGCGCGGTGAACGAGACGGTCGGCTACGTCATCCGGCTCGAACCCGGCGTGCAATTCCCGGAGCAGACGCTGGAGATCGGCACCGGATCGTGCCGCGATTCCTCCTGGCTGATGGTGCAGTTGCTGCGCCGGCTGGGTTTCGCCGCGCGCTTCGTCTCGGGTTATTCGATCCAGCTCACCCCCGACGTGATCCCGGTCGAGGGGCCGAAGGGCGTCGCCAGGGACGTGTGCGATCTGCACGCCTGGGCGGAGGTCTATATCCCCGGCGCGGGCTGGATCGGGCTCGATCCGACCAGCGGCCTGTTCGCGGGCGAGGGCCATATCCCGCTGTGCGCGACGCCGCATTACCGCTCGGCGACGCCGATCGAGGGCACGTTGCTGGAGCCCGCGCATACCGACTTCGATTTCGTGATGGACGTGCAGCGCATCGCCGAAGCGGTGCGCATCACCAAGCCCTTCACCGACGCGCGCTGGCGTTCGCTCGACGATCTCGGCCGCAAGGTCGACGCCGATCTGCAGGCGCAGGACGTGCGCCTCACCACCGGCGGGGAGCCGACTTTCCTCGCGGCGGACGATCCCGAGGCGCCCGAATGGAATGCCGACGCGGTCGGGCCGACCAAGGCGGGCTATGCCGACACGCTGATCCGCAAGATGCGCGACAAGTTCGCGCCCGGCGGGCTGATCCATCACGGCCAGGGCAAATGGTATCCGGGCGAGAGCCTGCCGCGCTGGGGCTATTCGGTTTACTGGCGGCTGGACGGCGTGCCGGTATGGCGCGATACCAGCCTGATCGCGGTCGATGGCGGGCAGGATGTCAGCCAGCTCGACGTCGACGAGGCGCAGCGTTTCCTGAAGGCGGTCGCGGCGCGGCTCGACGTGCCGCTGGAGAATGTCCAGCCGGCGTTCGAAGACCCGGTCACCTGGTCGATCAAGGAAGCCGAGCTTCCCGCCAATACCGACCCGACCGCGCCCGAGATCGACGATCCGGAAGCACGGGCGCGGATGGTCAAGGCGTTCGAGAAGGGGCTGTCGCGGCCGGTCGGTTATGTCCTGCCGATCCAGGCGTGGCAGGCGGCGAGCGAACCGGAACCGCGCCGCTGGAAGAGCGAGCAATGGCGTGTGCGGCGCGGACGCCTGTTCCTCGCGCCCGGCGACAGCGCGGTCGGCTATCGTCTGCCGTTGGGCTCGCTGCCGTTCGTGCCGCCGGCGCAATATCCCTATATCCATATCCGCGACACGACCGAGCCGCGCGGACCCTTGCCCGATTTCCGCGAGCAGGGTCCGCCGATCGCCGCGACCGAGCAGCATCCGCAGCGGGCCCAGGCGGTGGCGCAGGCCGAGGGTGCGGGCGCGCAGGAGCGGACCGAACAGGTCATCATCGAAGGCGCGGTCCGCACCGCGATGACGGTCGAGCCGCGCGGCGCCTATGTCGCGGTGTTCCTGCCGCCGACCGAGAAGCTCGAAGATTATCTGGAACTGGTCGCGGCGGTCGAGGCGACGGCGGAAGAAACGCGCATCCCGGTGCGGATCGAGGGCTATGCCCCACCGCCCGATCCGCGGCTGCAGGTGCTCAAGGTCACGCCCGATCCCGGCGTGATCGAGGTCAACATCCAGCCGACATCGGCGTGGGAAGAGACGGTCGATCTGACCACCTCGCTCTACGACATGGCACGCGAGATCAAGCTGACCGCGGACAAGTTCCTGATCGACGGCCGATCGGTCGGCACCGGCGGCGGCAATCATCTTGTGCTGGGCGGACGATCGGTCAGCGACAGCCCGTTCATCCGCCGGCCCGACCTGCTCAAGAGCTTCGTGCTCTATTGGCAGCGCCATCCGTCGCTGTCCTACCTTTTCTCGGGCCTGTTCATCGGCCCGACCAGCCAGTCGCCGCGTATCGACGAGGCGCGACATGACGGCTTGTACGAACTGGAGATCGCGCTGGCGCAGGTCGCCAATCCGTTCGGACCGAACGGGGGCAAGACGCCGCAGCCGTGGGTGGTCGACCGGCTGTTCCGCAATCTGCTGGTCGATGTTACCGGCAACACGCACCGCACCGAAATTTGCATCGACAAGCTCTTCTCGCCCGACGGCCCGACCGGCCGCCTCGGCCTGGTCGAATTTCGCGGGTTCGAGATGCCGCCCGAAGCCAAGATGAGCCTTGCCCAGCAATTGCTGATCCGCGCGATGACCGCCTGGTTCTGGCGCGAGCCGCAGGACGGGTTGCTGGTGCGCTGGGGCACGACTTTGCACGACCGCTTCATGCTCGGCCATTTCGTGTGGGCCGATTTCATCGAAGTGCTGAGCGACCTGCGTCAGGCGGGTTACGATTTCGACCCCAGCTGGTTCGAGGCGCAGCGCCAGTTCCGCTTCCCGGTTCATGGCACCGTCACGGCAGGCGGCGTCGGTATCGAGATCAGCCACGCGCTCGAACCCTGGCCGGTGCTGGGCGAGACCGGCGCGATCGGCGGCACGGTGCGCTATGTCGACAGCTCGACCGAGCGGCTGCAGGTGCGCGCCTCGGGCCTCGTCCCCGGCCGCCATATCGTCGCGTGCAACGGGCGGATGGTGCCGATGACGCCGACCGGATCGCCCGGCGAAGCGGTCGGCGGGGTGCGCTACAAGGCGTGGGAGCCGAGCAATTGCCTCCACCCGCGCCTGCCTGCCAATGCGCCGCTGACGTTCGATCTGCTCGACCGCTGGAACGGGCGGTCGCTCGGCGGCTGCGTCTATCATGTCGGCCATCCGGGCGGACGCAGCTATGACAATGTGCCGATCAATGATTATGAGGCCGAGGCGCGGCGCAAGGCGCGCTTCGTCGATCATGGGCACACGCCGGGCACGGTGGCGATGCCGCAGGAAGAGAGAGCAGGCGATTTCCCGATGACGCTCGACCTTCGGCGACCCGCGGGCTTGTAGCCATGGTCGGGGGGACGAACATGGCCTTGCTGCCCGGCCTGCCCTCGTGGGGGCAGGGCTGGCTCGAATCCTATATCAATCAGGCGGGCGCGGGCGATGTCGTGCGCGACGACATGGCGCGCGGCGGGCGCTGGTGGCACCATCTGTTCGACGGCGTCGCGACGCTGACCGAAGGCCGGCTGCAGCGGCTGCAGGACCGGATCGATCGCCAGGTCGACGAGATCGGGACCGCCTTCCGCCTGCCCGGCGATTCGAACGAACGACCGTGGCCGTCGTCGGCCTTGCCACTGCTGATCGGCGAGGACGAATGGCGGAGCATCGCCGAGGGCGTCGCCCAGCGCGCGGAACTGATGGAGCGCCTGCTCGGCGACATTTACGGCGAGGCCAAGCTGGTCGCCGACGGCCATCTGCCCGCATCGCTGATCACCGGATCGCGCCATTTCTGGCGGTCGATGATCGGCATGCAGCCGGTCGATGGCCATCACCTGCATATCTATGCGGTCGATCTCGGACGCGGGCCCGACGGCGAATGGCGCGTGCTCAACGATCATGCGCGCGCGCCGGTGGGCGCGGGCTATGCGCTGGAGAACCGTCTGGCCGCGAGCCGGGTGATGGGCGCGCTCCAGACGCGGCTCAACCTCCAGCGGCTGGCGCCCTTCTTCAGCGATTTCCGCGAAGGCCTCGCCGCCGCGTGCAAGCGCTCCGATCCGCGGATCGGACTGCTCACGCCCGGCCGCTACAACCAATCCTATGCCGAACAGGCGCATCTGGCGCGTTATCTCGGCCTGCTGCTGGTCGAGGGCGACGATCTCGCGGTGCGCGACAACCGCCTCTACGTCCGCACGATCGAGGGGCTGAAGCGGGTCGACGCCCTTTGGCGGCGGATGGATTCGCGCTTCCTCGATCCGCTCGCGTTCGATTCGACCTCGCGCATCGGCGTGCCCGGCTTGATGGACGCGATCGCGAGCGGCGAGGCGGTGATCGCCAACGCGCCCGGGTGCGGCGTGGTCGAATCGCCGGCCTTCGCCGCCTTCCTGCCGGCCTTGTCGCGGCATCTGCTCGGCGAGAAATTGAAGCTGCCCAATATCGCGACCTGGTGGTGCGGGCAGGACGGGCCGTGCAAGGCGATGCTGGCACGGCTCGACGAACTGATCGTCGGCCCGGCCTTCGCCGATCCGGTCGAGGGCCTGCCCAATGGCGCGGTGCTTGGCTCGAGCCTCGATCCCTATGCGCGGATCGCGCTGGACGAGGCGATGAAGCTCCGTCCGCAGGATTATGTCGGCCGCGAGGTCGTACGGCTGTCGACCATGCCGATCGTCGCCGACGGGCGGCTGGTGGCGCGTCCGTTCATCCTGCGCGCCTTCGCCGCGCGCGACGGCAAGGGCAATTGGACGGTCATGCCCGGCGGGTTCGCGCGGCTCGGCAATATCGCCGACGAGCGCGCGACGATCATGGGCGAGGGCGCCTATTCGGCCGACGTCGGCGTGGTCGCGTTGCGGCCGGTCGAGCATGTCTCGCTGCTGCCGCAGCATGTCGCGGTGCGCCGCAATCCCGGCACCTTGCCGAGCCGCGCGGCGGACAATCTCTATTGGCTCGGCCGCTATCTCGAACGCGGCGAGGCGACGTTGCGGCTGGTGCGCGCGACGCTTGGCGGCACGATCGACGCCGACAGCGGCGCCAGCCTTGTGCCGGTCACGCTCGACCGGCTGGCGACCCTGCTGATCTCGACCGGCGCCTCCAGGATCGACGCCGATCCCGAGGAGGAAGAGGACGAGGATGACGATGACGAGCAGGGCGCGATCCGCGATCTCGCCGAACTGGCCGACGTTGCGCTCGACGGCAACGGGCCCGCCAGCATCAGCCAGTTGTTCGGCACGATCCACGGCATCGCATCGGGCATTCGCGATCGCCTGTCGGCGGACGTGTGGCGGCTGATCGACGCGCCCTTGCCGCTGACGCAGGGTTATGACGCGACCGCGATGCTCAACCGCGTCGGCCAATTGCAGGAAAGGTTCGCTGCGCTCGCCGGGCTCGCCGCCGAGAATATGGGCCGCACCGCCGCCTGGCGCTTCCACGATCTCGGCCGCCGGATCGAACGCGCGCTGGCGGCGTGCCGGCTGACCCGCCAATTTGCGAGCGACGCAGCGACGGTCGACGATCTCACCACCTTGCTCGACCTGATGGACAGCCAGATCACCTATCGCGCGCGCTATATGACCGGGCTGGCGCTGGTGCCGGTGCGCGATCTGGTCGCGCTGGATCCGTTCAATCCGCGCAGTCTCGGCTTCCAGATCGACCGGATTCGCGAGCATCTCGCGGCGCTGCCGTCGATCCGCGACGATGGCCTGCAGGAAGACCATGTCGCGATGGCCAACGAGATCGCGCTGACGGTGGCGACGGTGAAGCCGGAATCCTTGTCGCCCGCGACTTTGCTCGGGCTGGAAAACCGGCTGATGGCGCTGAGTGATGCGCTCGCCGCACGCTATTTCCTGCAGGGTGCCGAGACGGTGCGCGCGCCGGGCATGACGCTAGCATGAGCAGGATTGGAGCCTGATGCGCTACGCGATCACCCACGCGACGCGCTTCCGCTATGCCTTTCCGGTGCGGTTCGCGCGTTGCAACCTGCGGCTCAAGCCGATCGACTGGGACGGCCAGCGGGTCGAGGATCATAAGCTCGCGATCGAGCCCGCCGCGTCGGAAACGCCCGGTCGTCCCAGCGGCTATCCGGTCCACGCGACCCGCATCGTCGTCGACAAGCCGGCGACCGAATTGCTGATCGAAAGCCGCGCGCATGTCGTGGTCGATCGCGTCGCGCCCGTGGCCCAGGCCGACGATATTACGGTCGCCGAAGCCGGCCGGCTGGCGCGCGAGGCCAGGGATATCGGGCCGTACGGACCCGCCAATTACCTGTTCCCGTCGCCGCTGATCGCCGCCTTCCCGCAGATCGCGGCCTGGTGCGGCGCCGAGCTCAAGCCCGATCGTAATGTGGTCGAGGCCGGCCTCGCGCTCGCCAAGGTGATCCAGGCGGGCTTTCACTATGACGGCAGCGCGACCCAGCTCGACACCAGCCCGGCCGAGGCCTTCGCCAAGAAGCGCGGCGTGTGCCAGGATTTCGCGCAGATCATGATCTCGGGCGCGCGCTCGGCCGGCCTCTCAACCGCTTATGTCTCGGGCTATCTGCGCACTACCCCGCCGCCGGGCCAGAAGCGCCTCGTCGGCGCGGACGCGACCCACGCCTGGGTGCTGATCTGGTGCGGCCCGGCGCGCGGCTGGATCGGGTTCGACCCCACCAACGGCGTCACGATGGGTCCCGACCATATCATCACCGCGATCGGCCGCGACTATGCCGATGTCGCCCCGATCGACGGCATCTTCCTGGGCCGGGACGGGCAGAAGATCGACGTCGCGGTCGATGTGGAGCCGCTCGGCTAGGCATCAGGTCGAGCAAAAAGTCGGCCGATCCTTGCTTTAGCGCATTGCATCGTGCGGCCAGCGCGCCAGATAGGTCAGCAAAGATGCTCCATCTTCCCCCTGTGTTCGATCTGCGTCTGCTGATCCGTCCCCGCCGTCGCGGTATCGCCTCGGTCAATCTGGAGGTGCGCGATGGGATCGTGCCGGCGGCGGACGGCATCGCGCAAACGGTCGAGCCGGACGACGGCGGACCGCGAGGGGCCCATTACCGTACGATCGCGCTGATCATCGCCTGCGCCTTGTTCATGGAGGCGCTCGACGCGACCGTGCTTGCTACAGCGCTGCCGACCATGGCGCGCGATTTCGGGGTACGCGCGCCCGAAATGAGCATCGCGCTCACCTCCTATTTGCTGGCGTTGGCGGTGTTCATACCGGCATCGGGCAATGTCGCTGATCGCTTTGGCGCACGCAGTGTGTTCCGTACCGCCATCTTTATGTTCGTCGCCGGGTCGATCGCCTGCGGGCTTGCGCCGACCTTGCCCGCGATCGTGGTCGCACGCTTCGTCCAGGGGATTGGCGGTGCGATGATGCTTCCGATCGGGCGGCTGGTGCTGCTGCGTTCGGTCGACAAGCGCGACATGGTCTCGGCCATGTCCTGGCTGATCATGCCGGCGATGGTCGGGCCGATCGTCGGGCCGCCGCTCGGCGGCTTCATCGTCACCTATCTCGACTGGCGCTGGATCTTCTGGCTCAATCTGCCGATCGGGATCGCCGGCTTCATCCTGGTCGGCAAATATATCGCCGACGTTCGCGAAAAGGCGGCCCCGCCATTCGACCCGCGCGGCTTCCTGCTTTCTGGCGTTGCGCTCGGCTGCCTCCTGTTCGGGTTCGAAATGGCGAGCCGCACCGGCACCGGTCACCTGGCGGCGGGACTGGTCCTGACCGGGATT
>NZ_DATHFV010000161.1:0-11151 GCF_035317925.1 Sphingomonas sp.
GCATCGCCGGCCTGCTGTTCCCCGTGAACGACCATGTAGACGTTGAAGAAGCGGTACTTGGCGCCAACGTCGACATGGTCGTTCACGGGGAACAGCAGGCCGGCGATGCCCTGGAAGGCGAAGCGGTTGTCGCTGCCGTCGAGGAACCAGTTGCCGCCGTTCAGGCGGTAGATGCCGTAGTGCACGCGAGCGACACCGGCACCACCGCCGACATAGCCCTGAACACCGTCGTCGTCGCCGAAGTTCAGGAGCGCGTTGCCCATGAAGCTCAGTACCGAGGTGTTACCGCTCGACGAGCTGGCATAGGTGCCAGCCGGCGAAAGGTTCAGCGGCGTCGAGGTGTCGTGGCTCTTAACCTCGGTATGCTTGTAGCCGACCTCGGCTTCGAGACGGAGGATGCCCAGATCATAGCCCACGATGCCATCGACATCGAACAGGCCATTCTTGTGCTTTGCCTCGTCGGCGTCGTCGACCGCACCAATATTTATGTGGGTCTTTTCGACGATGATGCCACCGCCTTCAATACCGACATACCAGGCCTTGTCTTTGGCCATGGCGGGCGATGCGAGCGCCGAAGTAGCCAGAATGGCCATCATGGCGAATTTACGCATGTGTATCCCCTTTTCCTTCCTGGGAGCGTGCAAGGTACTCAAAACCCCTAAACACTGCCCTAGTTCTACGCAAGCGCGCAAAAATGTGGACTGTTGCCGAAATGTCTCGGATCAGGACGCAACGTTTCGGTAACGCTCCAACCGCTCTGACGGACCAGTAAACTCGAAAGCGAGGGATCGGTTTCGTCGTCGCGTAATTTTTTTGCATCCGCGTGGAACTGTGCTTTCCGCAGCACAAAAAGAAGGGGCCGTTTTGGCCCCGAAATGCGGCTTATTTCGCAGCAGCAGCGGACGCAAAAAGGCCGGGCGCGGTCCCCACACCGCCCCGGCCTTTCGCTCGGCTTGCGCCGGACGGCTTAGAAGGCGACGCCGACCGTCGCGACCACGCCGCCACTCACTTCGTTGCGGCCGTTCACGACGAACTCGCCCTTCTTGAAGTCGGTGTCGACATAGGCGACGCTGAAGGACAGAGCCTTCCAGGTGTAGGCCGCGGTCAGGCTCCAGTCGGTGTAATTCTTGAGCCCGTTGGTGAGGTAGGACCGGCCCCAGCTCTCGCCGAGGTGGCCGGTGAAGGTCAGCGGCACGCCCGGGATCGCGCCCGACAGTTCGCCATAGGTGTAGAGACTGTCTTCCTTGGCCTTGCCGCCGCAGCGCGGGTCATAGGAACAGGACTGCCCCTTCTGGCTCCACGCATAGTTCAGGCCGACCTTGGTGCCGACCGGGCCGAACGTGTGCGAGGCGTTGAGGTAAGGCTCGAAGAAGTCGGTGTTGGCGCCGCCCGAGCCGGGATAGTAGTAATAGAGAAAGCCGCTATCGATCGTCGTGCCGGAGAGCGTGGTCTTGTAGCCCCCGATCAGATCGATCTCCTGGTCGCCGCCGGCGGCGACATAATCGTCGATCGAGCTGCCCCAGACGCTGAGATAGAAACCGGAGGCGTGGCTGAGGGTGAAGCTGCCCTGGACGGCGAAGCGCTTGTCCGTCTGCGACACGCCGCGGAAGCGATAGTCGCTTACCACGCTGGCAGTGCCGTTGATGGTCCAGGGACTGGCGGGGGCGGCCGGTGCGTCATCGGCCAGAGCCGGTGCGGCCACCGACATGGCAGCAAGGATGGAAAGCCCGATGAGGGTCGTGCGCATGGAATGTCCTTCTCGCGATTGCGGTCATGTTCCACTGCGCGTCGAAAGTGTCCTCTCCTCTGCCTCCTGACGGAGCGGGGGGACTGCAAGTCGACAAGGGCGATCTGGCGGACTTTGCTGCGGAGCACAATAATAAAGCGCCGACGTGCGTGACTGCGGGCTCAGGCTGTTGCGCTGCCGCAACAGCTACGCAACATCGCTGCTGATATGTGCAAGCTTATTGCCGAAGCCTGATCAACCAAGGTCCGCGGCAGCCAGCCCGCGCGCGAGATCGGCGATCAGGTCGGCCGGCTCCTCCAGCCCGATCTGCAGCCGCACCATCTTGCCGGGGGAGGCCCAGGGCACTGCGGTGCGGACCCGTTCGGGATCGATCGGCAGAGCGAGGCTTTCGAAACCGCCCCATGAAAAGCCGATCCCGAAATGCCGAAGCGCGTCGACCAGCCGCACGCGGGCCGCATCGTCGCCGTGAAGCGCGAAGGCGAACAGGCCCGCCGCCCCCAGGAAATCGCGCGCCCACAATGCATGGCCCGCATCGCCCGGCAACGCCGGATGAATCACCTTCGCGACCTGGGGCTGCGCCTGCAGCCAGTGCGCGACCTCCAGCCCGGCCGCGCCGTGCTGCTTCAGCCGCACGCCCATCGTGCGCAAGCCCCGGCTGACGAGGAACGCGTCGTCGGGACTGACCGCCTGGCCCATGATCTGGGTGGTTTTGCGGATTTTCTCGAACAGGCCGGGAATCGCGGTGCACGATCCCAGCATCACGTCCGAATGGCCCGCGACATATTTGGTGCAGGCGAGGATCGCGACATCGACGCCATGGCCGATCGCCGGGAACAGCAATGGGGTCGCCCAGGTATTGTCCATCATCGTGACCACGCCGCGCTGTTTCGCGGCGGCACACAAAGCCGGTACGTCCTGCACCTCGAAGGTCAGGCTGCCCGGGCTCTCCATGAACAGGACTTTGGTCTTGTCCGAGAAAAGCGCTTCGATCGCCGCGCCGCGCACGCCCGGATCATAATAACGCGTCGCGATGCCCAGCTTCTTGAGCATCGTGTCGCAGAAGGCGCGCGTCGGCTCGTAGGTGCTGTCGGTCATCAGCAGCTCGTCGCCGGGCTCCAGCACCGCCAGCAGCGCCGTGGTGACCGCCGCTGCCCCCGAGGCATGGAGCGTCGTGCCCGCAGCACCCGGCTCCAATTCGGTGAGCGCTTCCGCCAGCGACCATTGGGTCGGGCCGCCGCGCCGGCCGTAATAGAGCACATCGTCGGCATGGCGGACCGCGTCGCGCAGCGCGGCGACATCGTCGAACAGCACAGTCGAGGCGCGCCATACCGCCGGGCTGACCAGCCCCTGCGTCCATTCCTTGCGCCGCCCGGCTTCGACCAGGCGCGTGCCGCTGCCTTTCTTGTCCTTACCGCTCATCGCTGCCACCTAACGCTCAATAGCCGGCATAGCGCACCACCACGCCCCTGAATTTCGGCCATGCGTCCGAAACCGGGACCGAACCGCCGACATAGACCCGGAATTCGAAAATCTCGCCATGGCGCGGATTGGTGAACGGGATTTCGATCTTCCCGCTCGTATAATCCTGGTCGCCGCGGCGCAGCTCGGTCATCGCGATCCGTTCGCCGAACAAGGCGACGTCGAGCACGAGGTCGGGCACCGGCCCGCCGGCCCAGTCGAAATGGAATTCGGCGATATAATTGGACGCGTCGAGCCCGATATAAGGGCCGAACACCGCGCATTGATTCTTTTGCGTCAGGTCGAGCTCGATCTCCCACGGGCTGGCCTTGACCAAAGGCGTGCGGAAATCGCCCGCCGGATAGGCGCGCACCGATCCGTTGTCCGGATGCCAGAACGGCTTGGCGATCTTCTCGACCACCAGCTCGATCTCGTAACAGCCGTCCGTGCCCTGATAGGGCATGATCGAATAATCGAAGCCCGCGTCATTCTCGACCAGATGGCGGATGCGGTAGCTATTCTCCTCGAACGCCGCCTCGATCTCCGACAGCAGGCTGACCGGCGTATAAAAGCGCTTGTGATCGGGGTTGATCGGCGAGGGCAGCTTGCGCTTGCGTTCGAACAGCAATTGGTGCGGCACCACGATCACGAGGAAGCCGCCGACCCGCAGCAGCCGGTACCAGTCGCGCAGCACGCCCAGCCAGTCGCCGATATGTTCGAAGCAATGGCTCGAATAGATCGCGTCGAAACTGCCGTCCGCGAACGGGAAAGTCGCGCCCTCATAGCCAGGATAGCCGACATCGACCCCGATCGCCTGGGGCACGACCGGCACGGTCGCGCCTTCATAGCCCTTGTAGCCGATCTCCATCACGTTCGGCCCGGACATGTAAGCGTCGAAGAAGCCGCTCGCGATCTTGGCGGCATAGCTCTTGCCGGTTTCGAACCCGACCGGGCGGCCGGCATGCAACGTCTCGGTCGGCATCACGCGATCGAGGTCGATCTCGACCCCGATCACGTCGAGCGCGACCTTGCCCTTGGCGAATAGCCGCACTTCAACATTGGCGGTCAGGTTCGCGATATCGGCCTCAAGCGTCAGCACGCCGCCGGCCTCGGCCAGATCGAAAAGCTCCGACACCAAAACGCGCGTGCCCTTCTCGGCCACGATCTCCATCTTGACCTTGCCGCGCGCGCCTTCGCCCAGCACGACACGCGCGACGATATGGCCGGGCGGCAGATCGAGATAGGGGCCGAACAGGATGCAGCCCGACGACGCCTTGACGTGCAGGCGACCGCCGTCCTTCGCGCCCTGATCGGACTGCATGGCGGCGCCTCCACCCGGAAAGCGCCATGGAATCACCGACATTCGCATCCCCGGCAGATTTGATTGGATCACGCCCATAGCCGATCCGGATCGCCGCGCCAGCGGTTGTGCGCCATCCTGCACGCGCCTAAATCGGCGGTTATGACCATCACCCATCTCGGCCAGACATCGGCGCTGCCCGCTTCGCCGGAAGCGGCATCGCTCGATTACGTGCCCAATCCGCGGCCCGGCAAAACCTATCTCGTCCGCTTCACCGCGCCCGAATTCACTTCGCTCTGCCCGGTCACGGGTCAGCCCGATTTCGCGCATATCGTGATCGATTACGTGCCGGGCGAGACAATCGTCGAATCCAAGTCCTTGAAGCTGTTCCTGGGCAGCTTCCGCAACCACGCCGCCTTCCACGAGGATTGCACGGTCGGCATCGGCGAACGGCTGGCGGCGGAGATGAAGCCATTGTGGTTGCGGATCGGCGGCTATTGGTATCCGCGCGGCGGCATCCCGATCGACGTCTTCTGGCAGACGGGCGCGCCGCCCGCCGATCTATGGCTGCCCGATCAGGGGGTCGCCCCCTATCGCGGGCGTGGCTAAGACTAGAAAAGAGGGAGAGAGACATGACGCGCTTTGCGATACCGATGCTCGCCGCAGCTTTGGCCGCTGTGCCGATCCAGGCCGCCGTCACCATCGCCAATCCCGCCAGCGACCAGATGGCGCGGCTGAGCGTGATCCAGCGCAAGGGCGCGCTCCGCGCGGCGCTGCTCGATTCGGGCGTGCCCTGCGAACGGGTCGAGAAGACCAATATCCAGGGCCCGTGGGCGAACACGATCCTGTGGCGCGCCAAATGTTCGGGCGACCCGCGCAACGATTATGCGGTGTTCGTCGGCCCCGACGCCTCGGTCCAGGTGCGCTATTGCGCCGAGATGGCGGAACTCAAGCTGCCGAAGTGCCGACCGTTCAGCAACAATCCGCCCGCCGCGATCAGGCTGGCGAAACCATCACATTGATGCTCGCGTCCTTCGCATCCGACAGCTGGAGCCAGTAGCGGCCCGGCTGCAGATCGAAGGCGACGATCTTGGCGATGCCCGAACAATCGGGGCCATGCGCATGGTCCGCCGATTTCAGCCGATCGCCCTTCTGCACCAGATCGATCCACGCGCCCGAAGACAAAGCGATGCGATAGCGGCCGGCTTTCGCGACATCGATCGGGAAGAAGCCACCGAAACTGCCTTCCTTTGCGGGCCGCGCCAGCGCGGGCCTGAACTCGACCTGCGTCGCGGGCTTGAGCGCCAGCGTCGCCGCGCTGCCCACGCCAAGCGCCGAGCCCGCCGGATGGCCCCAGCCCTCGAAGCCGGCGACCGGCTCCATCCGGACGCAGACTGGTTTGGGTGCATCGGCCGCGGCGGCCGCCAGCACGAACAGCAACGGGATCATATCAGCTTGATCTCCCTCAACCGCTGCAGAAGATAATCGTGCGCGGTGATCGGCTCGGGGAACAGGTTGGGCCGCGCGTCCGAGACGCACTGCGGCAGCGTCTCGATCAGGTAATCGGGCCGGAAGTGCAGGAAGAAGGGCATCGAGTAACGCGCGACGCCGCGCCGTTCGGGCGCCGGGTTCATCACGCGATGCGTGGTCGAGCGCAGCACCTTGTTGGTCAGCCGCTGGAGCATGTCGCCGACATTGACCGCGAGCTCGCCTTCCTTGGGCTGGACCGGCAGCCAGTTGCCGTCGCGGTCGAGCAATTGCAGGCCGGCTTCCTCGGCGCCGAGCAGCAAAGTGATCGTGTTGATATCCTCGTGCGCACCCGCGCGGATCGACGGGCCGTCCGCGCCCATCGGCGGATAGTGGAGCAGGCGCAGCACGCTGTTGCCGTCGCGGACCGTATCCTCGAAGAAATCGGGCACGAGCTTCAGGTAGCGCGCGATCGCGCGCAGCAGGCGGGCGCCGCACGCGTCGAGCGCGTCGAACAAGGCGAGCTCGGCTTTCTTGAAATCGGCCAGTTCGTCGGGCCAGAGGTTAGGCGCCATCATGTCCGCGAAGGGATGGCCCTCGGGCAGTTCGCGCCCGACATGCCAGAATTCCTTGAGGTCGTGCGCCTTGGCATCCTTGGCGGTTTCGATCCCGAACGGGGTGTAGCCGCGCGCGCCACCCTTGCCGGTGTGGTAAGCGCGCTTGGCCTCTTCCGGCAAAGCGAAGAACAGCTTCGCCTGACGTTCCGCCTCGGCGATGATGTCGGTCGGAACCCCGTGATCGGAGACGATCGCGAAGCCGTAACGTTCGAACGATCCGCCCAGGGCCTGGGCGAATGCTTCGGGGTCCGACGCCTCCTGCGCGAGGCTGACGGTCGGAACTGCGGGTCGGTCTAGAGTCGTTGCCATGGCCACGATCTAACCCGGTCCGCCGGCCAATCCTAGCATCTGTATGCCTTGCCTCAGCCTTTCGGGGTCAGCCGCAGCAGCCGGCCGTTCGCTTCGTCCTCGACCAGCCACAGCGCGCCGTCCGGCCCCGCGACGACGTCGCGGATGCGGTGGCCGAGGTTCCAGCGATTCGCCTGATGCGGTCCGCCATCGAAGGCTATCCGCACCAACCCGGTGGTCCCCATCATGCCGATGAAGGCCGATCCCTTCCACTGCGGGAACAGGTTTCCGTAATAGAAGGTCAGGCCGGCGGGCGCGATGATCGGCGTCCAGTAGAGCAACGGCTTGGCGAATTCGGGATGGCCGTCCGGGCTCGGGATCGGCTTGCCGTTATAGTTGATGCCATAGCTGACCAACGGCCAGCCGTAATTCTTGCCCGGCTCGATCACGTTCAATTCGTCACCGCCCTTGGGGCCATTCTCGGTTTCCCAGAGCTTGCCCTGCGCGTCGAAGGCGAGACCATATTGGTTGCGATGGCCTGTGGTCCAGGTTTCGGCCGGAGTCAGATTGGGCGCGGGAATTTTAACCTGCCTGACCGGCGCGGTTTTGGCGGCCTCGGTGTCTTCCGGCGGATCAATCAGGCCGATCGTCGTCGCGCCCGTCTTGCCCGCCCACGGATTGCCCGGCGCGGGCTTGCCGTCGAGCGTCAGGCGCAGAATCTTGCCGAGCGCCTGATTGGGGTCCTGCGCGGGGGTGAAGCGCTGCCGCTCGCCCGAGCTCAGGAACAGGTATTTGCCGTCGGGCGAAAAGGCGATGTAGCCGCCGAACTGGCCGCCGTCGCCGCGCGGCAATTGCCGCCAGATCACCTTGAGGCCAGCCAGATGCGCGGTGCCGTTGGCGGCGACCAGTTTGGCATGCGCCAGCGCGAGGCCCGATCCGCCCGCGCCGGGCTCCGAATAGGTCAGATAGACGCCCTTGTCGGCGGTGAAGCTGGGCGCGACCGCGACCGACAGCAGGCCGCCCTGACCGGCATAAGCGACCTTGGGCACGCCGGTCACCTCGACCTTGTTCTTGCCCGGCGTGACCAGCCACAATTTGCCCGGCTTCTCGGTCACCAGCAGCCGCTGGTCGGGCAGGAAGGCGATCTTCCACGGGAAATTGAAATGCTCGACCGTGGTCAGCGTGAAGGGCTGATCCGCATCCACCGCAATCGCGGCTTCATTGGTCTGGGCCTGGATGCAGGCGGGAAGCGAAACGCACAGAAAGGCGGCGAGCAGCGAACGGCGAAGCATGAGCATATTCCCGTAAAGGCGCTTGGACGCCGGGCGGAATAGCGGCTGACTGCGATGTCGGCCAGCGCCGATGCGTTGAATCGACCTAAGTCTAGTTGTGCGGTTTAGTTGAGCCGCGCGTTGCGGCGCGCGGTCAGCAGCGACAGACCGCCTGCCAGCGGATCGCGAATGCTGAGGAAGGCGCGCGAGCCGCCCGCGATGAAGCGGCCATAGCGGCTCTTTTCTTCCAGCCGGCGCACGAACAGGGCCTGGCGGCGGGGATCGCGCAGCGTCGCGACATGACGGCCGGTGAGGATGATCCCGCTCCAGGCGCCCAATTGCAGCACGCAATCGCCGACATAGGCGCCGGCCAGCGCCGCCCAGGCTTCGCGCTCCGCCGCCGGCGCATGGGCTTCCGCCCAACCAGCATTGAGCGCCAATTCCCACGAAACGTGGAGGTTGCGCTGGCGCAGCTTGCGCATCAGTTCGATCTCATTGTCGTCGGACGGCGAGAAGCCGGCATTACCCGCCTCGCCGTCGGTCACATGGCAGCGGCCGTCCTCGGCTACGTCGAGCGCAGCGGCGTTGACGCCGTCGTCGATCATCACGACCGCCCAGCGGCCTGGCTTCGTAAAGTCGAAACCGGGGCCGCCGAAATGTTCGAGTTTGCCGGGGCCCTGCCCGAGCAGCGACCAGGCGGTCGCCGCCACGTCGTTGATCACCGCCACCGGGCGGCCGAACATCGCGTTCAGGCCCGAACGCGAAATCGTCCAGCGCGAGCGCGCGACCGGGATCGCATCGCCGGCGGGCGGCGCCGGCACCGCGAGCACACATTCCGCGCCGCGCAGCGACATGCCCGATTGGCGCTCATAGGTGAGCAAGGCATCAGTAAAGGTCGGATGCGCATCGCCCTGAAGCGAGACGACCGAATCGATCCGATCGGAGCCCGCGGTGGTGCAGCCGAAACGCACGACTCCAGCGGTCGATGCGTCAGCCAGAACCCAGCGTCCCTGATCGGTCATTATGTCACTCTCCGGAGGCGCATTTGTTGCGCTTATTTGGTCCGATATAGGACTAATTGCCTGCAACAAGGTTAACGGCGGGTCAGCTTTATGACAGCCGCACAGCCACACGGTTTCCGCCTTGCTGAAACCAACTCCACTCACTATGTGGCCGGAAGTCTTCTCTCGACATTGGAAACTCTGCCGGGGCCGGCGCCGCAAGGCACCGGCGCGAAGGCGCTTAGGAGTTTCACAACCGAACATGACCGACATTGCCGCCATCACGAAGTTGATCGAGCCCGAGGCGAAAGCGCTCGGCTTCGAACTCGTGCGCGTGGCGATGTTCGGCGGCCGGACCGACCCGACCTTGCAGATCATGGCCGAGCGGCCCGACACGCGCCAGCTCGACCTTTCCGATTGCGAGGCCCTGTCGCGGCGCGTGTCCGAGGTGCTCGACGCGAACGATCCGATCGAGGAGCATTACCGCCTCGAAGTGTCGTCGCCCGGCATCGACCGGCCGCTCACCCGGCTCCAGGATTATGCCGACTGGAAGGGCTATGATGCGCGCATGCGCCTCGCCGAGCCGCTGGAAGGCCGCAAGCAATTCGACGCACGCATCGTCGGACTCGAAGGCGACACCGTCACGGTGTATGCTGAACGGGTCGGCGAGATAGAGATTCCGTTCGGCCAGATCGCCAGCGCCAAGCTGTTGCTGACCGACGCATTGATCAAGGCAACCGCGCCCCTATCGGCCGCGGGAGCGGACAAGATTATCGAAATCGCGCCGATCGAGGGCGCGGACAAGATTTCACAGGAAGGATGAGTTAAGTCCATGGCTACCGCCATTTCCGCCAACAAGGCCGAGCTTCTCGCCATCGCCGACGCCGTCGCGCGCGAGAAACTGATCGACAAGGCGATCGTGATCGAGGCGATGGAGGACGCGATCCAGCGTGCCGCCAAGGCCCGTTACGGCGCCGAGAACGACATTCGCGCCAAGATCGACACCACCGCCGGCGACGTTCGCCTGTGGCGCGTCGTCGAGGTGGTCGAAGAGGTCGACAATTACTTCACCCAGGTCTCCGTCGCCGAGGCGCAGAAATTGCAGCCGGGCGCGGTGCTGGGCGATTATATCGTCGATCCGCTGCCGAACATCGAGTTCGGCCGTATCGCCGCCCAGGCCGCCAAGCAGGTGATCTTCCAGAAGGTCCGCGATGCCGAGCGCGAGCGTCAGTATGAGGAATTCAAGGATCGCGCGGGCGAGATCATCGTCGGCACGGTCAAGTCGGTCGAATTCGGCCATGTCGTCGTCAATCTCGGCCGCGCCGAGGGCGTGATCCGCCGCGACCAGCAGATCCCGCGCGAGGTACTGCGCAAGGACGATCGCGTGCGCGCGCTCATCCTCAAGGTCGTCCGCGAGAACCGCGGTCCGCAGATCTTCCTCAGCCGCGCGCATCCCGATTTCATGAAGAAGCTGTTCGCGCAGGAAGTGCCCGAAATCTACGACGGCATCATCGAGATCAAGGCCGCCGCCCGCGACCCGGGTTCGCGTGCCAAGATCGGCGTGATCAGCCGCGACAGCTCGATCGATCCGGTCGGCGCCTGCGTCGGCATGAAGGGCAGCCGCGTCCAGGCGGTCGTCCAGGAATTGCAGGGCGAGAAGATCGACATCATCCCCTGGTCGCCCGACAATGCGACCTTCGTCGTCAACGCGCTGCAGCCCGCCCAGGTCTCGCGCGTGCTGATCGACGAGGACGAGGAGCGGATCGAGGTCGTCGTCCCCGACGATCAGCTCTCGCTCGCGATCGGCCGTCGCGGCCAGAATGTCCGCCTCGCCAGCCAGCTCACCGGCAAGGCGATCGACATCCTCACCGAAGCCGACGCCAGCGAGAAGCGTCAGAAGGAATTCGTCCAGAACAGCGAGCTGTTCCAGAACGAGCTCGACGTCGACGAGACGCTCGCCCAGCTGCTTGTCGCCGAAGGCTTCGGGAGCCTCGAAGAGGTC
>NZ_DATHFV010000162.1:0-13988 GCF_035317925.1 Sphingomonas sp.
GCGCGGGCGTTGCGGTCGAGGCGCGGCTCGATGGCCGGCCGGTCGCGGTTGCCGCCGCCGATCATCACCGGCCCGACCTCGCCGCCGCCGGGATCGGCGATGGTCATCACGGTTTTTCGATCCGCTTCGACGCGGACCTGCTCGCCGGCGCGGCGCGGATCAGCGTCGCGGGTGTTGGCTGTGTCGAGCCGCTTACCGGCGGCGAACGCGTGGTGGACGAGGCGTTGCCCCGCGACGCGTGACATGGGAAAGGTCGCCGCATGGCCGACCATCCTTATCGGAGCCTCCCCGACAGCGCCTATTGGCGGCGATCGGTCGCGGCCAAGGGCGTAAGCGTCGATCCGCTGGTCGGCGACTTCCCCCGCATCGGACGCAGCGACAAGGTCGCGACGGCGGGCAGCTGCTTCGCGCAGCACGTCGCGCGCCATCTCGCCGCGTCGGGCTTCAACTATCTCGTCACCGAACAGGCCCATCCGATCGTCGATCCGGAGGCGGCGCGGGCGGCGGGCTACGGCCTCTACACGGCGCGTTACGGCAACATCTACACGACGCTCCAGCTCGTGCAGCTGGTCGACCGCGCTTATGGCCGGTTCACGCCGGCCGAGGACATCTGGATCAGCCCTGACGGCAAGGGTGTGGTCGATCCTTTCCGGCCGACGGTTCAGCCCGGCGGATTCGCTTCGGAAGCCGAGATGCGCGCCGACCGCGCGCAGCATTTGTCCGCCGTGCGCGAGGCGCTGGAGACGCTGGATATCATCGTCTTCACGCTCGGCCTGACCGAAAGCTGGGTCTCCAAGACCGACGGCGCGGCGTTCCCGCTCTGCCCGGGCGTCGCCGGCGGCGCGTTCGATTCGAATATCCATACCTTCCGCAACCTGCGCACCGCCGACGTGCGCGCGCAGATCGGGAGCTTTGTCGATCGGTTGCGCGCGGTGAATCCGAAGGCGCGGCTGATCCTGACGGTGTCGCCGGTGCCGTTGGCGGCGACCGCGTCGGGCAACCATGTCCTGCCCGCGACGATCTATTCCAAGTCGGCGTTGCGCGCGGCGGCGCAGGAGGCGGCCGAGGATCTGGACGGCGTCTTCTATTTCCCGTCCTACGAGATCGTTACCGGCCCGCAGGCGCGGGGCCGTTTCTTCGCCGAGGATCTGCGCGAGGTGACCGAGGAGGGCGTCGAGCATGTCATGCGCGTCTTCCTGCGTCATGCGGCGGGCGTCGAGGCGGTCGGTGCGGCACAGCCGGCGCCGCCGGCCGAGGACGGATTCACCGCCGACATGGCGCGCTGGGTCGAGACGATGTGCGACGAGGCGATGCTCGACGGCGAAGATGCCTGACCCGTACGGCATGAATCTGCTGGTGGTGGGGCAAAGCCACGTCGCCGCGATTCGGGCCGCGGCCAAGACGCATCGTGAGGCCTTTCCCGACAAGCCGCGTACGCGCGTCATCCATACGCTGGAAGAGGTACACGCGCCCGAATTCGAGGGCGTGGCAGACGGCGATTATTCGGCCGCGCACTTCGGCCCGAAACTGCGCGCCGCGATCGAGGATCAGATCGCCCGTCATAATCCGCGTGTCGCCTCGGTCGTCGGCGGCAATGTCCACAATGCACTGACTTTGATGCGCCATCCGCGCCCGTTCGATTTCCTGCTGTCCGGCGAAGACGGGCCGCCCGTGGATGACGGCGCGGAAGTGATTCCCGAAGCTTTGGTGCGCGCCACATTGATGCAGAAGCTGCGGCCCGATTTCGCGCGGCTACGCGCGCTCCGCGAGATTGCCGGGCCCTTTATTCACGCTGAGAGTCCGCCGCCGATCCGCGACGATGCTTTTATCGCCGCGCGTGCCGAGGCCTGGTTTCGCGACCGGGCCAGCGGCGGCGTCGCGGTCGCGGGAGCGGGGCTGCGCTGGCGGATGTGGCGGCTCACGTCGCGCCTGCTGCGCGAAGCGGTCGAGGGGCTCGATGGGCATTTCCTGCCCGTGCCGGCCGCCGTGCGCGACGCGGAAGGCTTCCTCCGTCTGGATTTTGCCGCCGATCCGACCCACGGCAACGAGGCCTATGGCGAGGTTATGATCCGCGCGATCGAGGATATCTGAGGGAGCCGGTGCGCTGGACCTCGCAAGCCACCGGAGCTACCGCCGCCTGATGGGGAGCGCATTCGCCAGGATCAGCGCCGAAGAGGCCTACCGGACGACGATCCGGCAGAAGGCGTCGAAATGGCCCGATCGCGCCAGCGGCCGGCTCGAGCCGAGCGCGGCGCCCGCGCTTTCGCCCGGCTTCACGCTCGCACCCGGCAGCGCGGTCTTCACGATCGGATCCTGCTTCGCGCGCAATATCGAGATCAGCCTGCGCGACCGCGGCCTGCGCATCCCGACGCTCGACCTGCAATTTCCGACCGAAGAACTGATGAAGGGCACGGGCCTGCGCACCGGCATCCTCAACAAATATACGCCTTTCTCGATGCTCAACGAGATCGAGCAACTGGCGCGCGACGACGATGGCGGGCGCTTCCTGGTCGAAGCGGGCGAGGACAGATATTGGGACGGCCAGCTTCACAGTCATGAGACGGTGACGCGCGAGCGCGGGCTGCAGCGCCGCCGCCGCATTCGCCGCCTCTATGCCGAGGCGGTCGCCGAAAGCGCGGTGGTGATCGTCACGCTTGGCCTGATCGAGGCGTGGTGGGACGAGGCCGAGCAGCTGTACCTCAACGATACCGTGCCCCGCCATCTGGTCGAGCGACATCCGGGGCGTTTCTTCTTCGAGGTGCTGCCGATCGACAAGACGGTCGATGCGGTGATGCGGCTGGTGGCCGGATTGCACGCGCTCAATCCCGCGCAGAAGATGCTGCTGACGGTGTCGCCGGTGCCGTTCCAGCGCTCCTTCTCCGGCGCGGATGCGATCGTCGCCAACTCTTATTCCAAGGCGGCCTTGCGCGTTGCCGCCGAGGCCGCGACGCGCAGTTTCGACCATGTCGATTATTTCCCGTCCTACGAGACGGTGACTCTGTCCGATCGCGCTCTCTCGTGGGAGGACGATCTGGTTCACGTCAGGCCCGACATGATCGAGTTGAACGTGGGGCGGATGATCGCCGCCTACATGCCGGACGCCGCCGCATGAGCCGCGCCGCGATCCTGGTGCTGGGCATGCACCGCTCGGGCACGTCGGCGCTGACCTGGCTGCTCGGCCGGCTCGGCGCGGCTTTGCCGTCGGACGCGATCCAGGCGAGCGGCGACAATGCGCGCGGTTATTGGGAATCGCAGGCGTTGGTGAAAGCCGACGATCAGCTGCTGCGCGTGGTGCGGTCGAGCTGGTTCGATCCGCGCCCGCTCGATTTTTCGCGGCTGAGCGAAGACGGACTGCGGTCGCGCAAGAGCCGGATCCGTGAGGCGATCGAAAGCGCGTGGGGTGACGCGCCTCTGCTGGCGATCAAGGATCCGCGCCAATGTCGCTGCGTGTCCGTTGTCGCCGACGTGCTGACCGAGATGCGGATCGAACCGCGCGCATTGCTGATGCTGCGCAGCCCCGCTGAAATCGCGCGTTCGCTTGCTAGCCGGGATGGCACCACGCCGGATTATGCGCATCTGCTGTGGCTGCGGCACATGATCGATGCCGAACGCGCCACGCGCGGGATGAGGCGCGCGGTGGTTGATTATGACGGCATGCTCGACGATTGGCGCGATGTCGTCGCTCGGATCGCGCCGCTGGCCGGACGCGACGGCTGGCAGCCGGACGCAGCTGGGGCAGCGGAGATCGCGGCCTTCCTTGATCCGACGTTGCGCCATCACCAGTCAGCGACGGCCGACCTGGAGGAGCCGCTCGCCGGGATCGTCAGGGAGGTGGATGCCGGGCTGCGCACCCTGATCGCACAGGACGACGCGGCCGCACGTGCGCGGCTCGACCAAGCCTATGCCACGCTCGACGGCCAGCCGTGGTTGGAAGGCGATATCGTCCATGACGAGCTGCGCCATCGCCGCATGGAGCCGGAAGCACGGGCCCCTGAGCCGGAGGTGAAAAGCGAAGTCGCGCTCGCCCCTGCGCCCGATCCGTCGGGCGACGCAGCGTTGATCCGCAACAGCGGTCTGTTCGACGCCGAATATTATCTGGCGCGATATCCCGATGTGGCGGCAAGCGGGCTCGATCCGGTCGACCATTATCTGCGGATCGGCGCGGCCAAGGGCTATGATCCGAGCCCGTTGTTCGACACGGGCTATTATGCGCGGCAGATGGCGCGGCGGATCGGGGGAGCCGGCGGGCATTGATGCGGGCGGCGATCCACCTCCATCTTTTCTATCCCGACGTCGCGCGCGAACTGATCGATCGCGTCGCGCGGCTCGGTCGTGCCGATATCGACGTGCTGGCGACCTATGTGGGCACACTCGATCCGGCGCTCGACCGCGCGCTCGACCGGATTCCGGGGCGCGTGGTGCGGGTCGAAACGCCCAATCGCGGCTGGGACATTGGGCCCTTGCTCCACCTGCTGCCGATCATCCGGGAGGAGGGCTATGCGGCGGTCTGCCACCTTCACACCAAGAAGGGCGATTCGGGCTATGCCGCCGAATGGCGCGCGATCGCTTATGACGGGCTGATCCGCGACAACGATCTGGTCACCCGCCTGCTCGGGGCGTTCGCGGCCGAGCCGGGCTTGATGTTGGCGGGCCCGGCGTCGCTCTACAAATCGGCGGCGACCCACCAATTCGGCAATGCCGACATCTTGTCCCAGCTCGCGCCGAAACTGATGGCGCCACTCTATCCGCTCGCGGACTGGGGGTTCTTTGCCGGCACCTTCTTCTGGGCGCGCCCGGCCTTGCTCGAACGGATCGCCGGTCTCGCCATATTCGACGGCCATGACGCGGATCGCGACGGCACGCTCGCGCATGCGCTCGAACGGTTGATCGGCCTCGCGCCGGTCGCGCTCGGCGGCGATGTCGGGCTGGTCGACGAAGAGGGCGGGCTCACGCTGGCGCGCGCGCCGGGCAATCCCGGCCACGAACCGATCATTCGCACCCTGGTGGATCGCGCCGAGCGCTTCGTCGCCCCGCTCGATGCCGATCTGTCGGCTTTGATCGCGGCGCATAATCCTTTGGCCGATTATATCCGCCATGGCCGGGACGAGGATGCGCTCGACCCCAATCCCTATTTCTCGAGCCAATTCTACCTGCGCGTCCATCCGGACCTTGCCGCCGCCGGCGTCCATCCGCTCGAACATTATGTGCATCATGGCGCGGCGGAAGGGCGGCCGACCGGCCCTTTGTTCGACGGGTCTTATTATCGGCGCGCCTATGACGATGTGACGGGCGATCCGTTGCGCCATTTCCTCGCGGTCGGCGCGCGCGAGGGGCGGGTCGCGATCCCGATCAGCCGGCCGAAATATGAAACGTCGGACGAACGGCCGCGCCGTTTCTACCGCCATTTCGATGTCGCCAACGAAGAGGCGTTCCTCAGCCATATCGCCGGATTGCCGAAAAAAAAGGCGGCCGACGCGGCGAAGCTGTGTGTGTCGGTGATCATGCCCGCGTGGAACCGCGAGACGATCATCGCGGCCGCAATCCGGTCGGTGCTGGCGCAGAGCCACGATAATTTCGAGCTGATCATCGCCGACGACGGTTCGACCGACGGCACGCGCGCGGCGGTGGCGCCGTTCCTTGCCGACAAGCGCGTCCGCTGGCTGGACGGCCCACATGGCGGCGTGTCGGCGGCGCGCAATCGTGGGCTGGCGGCGGCGACCGGCGATGTCGTTGCCTATCTCGACAGCGACAATCGCTGGGCGGCCTGGTTCCTGGAGGTGATGACGCGGTTCATGGCCTCTGAGGGCCTGGAGGCCGCCTACAGCGCGATTTCGCTGCGCGACGACCTCGGCCACCTCACCGGCTATCGCGGCGACGATTTCGACTGGGAGGCGTGCCTTGCCCAGAATTATGTCGATCTGAACGCCTTCTGCCATCGCCGCAGCCTGACCGATGCGGTCGGCGGCTTCGATCCAAAGCTGCGCCGCATGGTCGACTGGGACCTGATCCTGCGCATCGGCAAGGATCGGCAGGTCGGTTACGCGCCGTTCGTCGGCTGCGATTATCATGATGGCAAGGCCGATCCGGGCCGCATCACCACCGCCGAACCCGCCGCTTTCCAGAAACTGGTATGGACCAAGAACCGGCACGGGCTGGCGATCGGCACGCCCGAATTCGTCAAACGGCTGAAGCTGAGCTTCGCGATCAAGATCGCCGCGCCCGAGGACGAGAAAGACGCGTGGGGCGACTGGCATTTCGCCGATTCGCTCGCCGCAGCGATCCGGCGGCTCGGCCATGAGGTCCATGTCGATTTCCGCGGGCAATGGACCGGCCGGGCTTTGTCGGACGAGGACGTCGCGATCAGCCTGCGCGGCCTGATCCCCTACGAACCGCGCGGCGGGCAGCTCGCTTATTTATGGAACATCAGCCACCCCGATCAGGTGCCGTACGAGGAATATGACCGCTACAGCCGGGTCTATGCCGCGTCGGACAGCTATGCGGTGTTGCTCGACCATCTCGTCCGTCCGCCGGTCACGGCGCTGCTGCAGGCGACCGATCCCGATCGCTTCCATCCGATCGACGAGCCCGCGCCGGGTTCGGATCTTCTGTTCGTCGGCAATTCGCGCGGGGTTGAGCGTGAGGTCGTGCGTTGGGCGATCGAGGCGGACCGGCCGCCGGCCATCTATGGCGGCGGCTGGGACGGGCTGGTGCCGGCCGAACTGATCAAGGCCGACAATGTCGACAATCGCGCGCTCGGCACGCTCTATGCCGGCGCGGGCGCGGTGCTCAACGATCATTGGCCGTCGATGGCGGCGTTCGGGTTGCTCTCCAACCGGCTGTTCGACGTGGTCGCCGCCGGCGGCAAGGCGATATCGGATCGGGTGCCGTCGATCGCGCGCGTGTTCGAGGGGGCGGTGACTGAAGTCGCGGGTCCGGCCGAATTGCGCGAAGCCGCGGATCGGCTGAAAGCGGAGCCTGCTCCGCGCGACGCGGCGGAGCGCGTGATCGCCGCCCACAGCTTCGACGCGCGGGCCCGCCGGATCGTTGCCGATACGCTCGCAACATTGGGTCTGGAGGCGCCGTTCGCGGTGCCGGAGGCTGCGGCGCCGCGCCAACCCATCCGGGTGCATCTGATCGTGCCTTATGGCGGGCAGGGGCCGCAAAGCTCGGCCTATATCAGGCTGCTCTGTCCGCTGACCGACGAGACGGTCGCGGATCGCTTCGCGGTCACGCTCGGCGGGGCGGAGGATCCGGTGCCGGCCTGCGACATCTGCATCGTCCAGCGCGCCGCCATGGCCTCGGCGCAGGCGGTCGACCGGCTGGTGGGCGATCTGGGCGCTTTTGGGGCGGCTCTGGTGGTCGATGTCGACGACGCCTTCGTCGCGATGGACGATCATCCCGAAGCCGAACTCTATCGTCCGCTTAATGCCGCGATCGAGCATGCGATCGCCGCGTCGGCCGAAACCTGGTTCTCCACGCCCGAACTGGCGCGGCTCTACGGCCACGTCGCGCATCGCCACGCGGTGATGCCCAACGCGCTCGATCCGCGCATCTGGCGCGATTGGCGCAATCCCCGGCCCGAACCCTTCCGGCAGGGCAAGGTGCGGATGCTCTATATGGGCACGGGCACGCACGGGCCCGATTTCGCCGCGATCCGCCCGGCGCTCGACCGGCTGTGGCAGGAGCGGGAAGGGCGGTTCGACGTCACGCTGGTCGGAATCGCGTCCGATATCGAGCCCGCGCCGTGGCTGCACCGCCTGTCGCCGCCGGGTGAAGCGGTCGCCTATCCGCGTTTCGTCCGCTGGCTGCGTGGGCAGGGACCATTCGATATCGGCCTCGCGCCGCTCGCGGACACGATCTTCAACGGCGCCAAGTCCGATATCAAGTTGCTCGATTATCTGGCGCTCGGTTTGCTTCCGGTCGTCCAGGATTGCCCGGCCTATCGCCACGATCGGGCGGCGGCGCAGGTGACGCTGTACGCGAGCGACTGGTTCGAGACGTTGCTGGGCCTGATCGATGCACCGGACGGCGCGCGCGCCGCCGCCGGCCAGAGCTGGCTGTGGGAAAAGCGTGCCGTCGGCTCTATTGCAGCGCCCATGATCGCGCGGCTGGAAAAGTTGCTGTGAGACGCTGGCTCGTCCTGGCGCCGGTGGCGTTGCTGGGCGCGGCGGCCCCGGCGCCTGCGCCGAAGCTCCAGCTTGCCTGGCCGATCGACTGCCGACTCGGCGCGAACTGCGCGATCCAGAATTATCCGGACGATGATCCCACGCCCGCCGCGCACGATTATGCGTGCCACGGCCGCACCTATCAAAAGCATGACGGCACCGACATCCGCCTGACCAGCATGGCGCTCGAGCGGCGCGGCGTGAGCGTGCTCGCGGCCGGGCCGGGGACGGTGTTGCGCACGCGCGACGGGATCGAGGATCGCTCGATCCGCGACGAGCCGCCGGGCGCCGTCGCCGGCAAGGAATGCGGCAATGGGCTGGTGGTCGATCATGGCGGCGGCTGGGAAACCCAATATTGCCACATGAAGCAGGGCAGCCTGGTGGTGCATCCGGGCGATCATGTCGCCGCCGGATCCGTGCTCGGCCAGGTCGGCCTGTCGGGCGATACCGAATTCCCCCATCTGCACCTGACGGTGCGCAAGGACGGCAAGCCGGTCGATCCGTTCGCTTTCGGCGCTCCGACCGGCAGCTGCCGCGCAGGCCAGAGCCTGTGGGCCGCGACCCCGGCCTATCGCGAAGGCCAGGTGCTGGTCGCGGGCTTTGCCACTGGCCCCGTCCAGATGGGCGATGTCCAGAACAATGGTGCCGACCAGCTGCCGCGGCCCAGCCGGACGACGGCGTTGGTGGCGTTCGTGCAGGCGATCGGGCTGCAGGCGGGCGACGTCGTGCGGCTGACATTGGCCGGGCCGGACGGTACGATGCTCGCCGACAGCAAGCCTCTGCCGCCATTGGATCATGACAAGGCGCAGCAGCTCAACTTCGTCGGCCGGGGACATGCGCCGGCGACCGGCTGGCCGGCGGGGCAATATCGCGCCACCTATAGTGTGACGCGCAACGGAAAGATCGTTTTGACCAACTTCGCGACGCTTGTGCTCTGATGGCCAACGTATTGATCGTCCATCAGAATTTCCCAGGCCAGTTTCCGCATATCGCCGATGCCCTGCGCGCACGCGGCGACAAGGTCGCCGCGATCGGCGGCAAGACCGCGCGCCCCCGGCCAGGCGTGGATTTCCGCCGCTGGTCGGCGACGCGCGGAACGACCAAGGGCATTTTCGAGCCGGCGACCCGCGCCGAAGCCGACATGATTCGCGGCATCGCTGCCATCCAGGCGGCCTCACAGCTCAAGCAGGACGGCTTCACGCCCGACGTGATCGTCGGCCATCCGGGCTGGGGCGAGACGATCTTCCTCAAGGAAATCTGGCCCGAGGCGCGGATCATCCTGTTCGGTGAAATGCTCTATCGCAGCCATGGCGGCGATCTGAATTTCGATCCCGAATTCGGGGCCGACGAACTGGGCCGCAACATGCGCGCGCATGCCAAGAACGCGAGCCAGGTGCTGGCGTTCGCATATGCCGACCGGATCGTCTGCCCGACACCGTTCCAGGCAGCGAGCTTTCCGCCGGGCCTGCGGCCCATGATTCGCGTGATCCACGAGGGCGTGGATGTATCGCACGCGACGCGCCGGCCGGATGCGCGGATCAAGCTGCCCGACGGCCGGATGCTCGATCGCCAGACGCCGGTTATCAGCTTCGTCAATCGCACGTTCGAACCCTTGCGCGGCTTTCATGTCTTCATGCGCGCGCTGCCGGATTTCCTCGCGGCTTGCCCGGAAGCCGAGGTGCTGATGATCGGGCAGCCGGCGCTTGCCGGTTATGGCGGGCAAAGCCCCAACGGCAAGGATTGGAAGTCGTGGATACTGGACGAGCTCGGCGACCGGCTCGATCCGTCGCGCGTCCACTGGATGGGCAAGGTGCCGCACGGTGTGCTGATCGATGCTTTCTCGATCGCGCGCGCGCACGTTTATTACACCTACCCGTTCGTGCTTTCCTGGTCGCTGGTCGAGGCAATGGCGACCGAAGTCCCGATCATCGCATCCGACACGGGCCCGGTGCGCGATGCGATCACCGATGGCGTCGAAGGCGTGTTGCTGCCCTTTTTCGACGTGGCCGCGTTGAGTGCCGCGCTGACTCGCGCAGTGCGCGAGCCCGAAGCGTTCGCGGGGATGGGGCAGGCGGCCCGCAGCCGCGCGTTGGCGGACTATGACCAGCAAAGCGGCACCGCCGCCTGGCTGGCACTGATCGACGAGCTGGCGGGGGGCTGACCGGACCCAAAGAAAATGGGCCGGCTCCGGAGAGCCGACCCATTGTCCGTCTCGAATAAGCGATTGGCTTATTAGAAGACAAAGTCGTCCGTGGTGAGGGCCGTCGACGTCACGCCGTCGAGCTTGATCACCTGATCGATCGTGTGCGTCGCGGTGCCGTCGACGGTGTTGCCGCCCTGATCGTTGTAGAACAGGTAGGTATCTGCACCGACCTGGATCGCGGCAACTTCCGTACCGGCAGCGGTCGCGCCATCCAGCAGCTGCTCGGCATAAGTCAGTGCCGCATCAACCGACGTGAAGGTCACGCCCGTCTGCTGATGATAGACGTGATCGACCGCGAAATCGACGTACAGGGTGTCCTGGCCGCTCGTGAAGTCGGTGATTTCGTCCGTACGGTCATGCTGCGAATCGCTCGTCGGCGTCTGCAGATTGGAGATCGACGCCTGACCCGCGAAGCTGGCAAAAACATCGTTGCCGGCGCCGCCCGTCATCGTGTCGATATTGGCGCCGCCCTGCAGCACATCGTCGCCGGCATCGCCGTAGACGGCATCGTCGCCGTTGGTGCCCGCAACCGTATCGTCATCGGCACCGCCATGAATGGTGTCGTTGCCGTTACCGGAGACCAGCACGTCGTCGCCCTTGTTGCCCTGAAGATAATCGTTGCCGTCATCGCCACGCAGCGTGTCGTCGCCGCCACCGCCGTAGAGACGGTCGTTGCCGTCATTGCCGTGGATGAAATCGTTGCCGGCATTGCCGTTGACGTAATCGTTGCCGATGCCGGCATTGATGGTGTCGTCGCCGTCGGCCGCGCCGGCGGTGCTGCTGAACAGGTTGCCATAAATATGGTCGTTGCCGTCACCGCCGGTGATGGAGTCGTTGCCGTCGCCGCCCATATAATAGTCGCTCTCGACGTAGTGATGCGCGGCGTCGGTGAAGCTCGACGAACCGGTGATCACGTCATTGCCCGCGCCACCGCTGAGCGTGTCGTTGGCGGTCGAGGTGCCGCTGAGCGTGTCGTTGCCGTCGAAACCATAGACGGCGGTGTGATGGCCGTTGCCTGCGTCGGTGGTGAAGGCCAGCGTGTCGCCGCCGCCGGTGCCGACCAACAGTTCATCGCCATTGACGAAGATCAGGCCGTCATGGGTCGAGGCATAGCTCAGCTGGGTTGCCGCGAAGGTAAGCGAATGCGTGCCCGACGTGAGCGTGATGCTCTCCGCGCTGCTGCTGAGCGGGCCGCTGACAGCGGGGGTGTCGACAACGGCGAGCGTCGAAACCGACGCGCTCTCGAAAAACAGGCGGTCGGTCGACGTGAAGTTCGACGCGTCCGTCGCTGTCATCGTCTCAAAAACGTAATTTGCCAATGTAGGTCTCCATCAATCTTAAGGGCTGGTATTCGTTCGAGTTTCCGCCGCCTGTTGCTCAGGACGGCGGCACTTGATTGGATCCGATAGGGGCGTCGTACCTGTGATCGCGTTCTGCCTTTATGACAGTGCGCAAGCACAAACGGTTAATTCGCCCGAAGGCTGCATATGCAGCATATCGAGCGGAATAGGCAAAAAAAAGCCGGCCCCCAAGGACCGGCTCCTTTTCATTTTTTCCCATCGGATTTTGGGCTCAGACGAAATCGGAGCCATCCGCATGGAAGGTCGCACCGGTCACGCCAAGCACCTTGACCGCCTGGTTGATCAAAGAGCCGTCGTTGCCCGAGCTATTATAGAACAGATAGGTGTCGTGGCCGACCGTCACTGCCGCCACTTCGTGCGTGCCGGTATGGGCGTCCAGCAAGCCCTGGGCATAGGTCTGGGCCGCGTCGACCGTGGTGAGCGTGATACCGTTCGCCTGGTGCAGGACGGTCGCCACGGCGAAGGGCAGCTTGATCACGTCCGCGCCACCGGTGAAATCGGCGATCACGTCGGTCAGACCGGCATTGGCGCCGACCGTAACCGCGACGTTGCTGTTGGAATCGTCACCGGGGGAGAAGCGGAACGTGTCGTCGCCGTCGCCGCCCCACAGCGTGTCGAAACCGGCGCCGGCCGACACCGTATCGTTGCCCGCGTCGCCGAACACCTGATCGTTGCCCGCATCGCCGTTGATCAGATCGTTGTCGGCGCCGCCGTGGATCGTGTCGCTGTCGTTGCCGCCGCGCAACGTATCGGCACCCTTATTGCCCTGAAGATAATCGTTTCCGTCATCCCCCGATATGATGTCAACGCCCGCACCGCCATAGAGGCGATCGTTGCCCTCATTGCCGTGGATGGAATCGTCCCCGCCATTCCCCTGTACATAATCATTGCCGAGCCCGCCAAAGAGGCCGTCGGCGCCATCCGCTGCGCCCGCGGTGCTGCTGATCAGATTGCCGTAGATATGATCGTTGCCGGTGCCGCCGTGAATCACGTCGTCGCCGGCTCCGCCCATATAGAAGTCGTTCTCAGTGAAATGGCCGGCGGCGTCGGTATAGGAGGAAGAGCCGGTGATCATGTCGTTGCCACCACCGCCATCGATCGTGTCATTGGCCGCGGAGGTTCCCTGGACCGTATCGTTGCCATCGAAGGCATAGACCTTGGTCGCATGGCCGTGACCGGCGTCGGCAAAACTGATGATCTGGGTGCTGGCGCTGCCGAGCACGAGCTCATCGCCGTTCACGAACACCAGATTGCCCGCGGTGGAGGCACCGCTGAGCGCAGCCGCGGAAAAAGTCGCGCTATGCGTGCCGTTGCTCAACGTGAAGCTCTCGACCGTGGTCGTCAGCACGGAGGTCGTCGCCGGATTGTCCGTCACGCTTAGCGTGCCGACGGTCGCGTTCTGGAAAAGCAGGCGGTCGTCCGACGTGAAGGTCGACGCGTCCGTCGCGGAGATCGTTTCGAAAACAAAGGTCGCCATTTAGAAGCCCCTCCCGGCGCTGAATAACCGGCTTCGCGTGGCCTTCCCCCGGCCGTCCGCGTCGCCATCCTGATACGGATCGATTTCGTAAGGTCTGCCGAGCGTTGCTGCAATGGTCCAGCGGCGAATAGTTCGGTTTTGGTGCAAACAGGCGGCGGTCCATCGGGACAGAAAAACCCTTCGGCAAAAGAAGAGGGCCGGCCCTCACGGGCCGGCCCTCTCTTTTTCCAACCGATCCGATGGATCAGATGAAGTCGGAACCGTCGCTGTCGAACGCCGTAGCGGTGACGCCAGCAACCTTGATGACCGAGTTGATGCTGTGGGCAGCATCCGCACCGGTCACGGCATGGTTCGTGTCATTGTAGAACAGGTAGGTATCGGCGCCGACCTGGATCGCCGCGACCTCGTTACCGGCCGCCGTGGCGGCGTCGAGCAGCTGCTCGGCATAAACCAAGGCCGCATCGACCGAGGTGAAGGTCACGCCCGTCTGCTGATGATAGACATGGTCCACCGTGAAGCTCAGGCCGACCTTATCTTCGCCATCGGTGAAGTCCATGATCACGTCGGTCTGATCGTGGTGCGCCGCGGTGGCGGCCGTCAGCAGGTTGGCTGTGGAGGCATCCTGCACCGCACCGTGATAACCAAACAGGAAGAGGTCGTTGCCGTCGCCGCCCCACAGGCTGTCATAGCCACGCTCGCCGACCAGAACATCGTTACCCGCATCACCGAACAACTGGTCGTTGCCGAAATTGGTGTTGGCGGCGACCGAGTCATCGCCGAGG
>NZ_DATHFV010000163.1:0-2819 GCF_035317925.1 Sphingomonas sp.
CTCCAACGATGACGACCTCGCGTTGCTCACGTCGGAAGACTATCGCCACAAGATCGCAATCGGCGTACGGCGCGCGGTCGAAGCGCATTTCGCGCGACAACTGGTCGGCAAGACCAGGGACCGGGAGGAATTGCCATGATCCGCGCCGCCAGTCTTACGCTCGCTTTGTTGCTCGCAACGGCATCGACCCAGGCGGCCGATCCGGCCCCGTCGATCGCGACAGCCGTCGCCGATCCGGGGCGCCCCGCCGCCGACCGCGATCGCGATGCAGAACGCAAGCCCGCCGACATGCTCGCTTTCGCCGGCGTGAAGCCCGGCATGGTGGTGATCGATATCCTGCCCGGCGGCGGCTATTTCACGCGCCTGTTTTCCACCGCGGTCGGACCGACCGGCAAGGTTCTCGCTTACGTTCCGGACGAGATGTTTGCCGGCCGCCCCAAGTCGCTGGATGCCGTCAACGCAATCGCCGCCGAGCCCGCGCACAAGAATGTCCAGGCGCTGCACGATCCCGCGCTGGCGCCCGGCCCGCAGAACATCGCCGACGTGGTGTGGACCTCGCAAAACTATCACGACCTCCACAATGTCCCCGGGCTCGATGTGGTCGCGTTCAACAAGGTCCTGTACGGGATCGTCCGCCCGGGCGGCGTCTATATCGTGCTGGACCATTCGGCCCCGGCCGGTTCCGGCCTGACCGACACCAATACGCTCCATCGCATCGACGAGGCGACCGTGCGCAAGGAGGTCGAGGCCGCCGGTTTCAAGTTTGACGGCGAGAGCAAGGTGCTCGCCAACTCCGCCGACACGCGCACGCTCAAGGTGTTCGATCCGTCGATCCGCGGCCACACCGATCAGTTCGTCCTGCGCTTCCGCAAACCCGGCGGGAAATAAGCTTTAGGCCATGGCGATAGCGCGCCAAAAGCTCTAGACGCGTGCCCCGTGAAGCTCGCTTTCCCCGAAATCCATCTGCCAGAGCCGGTCCGCAACATGCTCGCCAAGCGCCGCGTGCGCGGGCTGCTCGGCCTGTTGGGCTTTCTCGTCGTCGCTTATGCGATCTTCTGGCTGCTGTTCCTGCGCGGCCTGCCCTCGACCGATAAATTGCTGAGCTACGAGCCGCCGCTGCCGACCAACGTTCGCGCGCTGGATGGCACGCCCGTCTACAGCTTCGCGCGCGAGCGCCGCGTCGAACTCGCCTTCGACGAATTCCCGCCGCAATTGGTCCATGCCTTCATCTCGGCCGAGGACAAGACCTTCTTCACCCATCACGGTATCGACCCGTCGTCCTTCCTGTTCGCGGTGTTCGATTATGCGCGCAAGAGCGGCACCGGCAAACGCGCGCACGGCGGATCGACCATCACCCAGCAGGTCGCCAAGAATCTGCTGATCGGCGGCGAATATTCGCCGACGCGCAAGATCCGTGAAGCCGCGCTCGCGATCCGCATCGAAAATGCGATGTCGAAGCAGCAGATCCTTGAACTCTATCTCAACCAGATTTTCCTCGGCCGGAACGCTTATGGCGTGGAAGCCGCGGCACGGGCCTATTTCGGCAAGGACGTGACCGAACTCACCCTGCCGCAGACCGCCTATCTGGCGACGCTGCCGCGCGCGCCGTCCAACTACGATCCCGACCGCCATACCGACCGCGCGCTCGATCGGCGGGCCTATGTGCTGCGCGAAATGCGATTGAACGGCTACATCACCGCCGCGCAGGAGCAGGCGGCCGACGCCAGCCCGCTCGGCACGGTTGACCGCTCCGACGCGCGCCGCGATGCCGAAAAGCCCTATGAGGGCTATTATATGGAAGAGGTGCGGCGCGAGCTGATCGCCAAATACGGCACCGATATCGGCGATGGCTCGAACAGCGTCTATGCCGGCGGCCTGTGGGTCCGCACTTCGCTCGATCCGGCCGCGCAGAAGGCGGCCGAAGGGGCGCTGCGCGACGGCCTCGTCCGTTATGAGGCGGCAGCGGGCTGGCGTGGACGATCGGGCCATATGGATGTGGGTGCCGACTGGCCGGCCAAGCTCGCGAGCGCCAATATCGAGACCGGCTATGCCAATTGGCGCGCCGCTTTGATCCTCGAAAAGTCGCCTACCAGCGCGTCGATCGGTTTCGCCGACGGCAGCAAAAGCCAGCTCTTCCCGTGGGGCGGCGCCGCGCCCAAGCGCGGCATCGGCGGGCGCGCTTTCGATTTCCTGAAGACCGGCGACATCGTGCTGGTCGCGCCTGCGGGCAGCGGTTGGGCGTTGCGCTCCATCCCCGAAATTTCGGGCGGCTTCGTCGCCGAAAACCCGCACACCGGCCAGGTGGTGGCGATGCAGGGCGGGTTCGACAGCCATAACAGCTTCAACCGCGCCACCCAGGCGCTGCGCCAGCCGGGATCGGCCTTCAAGCCGTTCGTCTATTCGGCCGCGCTCGACAGCGGCATGACCCCCGCGTCGATCATCGTCGATGGCCCCTTCTGCGTGTTCCAGACGGTGTCTCTCGGCACCAAATGCTTCCGCAACTTCTCCGGCGGCTATGCCGGCCCGCAGACGATGCGCTGGGGCGTCGAGCAATCGCGCAACCTGATGACGGTACGCGCCGCCACCGCCGCCGGCATGGACAAGGTGGTCGGCCTCGCCAAGCAGATGGGCGTCGGCGATTACCCGCCCTACATCGCTTATTCGCTCGGCGCGGGCGAAACGACCGTGCTGCGCATGGTCAACGCTTATTCGATGCTCGCCAACCAAGGCCGGCAGGTGAAGCCGACTTTGATCGACTATGTCCAGGATCGCCACGGCAAGGTCATCTGGCGCGCGGACAACCGCCCGTGCGAAGGCTG
>NZ_DATHFV010000164.1:0-17527 GCF_035317925.1 Sphingomonas sp.
GGCCAAGCAGCTCAAGGCCATCGCCGACGAGGCCAAGACCGCCGACACCTTGATCCTGGCGACTGATCCCGATCGCGAGGGCGAGGCGATTTCCTGGCACGTCCAGGAAGTGCTGCGGAAGAAGAAGGCGCTGCCGGCCGATGTCCAGCGCGTCACCTTCAACGCCATCACCAAGGCGGCCGTGCTCGACGCGATGGCGCATCCGCGCGCGCTGGATGAGGATCTGATCGACGCCTATCGGGCGCGCCGCGCGCTCGATTATCTGGTCGGTTTCACGCTGTCGCCGGTGCTGTGGCGCAAATTGCCCGGCGCCAAGTCGGCCGGCCGCGTCCAGTCGGTCACGCTGCGCCTGGTGGTAGACCGCGAGCGCGAGATCGAGCTGTTCCGCGCGCAGGAATATTGGTCGGTCGCCGCCGACATGGAGCAGGATGGCGTGCCGTTCGTCGCGCGCCTGGTCCGCTGGCGCGGCAACAAGATCGATCGCCTGACGATCGGCAATGGCGGTGACGCCGATGCCGCCAAGGCGGATGTCGAAGCCGGCCGCTTCTCCGTCATCAGCGTCGAGACCAAGCCGCTCACGCGCAATCCGCCGCCGCCTTTCACCACCTCGACCCTGCAGCAGGAGGCGGCGCGCAAGCTCGGCTTCTCCGCCAGCCACACGATGCGCGTGGCGCAGGACCTCTACGAGCAGGGCGCGATCACGTATATGCGTACCGACGGCGTGCAGATAGATCACAGCGCCATCTCGGCCGCACGCCACGCGATCGTCGACCGCTACGACGGCGGCTACGTCCCCGATCAGCCGCGCCAATATGTGACCAAGGCGAAGAACGCCCAGGAAGCGCACGAGGCGATCCGCCCGACCGATTTCACCCGCGATCATGCCGGCTCGGGCGACCATGCCCGCTTGTACGAACTGGTGTGGAAGCGCGCGCTGGCGAGCCAGATGGCCTCGGCGCGGCTGGAACGCACCACCGTCGAGATGGCGGACGGCACCGGCCAGACCGGCCTTCGCGCGACCGGTCAGGTCGTCTTGTTTCCCGGCTATCTCGCGCTCTACGAGGAAGGCCGCGACGATAGCGAGGACGAAGACGCCAAGCGCCTGCCGCGCATCGGCGAAGGCGATAGCCCGGCCAAGAAGGCCGTCACCGCCGAGCAGCATTTCACGCAGCCGCCGCCGCGTTATTCGGAAGCCTCGCTCGTCAAGAAGATGGAAGAGCTCGGCATCGGTCGGCCGTCCACCTACGCCGCGACGCTCCAGACGCTCAAGGACCGTGAGTATGTCACGCTCGAGAAGAACCGCTTCTTGCCTCAGGAGAGCGGGCGGCTGCTGACCAGCTTCCTCGAACGCTTCTTCGAAAAATATGTAAGCTACGACTTCACCGCCGGGATGGAGGAGGAGCTGGACGAGGTGTCCGGCGGCCGCGCCGACTGGCAGCAGGTGCTCGCCGATTTCTGGAAGGACTTCAAACCCAAGACCGCCGAAGTGATGGAGCAGAAGCCGAGCGACATCACCGCCGCGCTCGACGAATTCCTCGCGCCTTATCTCTTCCCCGACAAGGGCGACGGCAGCGATCCACGCCTGTGCCCGAGTTGCGGCACGGGCAAGTTGGCGCTGCGCGGCGGCAAATATGGCGCGTTCGTTGCCTGCTCCAATTATCCCGACTGTAAATATACGCGCCGCTTCGCCCAGGGCGGCGGCGAGGAGGGCGCGAACGATACCGGCCCGACCGAGCTCGGCACCGATCCCGATACGGGCGAGATGGTGACGCGCAGGGCAGGGCGGTTTGGTCCCTATATTCAGCTCGGTGACGGCAAGGACGCCAAGCGCTCCTCGATCCCCAAGGATGTGCCCGAACTCGATCTGCCGATGGCGCTGCGTTTGCTCGCGCTGCCGCGCGAGATCGGCGCGCATCCCGAGAGCGGCAAGCCGATCACCGCGAGCATCGGCCGTTATGGGCCCTATCTCGCGCATGACGGCAAATATGCGAAGCTCCAGTCGACCGCCGAAGTGTTCGAGACCGGCATGAATGCCGCCGTTTCGAAGCTGGCCGATGCGGCCAAGGGCGGCGGCGCTCGCAGCGCATCGCGTGAACCGATCGCCACCCTCGGCGACAGCCCGGTGACGGGTAAGCCGGTCAAGGTGATGGAGGGGCGCTTCGGGCCTTACGTCACCGACGGCGCGACCAACGCGACCTTGCCCAAGGGGACCGATCCCGCGACGCTCACGGCCGAAGAGGCGCTGGCCCTGCTGGTCGAACGCGCCGCCAAGGGGCCGGCCAAGGGCAAGAAGAAGCCCGCGCGCAGGGCCGCCAAGCGCTGACCGCGCGATGGCCGAACCGCCGAACGCCGAAGATGCGGCCGCCGCGACGGAGCGTTCGCGCGCGCTGACCCGCGAAGCCAATGCGCTGCGTGCCGAAGGGCGCTGGCGTGAGGCCATGCCCTTGTCGTTCGAAGCGGTTCGCGCTGACCCCAAAAACGCGGCGGCGGCGCATAATCTGGGCGTGTTGCTCGCCAAGATCGGGCGGTTGGCGGAAGGCGAGGCGGCGACGCGCCATGCCTTGTCGCTCGCGCCGACCTCACCGATCATCATCCACGCGCTCGCCCACACCTTGCTCGCGCAGGGCCGCTACAAGGAAGGGTTCCCGCTCTACGAGATCCGGGCGCTGATGCCCGAGCTCAATACGGGCTTTCCGCGCGATTTCCCCTTCCCCCGCTGGCATGGGGAACCGCTGGCTGGCAAAAGGCTCACGATCTTCCCCGAACAGGGCTTGGGCGACCAGATCCAGTTCGCGCGGTTCCTGCCGCCGATAATCGCGCAGGCGGGCGCGGTCAGCCTGCTGACGATGCGCCAGCTCGAACGCCTGTTCCGGTACAATTTCCCGAAGGCTGAGATCGTGCTCGCCGACGGCAAGATCGAATTCCCCGATCCCGATTACTGGACGACGATGCACGATCTGCCGGGCGTGCTCGGGATCGAATCCGACGCCATTCCCGGCGAACCCTATCTGCGCGTGCCCGGCACCTGGCCGTCATTGGGCGACGGGTTCAAGATCGGACTCAAGACCAAGGGCAATCCCAAGCATCTCAACGACAAATTGCGCTCGCTGCCCGAGGAATGCGCCGAACGGCTGCGCGCGAGCCTGCCGGGCAAGGTGATCAGTCTCGAGCCCGATGAAAGCGGGGCCAAGGACATGGCCGACACCGCCGCGATCATCGCGCAGCTCGATCTGCTCGTGTCCGTCGATACCTCGGTCGCGCACGTCGCCGGCGCGCTCGGCAAGCCCTGCCTGCTGCTGGTCCCGGGTTTCTCGCCCGACTGGCGTTGGATGACCGAGCGCGACGATTCGCCCTGGTATCCCGGCCACACGCTCTATCGCAGCGAGATCGAAGGCAGCTGGGACGAGGCGGTCGATCGGCTGATCGCCGATGCCAAGGCCCGCGCCGCCGCCGCGGCCGCGGCCGTGCCCATCCCCAAGGGCGGCAGCGCACTCGCGCAACTGATGTATCGCGCCAATGCGCTGCGCGACGAGGCACGCTATGCCGAGGCGCTCGATCTGATGCGCCAGGCGGTGCGGCAGGCGCCCGACAACCCCGGCGCGCTCAACATCATCGGCACGATGCTGAGCGATGTCGGCCGGTTGGCGGAGGCGGAGAAATTTCAGCGCCGCGCGCTCGCGCTGGCGCCCGAATATCCCGGTTTTCGCAATGGGCTTGCCCTCACCTTGCTGGCGCAGGGGCGCTTTACGGAGGCGTGGCCGCTCTATGTGGCGCGCAGCGAAGTGCCGTCGCTTTCAACCGGCTTTCCGAAGAATATGCCCGGTGCACGCTGGCGGGGCGAACATCTGGCGGGCAAGCGGCTCGTCATCATGCCCGAGCAGGGCTTTGGCGACGAAATTCAGTTTATGCGGTTCCTGCCGCGGCTCCAGCAATCGGGCGCGGACATTCGCCTGTTCACCCGGCCGGGCCTGGTCGCGCTGTTCCAATCCAGCTTTCCCGGCATCGAGATATTCTCCGCCGATGGCGAGGTACGCCTCGGCAAGCCCGATTTCTGGACGACCCTGGTCGACATGGCGCAGCCACTTCATGTTACCGTCGAAGCGTTGCCGCAGCCGCCCTATCTGCGCACCGACCGCACCTGGCCTCCGCTGCCGGACGGCTTCAAGATCGGCGTGCAGACCAGCGGCAACCCGCTTCATACCAACGATGCGTGGCGGTCGCTGTCGCCCGAGGACGCGGCGGCGTTGCGCGCGAAGCTGCCCGGGCAGGTAATCGACCTCGATCCGCACATCAGCGGCGCGCGCGATTTCGCCGACAGCGCCGCGCTGATCGCCCAGCTCGATCTGGTGGTAGCGGTCGATACGTCGGTCGCGCATCTCGCCGGCGCGCTCGGCAAGCCGTGCCTGCTGCTCGTGCCCTCGCTCGCGACCGACTGGCGCTGGATGCGCGGTCGCGACGATTCGCCCTGGTACCCTGGGCATCGCCTGTTCTGGGGCGCGATGGATGGCGGCTGGGCCGATACGATCGACCGGCTGTGCGCGCACGCCACGACCTTGGCCCAGGGGCAAAAGGCGCCCGCGCCGAAACAGCATCTCGGCCGCTGGCGTGACGCGCTGGCTTTATCCCGCAAGGCGGCCGCGGCCCAGCCGAAAGCCGCCACCCCAATGCGCCAGTTGGGCAGCCTGCTCACCCAGATCGGCGATCTGGAGGAGGGCGAATCGGTCCTGCATCGCGCGGTCGCACTCGGCGGCGACCAGATCGAACGCGCGCGTTACCAACTCGCGCTCAACCTGCTCGCGCAGGGTCGCTACAAGGAAGCCTGGCCGCTTTATCGCGCCCGTCGCGAGATCGCGGATCTCGGCATCGGCTATCCGCGCGGCGTCAACGGCCCGCGCTGGGAAGGCCAGGAACTGGCCGGCAAAAAGCTGCTGATCCTCGCCGAACAGGGCCTGGGCGACACGCTGCAATTGGCGCGCTTCCTGCCAGGCCTGATCGAACAAGGCGCCCACATCAGCCTGTTCGAGCGCGCGCCTTTGGTAAGCTTTCTCCAATCCGCTTTCCCGTCGATTATCGTCCGCGACGCCGCCGAACTGGCGTCGATGGGCCCGCAGGATGCCTGGACGACCACGTTCGACATGCTCGAACCGCTCGGCGTCACACTGACCAACCTGCCGCCGGCGGCTTATGCGGCGGTGCCGCCGACCACCGGCCCGGACTTCACGATCGGCCTGTGCACGAGCGGCAATCCCAAGCACCTCAACGATCGCCAGCGCTCCTTGCCGGCGGACGTCGCCCGCCGCTTGACGGCACGCCTGCCGGGCAGGATCGTCGAACTTGATCCGAAAAAGAGCAAAGCGAAGGATTTCGCCGAGACCGCGGCGATCATCGCCGGGCTCGACCTGATCGTCTCGGTCGATACCGCTGTCGGCCATCTTGCCGGCGCGCTCGACAGACCGTGCCTGCTGCTCGTACCCGGTTTCGGGACCGACTGGCGCTGGCTGCAGGACCGCGACGATAGCCCCTGGTATCCGCGCCACCGGCTGTTCCGCAGCCGTGTCGACGGCAATTGGAACGATGCGATCGGCCGCCTCGTCGCCGAAGCCGAGGGAATGCGATCGGCTAAAGTCTGACCGGCGTTGCCCTCCCGGGCGCAGCCGCCTAAGCGCAGACCGCCCTTAATCCGAGCGGAGCCCGATGCGCCTTTCCCGTTATTTCCTGCCTGTCATGAAGGAATCGCCCGCCGACGCGCAGATCGTCAGCCACAAGCTGATGCTGCGCGCGGGCCTGGTGCGCCAGACCGCCGCCGGCATCTATGCCTGGCTGCCGCTCGGCACGCGCGTGCTCGCCCGGATCGCGCAGATCGTGCGCGAGGAGCAGGACAAGGCCGGCGCGATCGAATTGATCATGCCGACGATCCAGTCGGCCGAATTGTGGAAGCAATCGGGCCGCTACGACGATTACGGGCTCGAGATGCTGCGCATCAGGGACCGCCACGACCGTGAGATGCTGTTCGGCCCGACCGCGGAAGAGGTGATCACCGCGATCTTCCGCGATGCCGCGCGCTCCTACCGCGATCTGCCGCGCACGCTCTACAACATCCAGTGGAAGTTCCGCGACGAGGTCCGCCCGCGCTTCGGCGTGATGCGCGGCCGCGAATTCCTGATGAAGGACGCTTATTCGTTCGATCTGGACGAGGCCGGTGCGCGCCACAGCTATAACCGCATGTTCGTCGCCTATCTCAACACGTTCGCGCGGATGGGGCTGCGCGCGATCCCGATGCAGGCCGATACCGGCCCGATCGGCGGCGATCTCAGCCACGAATTCATCGTGCTCGCGCCGACCGGCGAGAGCGAGGTCTTCTACCATAGCAATTGGGAGAAGCCGGCCGCGCTCTCCAACGTCGATTTCGAGGATGTCGACGGGCTGAAAGCGATCGTCGGCGGCTATACCGCCGATTATGCCGCGACCGACGAAAAGCGCGACGCGGCGCGCGAAGCGGAAGCGGGCGGCGAACTGCGCCAGTCGCGCGGGGTCGAGGTCGGTCATATCTTCTATTTCGGCACCAAATATTCGGCCGCGATGGGGCTCAAGCTCCAGGGGCAGGACGGGGCCGACATCGTCCCGCACATGGGTAGCTATGGCGTCGGCGTGTCGCGCCTCATGGCGGCGATCATCGAGGCGAGCCATGACGACAAGGGCATCGTCTGGCCCGACGCGGTCGCGCCTTATGCGGTCGGCCTGATCAACATGCGCGCCGACGACGAAGCCTGCACCAAAGCCGCCGACGATCTCTACGCCCAGCTTCAGGCCGCCGGCGTCGACGTGCTGTACGACGACCGCGACGAACGCGGCGGCGCCAAATTCGCGACGATGGATCTGATCGGCCTTCCCTGGCAGATCGTGATCGGCCCCAAGGGCCTCGCCAACGGCATCGTCGAACTGAAACGCCGCGCCACCGACGAGCGGATCGAAGTCTCGCCGGCGGATGCGGTGGCGAAGGTCAAAGGTTGATCACCCGCTACGAACGTACGATCGCGCGGCGCTATCTCTGGCCGGGCAAGGGCGAGGGGATCATCGCGATTGTCGCCGGCTTCTCGCTGCTCGGCGTAACCCTCGGCGTCGCGGCGCTCGTGATCGTCACCAGCGTGATGAACGGCTTCCGTGCCGACCTGTTCGACAAGATAACCGCCCAGACCGGCCATGCCGTGATCCAGGGCTATGACGGGCGCTTGAACGACTGGCAGCGCGTGCAGGCCGAAGCCCGCGCCACCCCCGGCGTGACCGAGGCAACGCCCTTGATCGAGCAGCCCTTGATGGCCTCGACCCAGGGGCGGGTCGAGGCCGTGCTTGCGCGCGGCATGACAATGGCGGACATTCGCGGCGCCCAGATCGGCGGGAATGTCGTGCATGGCGACATCAAGGAGGTCACCCCCGGATCGGGCAATGTCGCGATCGGATCGGAGCTCGCTTTGGCGCTCGGCGTCACGATCGGCGGGCAGATCAGCCTGATCAGCCCCAATGGCCAGACCACGCCCTTCGGCACCGTGCCGCGCATCGTGTCCTATCGTGTGGCCGCGATCTTCGAGGTCGGCGTCTACGCTTATGACAACAGCTATGTTGTAATGCCGATGGCGGACGCGCAGGCCCTGCTGATGCTCGGCGACGCGGTCGGCATGATCCGCCTCCAGACCACCGATGCCGATCATGTCGATCGCATCCTCGCGCCGCTTGCGCCCAAAATCCGCAGCGCGGGCGTGATCCAGGACTGGAAGCAGCAGAACAGCTCCCTGTTCGAGACGATCGAGATCGAACGCGTGATAATGTTCATCATTCTGTCGATCATCATCGTCGTCGCGGCCTTCAACATCCTGTCGTCGCTGATCATGCTGGTGCGTGCCAAGACGCGCGATATCGCGATCCTCCGGACGATGGGGGCGACCCGCGGCGCTCTGGTCCGCATCTTCGTGACGATCGGCCTGTCGATCGGCGTGCTCGGCACCGTGATCGGCCTCGTGCTGGCGGCCCTGTTCCTGACCTATCGCCAGGGGATCGTGAACATCATCCAGCGGCTGACCGGCCAGAATCTATGGGATCCTTCTGTCCGTTTTCTGACCGAATTACCCGCGCGCACCGATCCGTTCGAGGTCGGCCTTGTCATCGCCATGACGCTGGTGCTGGCGCTGCTTTTCACGCTCTATCCGGCCTTCCGCGCGGCGCGGACCGATCCGGTCGAGGTGCTGCGTTATGAGTGACGCGCTCGCCGTCGCGGGTCTGAGCCGCGCCTTCACCCAGGGCGACCGCACGATCCATGTGTTGCGCGGCGTCGATCTGGCGCTCGCGCCGGGCGAGATTGTCGGCCTGCTCGGACCGTCCGGCTCGGGCAAGTCGACCTTGCTGCAGGCGGTCGGCCTGCTCGAGGGCGGCTTTTCCGGTTCGATCCGCATCGCCGGCGAGGAAGCGAGCCAGCTCGACGACGACGGCCGCACGCGGCTGCGACGCGAGGCGATCGGCTTCGTCTACCAGTTCCACCACCTGCTCCCGGACTTCACCGCGGAGGAGAATGTGATCCTGCCGCAATTGATCCGGGGCGCTTTGCCGGGCCCGGCCGCCGAGCGTGCGCGTAGCCTGCTCGACGCGCTCGGTCTGTCCGAACGGCTCGATCACCGTCCGTCACAGCTATCGGGCGGCGAGCAGCAACGCGTCGCGGTCGCGCGCGCGCTCGCCAATCGCCCCGCTCTGGTGCTGGCGGACGAGCCGACCGGCAATCTCGACGAGGCCACTGCGGATCGCGTGCTCGGCGAATTCCTGCGGCTGGTGCGGGGCGAGGGGGCGGCGGCTTTGGTCGCGACCCATAACGAGCGACTGGCGGAACGAATGGATCGCGTCGTCCGGCTGCACGAGGGCGTGCTGGCCTGAAGCTTCAGGCCGTATATTTGTTGCAGGTGGACGGCGAGGCCGTCGGCGTCGGATTGTAGATCTGGCTGAAGTCGCGCTTGTCGCGCACGATCACCGACGCGACATAATGGAGCTTGGTCGGCGCGACGAACACGGTGCCGAACAGCGGTTGATACTGATAATTGACCTCGACATAGATCACGCCGCTATTGTCGGGCGCCTGCACCTTCTGGCCGGCATCGCCAATCCCGTCGGGGGCGCTTTTGCCGGCCGTCGACGAAGTCCCGTCAGATCCCGCACTGGTGCCGGGCGCTTGTGCTGAGTCCGCATCGAAGCCCGCGCCGCTCTTGAGGCCGACGCAACGTTGCCAGTGGATCCGCTGGACATTGTCGTCGTCATACGACTGCTCGACATTTTCCAGGCTGGACACGGTGATACGCCCATAGGTGGTCAGCTTCACGTTGGAGCTGAACAGCCGCAGGCCTTGCAGCGCGTCATTGATATCGCCCTCGCGCAATTGATAGGTCGCAAGACCGGTATTCACGCCGATCCGCGACGCATTGTCCGCGAGTTGCAGCGCATATTGGCTGACGCGCATATTCGTTACGGCGAGATTGCAAATCTCGATCCCATAGCCGCCGAACGCCAGCACCAACGGCATGCCGAGCGCGAATTCCATCGCGCTGACGGCGCGGGCGTCGCGCCAGAACCGGCGTCCCAGCCGGGCCAGTCGTTTCCGGACACTCACGGTTTGCATATCGTCACGGACGTGGTCACGGTTTGCGTGGCGTAAGGCTGGTTCTTGAGGATCGTCTCCGCCGTGATCGTCTCCTTGGCGCTCCAGCCGATCAACCACGCGAACGGGAACAGCCGGGGATAGGTGACCTTCATCTTGTACAGGGTCACGTCGTTGGCGCCGCCCTGGCCGGTGGTGCCGGGATCGGCATCCCACTGGCTGTTGGCGTTGACGTCGCTGTAGCATTCGCCCGCATCGCGCACGCCGTTATGATTGGTGTCGGTGAACGGCTCCGGCCCGATCTCGCTGTAATTGTCGTAATTCTCGCGCGACGAGACGAACGTCGCCTTCGGCGCGATCATCTTGATGATGTCGATCACCTTCTGGTCGATCGAGTCGGTCTGGGTGGCGTTGCCCTGGATCGTGCTGTCGCGGCCGGCTTTCTGCACCGCGCCGGTCAGCACCGATTCCATATAGCCCTGATAGGCAAGGTCGCCAAAGCCGAGGATGAGCGTAAGCGCCACCGGCAGCACGATCGCGAATTCGGTGGCGGGGCCGCCACGCTGGTCGCGAACAAGCGCGCACAGGCGCCCGGTCATTTCGATATCCGCAGCATCGCGACCTGTTGCGCGATCTTCTGGAACGCCGTTTTCAGCGCGGCATTGTCGCTGGCATAATAAGCCTGACCCGGTGACGCGCAGGTCTTGAGCTGGCTGTTCAGCGTCTGCCCGAAACCGACCACGAACACCGTGATGTTACGCGCCTTGGCGGCCGCGCATTCCGCCAGGAAGCGGGCGTTGTGGTTGGCGGTATCGTTTGACGGACTGCTGCCCGACGCGCGCTTATCCAGCGCTTCCATCCCGTACAGGCCGTAGATGTTCGGATTGGTGTTCATCTGGCCGTCGGTCATGAAGACGATGAAGCGGTTCGGCGCCTGACGGCCCGGCCATGCCGCCGTGTCCGACGCGAAGATGCCGTTGGGCGAGATCAGGCGCGTGCCCCAGATCATGCCCGTGTCATGATAGGTGCCGCCGATAACCTTGAAATCGCTGGCGTTGACATAATTCGAGACATCGTCGCGCGTCATCGTCGCCAGTCGCTGCGCCGGCTTGCCGCATGTGTAATATGCGGTTTGCTGGTTTCCGCCCGAAATGCCGTAGCTGGAATAGTTTGCGACCGAGCTGCCGCTGACCACGTCTCCGCCGTGGGTAGAGGAGGACGTGCTCGGCCGATAATATTCGGCGTCCTCCCACATCGGGCGCCAGCGTGTAGCGTCCGAAGTAGGGACGAGATCGGGATCCAGATCGGCGGGCAGGCTATCGGTGTTGAACGTGCTTCCGGTCGTCGTGTCGCGTTCCTCGATGCAACCCTGCCACTTCGATGTCGATGGCACGACCCGGGTGGGATCAGTCACGCTCGCGCCCGTGATGAATTGCGAAACGTCGAGCGAATATTGATCGTATTTATATTCCGGCAACAGCGGCTGGACTTTAATAACGCACTTCTGCGTGCTGCCGGTATAGCTGTTGACCGAGATATTGTTCTGCGCCTGACCCGAGCCGTCGTAACCGGTGGCGGGCTGTCGTCCCAGCTTTGCGGTGCAGTCCGCCGAGGTCGCGACGTTGGAATAGGTCTGCGTGGTGGTGTTGCCGTTGTTTACGTCGTTACCGGTCCACTTGCGCGACTGATAGTTCCAGGTCTTCACCAGATCCGCCTGCGGCAGCAGATAGCCGACATTCACCGTGGAGGTGTAGGTGACGAAGCCATAGCGTATGTGCGTGGTCGAATCGGCCGTCGCCGCGAGCGTGTCGTAGAAGCTCAGCACCGCGGTGCGCAGCCCCCCAATCTTCGATCCGCTTTCCTCGACCGTATAATAAGCGGTTGTGCCGTCGGAGCGCGTATAAGTCTTGACGGGGGCGTTGCACGGATCGTCGGAGGTCGTGCACGCCATCGACCCCGTCGTGTCGAGCACAAACATGATGTCCGCGTCGGCTACGTCGTAGCGCGCCTCGCAGGTGACGGAGACGGTGCGCGCGCTCATGCCGAACATCGTCATGACCGTCATCGGCACGCTCACCGACGCCGTGCCGGAAACCTGGCTGTCGCCGGTCTTGGACGGGGTGAAGGTCAGGCCGGTCGTCCTGAACCAGCCGGTCTTGAAATTGTTGGAGAAGAAGGTCTGGGCCGCGGCGGTGGCGTCCGCGTCGAGCGTGGTGCCGGACGTATCCGTCATCATCTTGCGGCCCGCGAGCACGCCCGCGTCGCACGCCTGTTGCAGCCGCGTTTTGACGGAATATGTTCGGCCGAGGTCCACGGCCGACCCGGACAAAGCGGCCAGCGGAATCAGCATGGCCGCCATCAGCGCGAGCGTATTGCCGCGCACGTCTCGCCGTAACCGGCTCAGGAAACCCAGGGTCTCCGCGATGGCCCGTTTCTTACTCATGTCGACGCTGCTGATACTCTTGAAGAACAGCGCAGAGTGTAACCGGATGAGGTAAACAAGCGATTACCGTAACTTAGATATTAGGCTTAGATGCGGCGGCGCGGCCTGAAAGGGCCAAATCGGATCCATCTTCTAAACATCCGTTAACCCCGCCTTGCGGACTCAATCTTCACACCTCCGGGCTATGGCCCCCGGCTATGTGTGGGGTGTTAAAGCGTCTGTTTGGCGCCGAGAGCGGATCGATCATGGTGCTGGCGGCGTTCGCGCTGACCGCCGTGATGGGCATGTCTGGCCTCGCCGTCGAAGTCGGCAACGGCTATTATGCCAAGGTCCGCAACCAGCGCGTTTCCGACATGGCCGCGCTGGGCGCCGCCATGTCCTATCAGGCGAATAACTCGGTCAGCCAGGCGACCCAGACCGCGAAGGATATCGTCGCGGCGAGCGGGCTCCCGGCCAGTTCGGCCACCGTCACACTGCCGGTCACGGTCGGCGGGGTCAGCGGCGTCCAGGTTCAGATCACCACCACGGTCCCGATCCGGCTGGCGTCGATGATCACGCGTGCGGCGAGCTATGACGTCAGCACCACCGCGGTCGCGTCGCTCAGCGGCAATACCAGCCCTGCCTGCGTGCTGTCGCTCAGCAAGACCGCCAGCTTCGGCGTCCGCATCCAGGGTGCGTCGACGCTCAACACCACCGGCTGCGCGGTAACCAGCAACAGCGCGGTGTCGGTCGAGGGCAGCTCGAACCTCACCGCCTCCACCATTACCGGCCCCAGTATCACCGCCAGCGGCAGCAGCGTCATCAACGGCACCAAGGCGATCGGATCGAACGCGACCGATCCGCTCGCCAGCAGCAGCGCGCTAAGCGCGGCCTTCGTCCAGCTCGGGGTCACGACCACGCCCACGACAGTCGCGATGCCGACCGCCCCCACGATATCGGCCAGCTCCACCAACTGGAGCTTCCCCGCCAACCAGGGGGCCTACAATGCGCTCGCCGCCAACGATCCGGTGAAGACGAATTGCACGATTTCCGGTCAGGCCTTCACCTGCAACCAGGGCACGTACGCTATCAACAACTTCACCCTGCCGAGCGGCATGACCGTTACCTTCACCGGCGTGTCGGTGGTCAACGTCTACGGCACGTTCAGCGCCAATGGGGCGACACTCAACGGCACGCAGACAAGCTACAATCTGCGCAGTCCGTACAGCACAGGGTGGGCCAGCAGCCCGACCTTCGGGAATATCGCCAGCCTCTATGTCGGCGGCGCGGTCAGCTATAGCGGTTCGGGCAACAAGATCGGGTCGGGCAACGTCTTCATCGCGGGCGGGCTCACGATCGGCGGCTCGTCGTCGCTGACGATCGGCGCCGGCACGCATGCGATCGGCGGCACGATCGACGTCGGCGGCAGCAGTTCGCTGACGGTCGGCGCGGGCGATCTGACCGCCAACGGCAGCATCTATGTCGAGGGCTCGGCGACCGCCACCTTCGGCAACGGCAATTATGTCGTGGGCAAGGACAGCAACGGCTACAGCATCGACCTGGTCGGCCCGACCTTGACCTTCGGCACGGGCGATTTCAGCGGCACCGGCGGCGTCTATGTCAACGGTTCGAGCACGCTGACGATGGGAAATGGCGATCTGACGCTCGGCGCGGCGAATGACGGCAATGCGATGAACGTCAGCGGCAGTTCCACTTTCTACATGGGAAGCGGTGATCTCAGCGCGGATGGCAATATCGTCACCGGCGGCAGCAGCCAGATCAGCTTCGGGGCCGGCCAACATGCGATCGACGGCAATCTGACGATCAACGGCGGCGGCACGATGGGGGCGGGCCGCTACACGATCAACGGCAATTTCTACAAAAGTGCGAGCATGGGCGTCACCGCGAACAGCGTGACCATCATCGCCGCCGGCAGCTTCTACACCGGAGGCGCGTCGAGCCTGACGCTGACCGCCCCGGCCGCCGACAGCGCGACCAATGGCGGGATCGTCGGCATCGCCTTCGCCAGCAAGACGACCTCGGCCAGCACGATCGACGGCAGCTCGTCGAACACCTTGGGCGGCATCTTCTACCTGCCCAATTCGGATCTGAGCATCACCGGCGCGGGATCGGTCGCGGCGCCGACCTGCTTCGCGCTGATCGCGAAGACGGTGGGGATCACCGGCAGCGCGATGCTGCGCGATACCAATTGCACCGCGCCCACGCTGACCACCAACACTTCGGTCGCGCTGATTCAGTGATCCGCCTGGACGCCTTGCTCCGCCACCAAAAAGGCACCGCGACGATCGAATTCGCGTTCGCGTCCTTGTTCCTGTTCGGCATCCTGATGGTGGGCCTCGATTTCGGCGTCTACGCGCAGCAGAATCTGCGGCTCGGCAACGCGGTCGAGCAGGGCGCCGTGCTCGCCTTCGACAACCGCGCGTCGAGCACCATCGATACGACCACGCTCGGCAATTATGTCGCTGCGGTCGCGGGCGGTGCGCCGACCATGACCTATCAGTGCAATGGCATTTCCTGCTCAAGCACCGCCACCGCCAAATGCATCGCCGCGCCGGCGACGTCGGGCGGCTGGCCGACCTTCACCGATCCCACCACGACGAACAATGTGTCGATTTGCGCCGACGGCGCCTTGCCCGGTTATTACCTCGTGATCCGCGCGACCAGAACGTACCAACCGGTGATCGTCCCCGATCGCTATTTGAACGGCAAGACGATCCAGCAGCAAGCGGTGGTGCGCCTGTCATGATGCGCAGCTTGCTCCGGAACCGGCGCGGTGGCGCCGCGGTCGAATTCGCGCTGGTCGCGCCGACCTTCCTGATGTTCCTGTTCCTGATTCTCGACGGCGGGCGGATGGTCTTCGCCCGCCAGTCGCTGAACGATCTCGCCGCCTCGACCGCGCGCTGCGCGGCGATCAAGGCGGCCGGCTGCACCGACGCGAGCAGCGCCCAGACCTGGGCGGTCAGCCGAGGACTCAACCACAATAATCTGCAAGTGGCCACGACCGACGTCACGATCCTGATCGGCACCAGTTGCAACAATGTCGCCAACATGACCAAGGCGACGATCAGCATCCCCTGGAAGAAGGGCGCGATGACGTTGCTGCCGCAAGCGATCGCGCCGTCGACGCTGACCTCGGTCGCCTGTTTTCCCCAGATGAGCTGACGGCGTTCCACTGGCCGAAGCCGCCGACGCCTGATATCTCCGGGCCCGCGATATGATCGGGGGGCTATCATCCATCGTTGGCGATCCCAGCCTGGACGGCTGGGCGACCTTCCTCGTCTATCTCGTCGCCGCCTGGCTATGCGCCGCCAACGCCCGCAAAAGCGCCACGTTGGCCGCAACCGGCGTGCGTCAGGTTGCGCAGGCGCAATCGCGGCGTCGCTTCTGGATCGTGCTGGCGGTATTATTGTTGCTGCTCGGGCTGACACGGCAACTCGATCTGCAGGCGCTCGCGGCCCAGATGACGCGTAGCGCGTTGCACCAGGACGGCGTCTATGAGGAACGCAGCGGCCTTCAGATCGGCCTGATCGCGGTGATCGGCATATTCGGGACGATCGGGCTGCTGATCGCGCTGTTCAGCTTCCGCCGCGCCGAAGCTTCGGTGTTGATCGCGCTGGTGGGCGCGGCTTTGCTCGCCCTCTTCACCGTGATCCGCACCATTTCGCTCCACGACGTCGACCAGTTGCTTCACCATGACGTGGGGATTCCCCACGTCCACGTGAACAATCTGATCGAGATCGGCACACTCGCGGTGATCGCGGGCGCGAGCTTCGCCTTCGCGCGCCGCTTGCACGACGAGGGCCAGTCGGCGCGGCTGCGCGCGCTCGCGATCAAGGAGCGTCGGCGGCTGCTCGGCGAAAAAAGGCGCGGCAAGCAATCTTAGCTGTGGATAGGATGCACGGGGCGCTTTCGTTCGCGCGGCCCGGTGCCTAGATTGATCCGATGGCCGCCAACCTCTTCGTGCCGCTGCGCATCTTTTCGGCTTACACCATGCTGGAAGGCGCGATCGATCCCAAGGAGATCGCGACGCGCGCGCGCGCCTTGGGCTTTCCGGCGGCCGCGATCACCGATCGCAACGGGCTTTATGGCGCGATGGCGTTCAGCGAAGCCGCCAAGAAAGCGGGCGTGCAGCCGATCATCGGCGCCTTGCTCGGAGTCGCGCGGCCGGGCGGAGCGGAGGGCAAGCCGCCGGTGCTCGATTGGCTGCCGCTCTACGCGCAGGACGAGACCGGCTATGACAATCTGTGCGCGCTCGTGTCCGCCGCCCATCTCGACCGGCCGCCGCACGAAGACCCGCACGTCCCGTTCGACGCGCTGATCGGCCGCAGCGAAGGCCTGATCGCGCTCACCGGAAGCGGGGAGGGCGCGCTTGCCCGCTTGCTCGCCGAAGGTCAGCAGGACGCGGCCGAGCGCTATCTCAGCCGGTTGGAAGGCGTCTTTCCCGGCCGCCTCTATATCGAGCTCGCCCGCCGCAACGATTCCGTGGAGGAGGCGGCCGAGGGCGCGCTGATCGATCTGGCCTATGCGCGCGATCTGCCTCTGGTCGCGACCAATCCCGCCTGCTTCGCCGAACCCGATTTCCACGCGGCGCACGACGCGATGCTGTGCATCGCTTCCTCCTCCTATCTCGAGGTTCAGGATCGTCCGCACTCCTCGCCCGATTCGTGGATCAAGCCCGCCGAGGCGATGCAGGCTTTGTTCGCCGATCTGCCCGAGGCGATCGCCAACAGCCTCGTCGTCGCGCAGCGCTGCGCGGTCGCGGCCCCGTCGCGCAAGCCGATCCTGCCCAGCCTCGCCGGCGATCGCGATGCCGAAGCGGAGATGCTCCGCCGCGACGCCGCCGGCGGCCTCGAAGCGCGGCTCGACAAGCTCGGCACCCCCGAAGCCGAGCGCGCGCCCTATCGCGAGCGCCTCACCTTCGAAGTCGACGTCATCGTCCAGATGGGCTTCCCCGGTTACTTCCTGATCGTCGCCGATTTCATCAAATGGGCGAAGGAGCAGGGGATTCCGGTCGGCCCCGGTCGTGGTTCGGGCGCGGGCTCGGTCGTCGCCTGGTCGCTCACCATCACCGATCTCGATCCGCTCCAATTGGGCCTGCTGTTCGAACGCTTCCTCAATCCGGAACGCGTGTCGATGCCGGACTTCGACATCGACTTCTGCCAGGAGCGGCGCGGCGAGGTGATCGACTACGTCCAGCAACGCTACGGACGCGCGCAGGTCGGCCAGATCATCACGTTCGGCACGCTGCAGGCGCGCGGTGTGTTGCGCGACGTCGGGCGTGTGCTCGAAATGCCTTACGGCCAGGTCGACAAGCTGACCAAGCTGGTGCCGCTGTACCGCGATCCGCGCTCGGACTTCCTGGTCACGCAGTATTCGATGAAGCATGTCGAGCAGGCGGGGCTGGTGAAGTTCGACTTCCTCGGCCTCACCACGCTCACCATCCTGCAGCGCGC
>NZ_DATHFV010000165.1:0-4363 GCF_035317925.1 Sphingomonas sp.
GGCAGCGCCACGGCCGGGACATTGTCGATCCCCTCTATCCGCACGATTTCCTCGACGATGTCGGCGACGCCTTCGACGTCGCGGCGCCAGGTCGGCACACGGATCGTCCAGGCGCTGTCGATACCGAAGCCGAGGCCGGTAAGGATTTCGCGTTGGCGCTCAGGCGTGACTTCCATCCCACCGAGACGCGCGGCGGCGTCCGGATCATATTTGATCGTCGGATGACCGAGCGGCGGTTCGCCCGCCTCGATCGCTTCGGTCGGCGTGCCGCCGCAAATATCGAGCACGAGCTGGGTCGCGATCGCGAGCCCGTCGCCCAGGAAGGCCGGATCGACGCCGCGCTCGAACCGCTGGCGCGCATCGCTGGTGAGGCCGAGCTTCTGGCCCGTCCGCGCGATCCGCTCCGGCGTGAAGTAAGCGCATTCGATCAGCACGTCGGCGGTCGTTTCCGACGCGCCCGACGCCTCGCCACCCATGATCCCGCCAATATCGTGGACATGCGTGTCGTCGGCGATCACCGTCATCGTCGCGTCGAGCGTATATTCCTTGCCGTTGAGCGCGGTCAGCGTCTCGCCATCCTGCGCCTTGCGCGCGACCAGCCCGCCGGTGAGCTTCGCCACATCATAGACGTGCAGCGGCCGCCCATGATCGAGCATCACATAATTGGTGATGTCGACCAAAGCCGAGATCGGACGCTGGCCGACCGCCTTCAGCCGGCGCTGCATCCATTCGGGCGAGGCGCCGTTCGTCACGCCCTTCACCACCCGGCCGAAGAAGGCCGGGCAGCCTTCCGGATCGAGCGTGGCGATCGAAACCGGCGACGGCCCCTCGCCCCGGATCGCGGGCACATCGAGCGGCTTCAATGTACCGTAGCCACCCGCCGCGAGATCGCGCGCGATGCCGCGCACGCCCATGCAATCCTGGCGGTTGGGTGTGACCGAGATATCGATCACCGGATCGCCCAAGCCGCGATACTCCGCGAACGCCGCGCCGATCGGTGCATCGGCGGGAAGCTCGATGATGCCGTCATGCTCGTCGCCGAGTTCCAGCTCGCGCACCGAACACATCATACCGTTGGATTCGACCCCACGGATCGCCGCGACGCGCAGCACCATGCCGTTGGCCGGCACGGTCGTACCGGGCGAACCGAACACCCCGACCAGGCCGGCGCGCGCATTGGGCGCGCCGCACACGACCTGCAGTCCGTTCCCGTCGCCGGTGTCGACCGTGAGCACCTGCAGCTTGTCGGCCTGTGGATGCGGCGCGGCGGTCAGCACCTTCGCCACCGTGAAGCCCGCCAGCTTCGCCGCCGGATCGTCGACGCCTTCGACCTCGAGCCCGAGCTTGGTCAGCCCGATCACGATCTCGTCGAGCGTGGCGGTGGTTTCGAGATGGTCCTTCAACCAGGAGAAGGTGAACTTCATGCGCCGACTCCCCCGCTGAGCGTGGGAACATCCAAAGCGCGGAATCCGTAATGGCGCATCCAGCGCAGATCGCCGTCGAAGAAGGCGCGCAGATCGTCCATGCCGTATTTGAGCATCGCCAGCCGGTCGACGCCCGTGCCGAAGGCGAACCCCTGATATTCGTCGGGATCGAGCCCGCACGCGGCGATCACCTTGGGGTGGACCATGCCCGAGCCGAGCACCTCCATCCAGCCTTCGGACCCGCCGATCACGCGGCGGCCCTTCTCGATCGAGTAACCGACATCGACCTCGACCGAAGGCTCGGTGAAGGGGAAGTAAGACGGGCGCAGCCGCAACACGATGTCGTCGCGCTCGAAATAGGCCTTGAGGAAGGTCTCCAGCGTCCAGCGCAGGTGACCGAGGTGGATGCCCTTGTCGATCACCAGACCTTCGATCTGGTGGAACATCGGCGTGTGCGTGGCATCGCTGTCCGAGCGATAGACGCGGCCCGGCGCGATGATGCGGATCGGCGGCTTCTGATTGAGCATCGTGCGGATCTGCACCGGCGAGGTGTGCGTGCGCAGCAGCATGCGCCGCGTCTCGTCCAGCTCAAGATACTCGCCCGTCGCCTGCTCCGGCGATGGGTTGAAATAGAAGGTGTCGTGCATCGCGCGCGCCGGATGCGTTTCCGGAATGTTGAGCGCGGTGAAATTGTGCCAGTCGTCCTCGATCTCCGGACCGGTCGCGACCGCGAAGCCCAGATCGGCGAAGATTTCGGCGAGCTCGTCCAGCACCTGACTGACCGGATGGACCGAACCCTGCCGTCCCCCCGCGACCGGCAAGGTCATGTCGAGCGTCTCGGACGCGAGCTTTGCGTTCAACGCGGCACTGTCGAGCACCGCCTTACGCTCCGCGATCGCATCGGTGACGGCGGCGCGCAGGCCCTGGATCGCCGGGCCCTTCTCCTGTCGTTCCTCCGGCGACATGCCGCCGAGCGTCTTCAACAGGCCGGTGATCGTCCCGCTCTTGCCGAGCGCGCTCACGCGCAGCGCTTCCAGCGCATCGGCATCGGCGCTCGCTATGGCGACCAGCAGTTCGGCCTTTTGTTGTTCTAAATCCGTCACTTCTCTACCCGTCATTCCCGCGAAGGCGGGAATCCATAAACTCTATCGCTTCGGAATTGTCGGCGCGAAGCCAAAGCCTTCCGCCAGATCAACCCATCCCGGATTGTCGCTCTCTACCAGATTGAGCTTCCAATCCCTGTTCCATTTCTTGAGCTGTTTCTCACGAAGGATGGCGTTGGCCATATCGTCGAACATCTCGAAACGGACGAGGCGAACGACCCCGTAGCGGGACGTGAAGCCCTCAATCAAGCCTTCCCGGTGCTGATGCAGTCGCGCCAGGAGATCGGACGTGACTCCGATATACAGCGTGCCGCACTTGCCGCTGGCGAGAATGTAGACGCAAGGCTGCCGCTCACGACGCATCACCTCCGATACGTCCGATCTGCATATCCGGGAAATATGGATTCCCGCCTGCGCGGGAATGACGAAGCGGATCAATTCAGTTCGATCGCCCAGGTGATGAGGGCGCCGTCGTCGGGGTCGTCGCGCGTGCCCGTCCGGACGAAGCCGTTCTTTTCGAGCACGCGTTGCGACGCCGGATTGTCCACGCTGGTCCCAACGGTCAAGCCATGATGGCCCTGGCGTGCCAAAAGCGGCAGCAAAACCGCCAGAGCGCTCGTCATCACACCCTGCCCCTGATGCGCCGACGCCACGCCATAGCCGATCTCGTAGCGCCCGTCCGGCTCGCGCCTGGTGAAGCTGATCATGGCGACGACGACATCGGATTCGCTGACGAGCCAGGCGACGGGACGATCATCGTCGTCGGCGAGGCCGGCGGTGATGCCGCGCAGCATGGCGAGAACTTCGGGCGGGGCGATATTGCCTTCGGTGACGGTCAGGTTCGCAGAATGCGCGGAGGCTTCGCCCAGAAGCCAGGCGAAATCCGCGTCGGTCATGTCGTGGATGCGAAGCATAGCTGCTGTTGTGCGACTATTGTCCCGACTTCAACCGGGCTGGCCATTTGGATGGTCTCGATCGAGCGCCTGCTTCAACGGCATGAGCTGGGCCTCGAAGTTGGTCCACTGATCCAGCCCGCTGCGAAAGATCGGCTGCCGCACCTGCTCCGAGCTCGGCGTGCGGACGCTGCGTTTGCTCTTGTGGAAATCCAGGCAATTCGCCTCGAACGGCAGCGCGCAATGATCGAGGATGCGCCGGACGCTGCCTTCGAGATCCGCGACAACGTCTTCATACTCAACGCGCAGCACCCGCCCGGGAAGCGCCGCATCCCAATGATCCATCAGGTCCAGATAGGTGCGGTAATAACGCGCGATATCCTCGATACTGTAGGTGAACTCCTGGCCGTTCGCGAACAGCTGCTTCAGATTACTGAAGCAGCACGACATCGGATCGCGGCGCGCATCGATGATCACCGCATTCGGCAGCATCAGCTGGATCAGGCCGATGTGACGGAAATTGTTCGGCATCTTGTCGATGAAGCGCGGCCGGTCGGAGCGATAGATGCGCGTCTCGGCCAGATAGCGGCGGCCGAGCGCGGCGAAATCGGCGGCGTCCATCTCGGCTAGGATCGCCGGATAGCGCGGATGCTCGGGATCGGCATTGCGCCCCTGCAGCTCCTGCACATAGCGCTGCACTTCTGCCAGCTCCTGCGTCCCCTCGACCTCCGAGTGCGAGGACAGGATCTGCTCGATCAGGGTCGATCCCGATCGCGGCAGCCCGACGATGAAGATCGGGTCGCGCTCCGGCGTCCCCCATCCCGCGCGCTCGGCGAAGAAGGCGGAGGTGCAGACCGCGATCTGGTTGCGCGTATTGGCTTCGATCAGCTCAGGGCGGTAGTTGCTCGCGGCGCGCTGCAGGGCATTGCCGCGCGCATAATAG
>NZ_DATHFV010000166.1:0-9369 GCF_035317925.1 Sphingomonas sp.
AGCTGGGAACGCGCTTCGTGTGTGCGACCGAGAGCATCGCCCACGCCAATTTCAAGAAGGCGTTCATCCGCGCCAGCGCGCGCGACGCCATCGCCAGCGTCCAAATCGACCCACGCCTGCCGGTGATCCCGGTGCGCGCGCTCAAGAATGCCGAGAGCGAATTGTTCACCGCCAAGCAGCGCGAGGTCGCGCAGCTGCTCGACGAGGGCAAGGTCGAGATGGGCGAGGCGCAATTGCAGATCGAGCGTTACTGGGCGGGCGCGCTGCGCAAGGCAGTGATTGACGGCGACGTCGAGCGCGGCTCGGTGATGGCCGGCCAGTCGGTCGGCATGGTGACCAAGGAAGAGCCGGTCACCGAGATCATCGCCAGCCTGCTCGACGAGGCCGAAACCGCGCTGGCGCGGCGCTAGTCCTCAGGCAGCTTGCGGACGATTCCGCACCAGCCGCCACAGCTCGACCACACCCTGCCAGGCCCAGACCGCGCCCGTCGCCACGATCGCGATCTTGAGACCGAGATTGACCGCGTCGCTCAGTTGGGCCGCCTTGTCCGCGGGCATGCCGGTCGAGACGATCGTCGCCCAATGGCCGGCCCGGTAGATGATCGCCAGCAAGGCCAGCCCGCCCACGATCGTCAACGCGCCCAGGGTGCCGCGCATCAACGTCCAGCGCGGCCGCAGCCATTCGATCAGGTTCTGGATCAGCCGCACGGCAACCAAGGCCAGGATCGGCCAATAGAGCTCGTCGAAGACCGGCGCCGGCTCCATCCGGAAATCGGGCCCGCCCGACGCGTAAGGCAGATGGATCAGGCCCGTCCACCAGAGCAGGAAAACCACGCCGCCGCCAAGCTCGAGCGCCGCTTCCCAGGCGCTTTTGCGCTTGTCGGTGATCGCCGGCAGCTGTTCGGGCTTCCATTGCTTTATGTGATCGGCGGGGAAGCCGGCGCGTTCCATCACCGCGAAGATGATCGTCAGGACCCCGACGTTGACGAGCAGCGACATCGATATGCTGCCGGTCGTCTGGGCGAGGATCTGGAGCGGGCGCTGATCGCCGAACAGCGCCCTGCTCACGCCGATCGCGATGTCGATGCCGACAATGATCAGCACCATGATCCGCATCACGAAGATGTAGAAGGGGAAGACGTCGGGCCCGATCAGCCATTGCTGCGGCCGATAACGCGCCGCGACCACCAAAGGATGGCCGAATTCCTTGATTAGCGCGCCCATTTCGTCCGCCGTCAGCGGCCGTCCGAGCTCTTCCTCGCGATCCTCCCGGCGCGAGGTCAGGACATCGTGCAATTCGGCGATGATGTCGTCCGCCTTGGCGACGGGCAGCGCCCAGCGCACGGCGTGGAGATAGCGTTCCAGCAGGTCCATCACGTGTTCCTTTCGGTGAGGCGCAGGATCGATTCGGAGATCGCGTTCCATTCGCCGAGAAGTTGCGCGAGGATCGCCTCGCCATCGGGCGAGAGCCGGTAGAAGCGCTTGTTGCGCTTGGCCTCCTCCCGCCATTCGCTGGTCAGCAGACCCTGCGTCTCAAGCCGCCGCAGCAGCGGATAGAGCGCGCCTTCCTCGATCGGGAGCCCGGCATCCTCCAGGCTCTGGCGCAAGGTATAGCCGTAACGCTCCTCGCGGAGCGCACCCAGCACCGCCAGCACCAGCGAACCGCGCCGGAGCTCGACGCGCAGCTTTTCGAACAGGTCGTCCTCGATGGGCACAGACTCACCTCACAGTGTGCGACACACACTGTATGACACACAGTCTATGCGGTTGGAAGCCCTTAAATGCGCCGTCTCGTCTGCATGGACCGGCGCAGGCCGTAACCGACCACTCCGAAGCCAAGCAGCATCATCGCCCACGACGCCGGCTCGGGTGCGGTCGATGCGTTGATCGTCAGGAAAGCGCCGGGATGACCGTCGGTCCAACCGAATGCCGTATTGACGCTGCTGTCGTCGGATGCGCCGAAACCACCGACGGCGCCGCCGAACAGGAAGGATCCGCCTGCCGCCGTGTTGAGCGCGGCAATGGCGGTCGGATTGAGCGTGACGGTGACATAATGGCCGACGCCGGTGTCCACGCCGGCAAGCCCGATTGCACCGAGCACATCGCCGCTGACCAGCCCGTCAAAGTCGATGCCCGACGCCGCATAGAGCGAAAAGATGCTGTCGGGATCGTCGATATGATTGAACGCGTCGTTCCAGATCGTGAGCGACGCCGTCGTGATCGTCACGTTCGGCACGTTGACCGCGAACCAGTCATGGAACGTGTTGCCCGAATCCAGGCCGGCATAGCTGTTGGAGACAATGTTGGTGTCGGTGTTGCCGCACCCGAAGGACAGGCACCAACCCGAACCACTTGCCGGAATGTCGCTGGCGAAGGAAGATTGGGCGATAAACGCGACCGTCGCGAGCGCGCCAAGCGTCAGCAGCTTCATAAATACCCCCGCTAATGATCGCCAATCGGTACGCCCCGGCCCTAATATTGGCAACGCTCCGCCCAACAATTACAACCATTTAGCAAGGTAAAAGTCCGGTTATCGAACCCCTGCCACCCTTTACCATCCGTTGCGTTCGCGATCGCATCGGCGGCCACTCCGGCCCAAACGGCGTCTTGGACCCTGCCCTGCGATCTGTTAGCCGTGCCTAAGATGGCCACCGCATCCGCCACGTCCGCCGCGCGCGAGATTCTGACGCGCTTGCACGACGTGATGGCGTCGCGTGCGCCCGCACAGGGCAAGCTCGACCGTGTCGTCGATATCATCGCCAAGGCGCTGCACAGCGAAGTCTGCTCGATCTACCTGCTGCGCGACGGCGAGTTGGAGCTGTTCGCGACGCGCGGCCTCAACAAGGAAGCGGTCCACGTCACCAAGCTCGCGCTGGGCGAAGGTCTGGTCGGCACGATCGCCGAGAAGAACGAAACGCTGAACCTCGACGAGGCGACCAGCCACCCCGATTTCGCCTACAAGCCCGAAACCGGCGAGGAACTGTTCCACAGCTTCGCGGGCGTGCCGATCGTGCGCGCCGAACGCGCGGTCGGCGTGCTCGCCGTGCAGCATGCCGATCCGCGCCGCTATGACGATGTCGAGATCGAAGCACTGCAGACGGTGGCGATGGTGCTGGCCGAGCTGATCGCGGGCGCTGGCCTGATCGACGAGGCGACCGGGCGCGGCCCCGAGACCCGCGACGGCGCCGCCGTGCGACTGACCGGACTCAAGCTGGTCGAGGGCATGGCCGCGGGCTTCGCCGTCTTCCACCAGCCGCGCGTGGTGGTCGAACATACCGTCGCCGAAGACACCGAATATGAGCGCCATCGCGTCTATTCGGCGTTCGACAAGATGCGCGATCAGATCGATCGCATGATGAGCCAGGCCGAGTTCGGCGCGGGCGGCGAACATCAGGACATCCTCGCGACCTACAAGATGTTCGCCTACGACGAAGGCTGGTCGCGCCGGATCAACGCCGCGATCGACAGCGGCCTCACCGCCGAAGCCGCGATCGAGCGCGTCCAGCAGCGCACGCGGATGCGGATGCGCGAGATCGACGATCCCTTGCTCGCCGACCGGATGCACGATCTGGAGGATCTCTCCAATCGGCTGCTGCGGATCGTGTCGGGCCAGCTCGGCACCGCCGCGCAACTGGGGTTGCGCCAGGATTCGATCCTGATCGCGCGCAACCTGGGCCCGGCCGAACTGCTCGAATATGATCGGCGGCGGCTGAAGGGCGTGGTCCTGCAGGAAGGCTCGCTCACCAGCCACGTCGTGATCGTAGCGCGGGCGATGGGCATTCCCGTGCTCGGCCGGGTGCGCGACGCGCGCCGCCAGATCGGCGAGGGCGACATGGTCCTGGTCGATGCCAGCCAGGGCACCGCCTTCGTTCGCCCCAATCCGACGATCGAGGAAGCCTTCGACGCCCGGCTCGCGCTCGGCCAGAAGCGCCGCGCCGAATTCGCCGCGATGCGCGATCTGCCGCCGCTCACCAAGGACGGCACGCGCATCACGATGATGGTCAATGCCGGGATGCGCGACGACGTCGCCGCGATCGAGACGACCGGCGCCGACGGCGTCGGCCTGTTTCGCACCGAATTCGAATTCCTGGTGTCGGCCGAACTGCCCAAGCGCGAACGCCAGCAGCGGCTGTATCGCGACGTGATCGAGGCGGCGGGCGACAAGCCCGTCATCTTCCGCACGGTCGATGTCGGCGGCGACAAGGTCCTGCCCTACATGACCGCTGACGCGGATTCGGCCGACGAGGAAAATCCGGCGATGGGCTGGCGCGCCTTGCGCCTCGCGCTCGATCGCGGCGCGCTGATGAAGGCGCAGGCGGGCGCACTGATCGCCGCCGCTGCCGGCAGCACGCTCCACGTCATGTTCCCGATGGTGTCGGAGCCCTGGGAATTCGACGAGGCGCACGCCTTGTTCGAAAAGCAGCGTGCCAGCGCGGCCGCCAAGGGCAAGCCGCTGCCGCTCGAGATCCGCTACGGGACGATGCTGGAGGTGCCGGCGCTGGCGGAAGTGCTCGACATGCTGCTGCCCAAGCTCGATTTCCTGTCGATCGGCACGAATGACCTGACCCAGTTCCTGTTCGCGGCCGATCGCGCACACCCCAAGCTGGCCGAGCGTTACGACTGGCTGAGCCCCGCGATCCTGCGCTTCATCCGCCGCGTGGTGGAGCAATGCGACGCGGCGGGCGTGCCGGTCGGCATTTGCGGCGAGATGGGCGGCCGCCCGCTCGAGGCGATGGCGCTGATCGGCGTCGGCATCGAGCGCCTGTCGATCACCCCGGCGGCAATCGGACCGGTCAAGGCGATGGTGCGCTCGCTCGACGTTCCGGCTCTGCGTATCGCGATGCGGGAACTGCTCGCCGCACCACGGCGCGACATGCGCGGCGCACTTCAGCAATGGGCGGAAGCGAACGACGTGCGAATTAGCTGAAAAGACCTTGTGATTTGAGAGTTTGGCGTCACTGTACGCCGATTGATCGATAAGGTCGTCACCAGCCGGGGAAAATGGGTGAGCGGCGAAGACGAGATTTTCGGAGAGACTGGATCGGCCCCGCGCGTCGGGGAACGGCTGCGTGCGGCACGCGAGGCGCAGGGCCTGACGATCGAGGAAATCGCGAACAGCACGCGCATTCCCAAACGGCATCTGCAGACGATCGAACAAGGCGACTATAGCGGCCTGCCCGCGCCGACCTACAGCGCCGGCTTCATCAAGAGCTGGGCGCGCCGGCTCGGGCTCGACGGCCAGGCCTTGTCGGACGATTTCCGCGCCGAAATGGGCGGCATGCCCAGCGAAAGCACGCAGATTCTGCCCTACGAGCCGGCCGATCCGCGCCGTACGCCGCCGGCCGGCCTCGCCTTGCTTGCGCTGCTGATCGCCGTGGTGCTGGGGCTGGGCTACCTTTACTGGCGCGGCACCGCCGAACAGCCGGCCGAGATCGCCACCGTCACCTCGACGCAGCCCGCCGCGCCCCAGCCCGCGCCCGCCAATCCTCCGGCGCAGGCCGCGCCCGTCGCCGCGACGCCGCCCGCCGCGACCGCGCCGCAGCCGACGGGTCCGGTCGTGATCGGCGCCACCCAGGACGTGTGGATGAAGATTGCGGATTCGGGCAAAAGCCTGTTCTACGGCGTGCTCCACCCCGGCGATCATTTCGAGGTGCCGGCGGATGCGGTGGCGCCTTTGATGACGACCGGACGCCCCGGCCACACCACGATCATGGTCGGGCAGACGCCGATCCCGCCGGTCGGCGATCCCGATCGCGCCGCCAAGGACGTGTCGCTCAAGCCCGCCGATCTGCTCGCACGGGTCGGCGCGCCGCCGCCGGCCGTGCAGCCGCCCGCCAATGCGACGACTCCTGTCGAAAATAGCGCCGGTACCTAATCCGCTCTAAGCGATTCACTTTAGCGTCAGCCGCTCTATGCTCTGTGCCGAAGCGCGCCGTCGCTGACCAACTGGAGCTAGCATGACTCGTATCCGTATCGCCCTTGCCGCCCTGCTTGCCACAGCGGCGCTGCCCGCTTTCGCCGCCGAGCCCGGCACGCTCGATCAACGCGTCGACCGGGTCGAGAAGCAATTGAAGGCGGTCCAGCGCAAGGTCTTCCCGGGCGGCGACGCCGCCTTCCAGGCGCCCGAAATCGCGCGCACCGAAACGCAGGTCACGGTCGGCACGCCCGCGAGCACGCCGCTCAACGATCTGGTCGCGCGGGTCGACGCGCTCGAAAAGACGGTCGCGCAGATGACCGGCCAGATCGAGCAGGACGAACACCGGCTGGATCTGCTGTCGCAGCAATCGGCGCAGGATCGCCAGGAATTCGCGACCCGGCTCAAGACGCTCGAAGCCGCCGCCGCGCCGCCGCAGCCGGTCGACGCCACCACCGCCGCACCGGTCGCGGACGATGCTGGCGCCACCGGGTTGCCGCCCAAGGGGACCAAACCCTTCGCCACCGTGACGCCGGTCAAGACGCCTGCCGCACCGGGCAAGGCGCCCGTAAAGGCAAAGCCGGCGCCGACCATGGCCGACGACACCACCGGCACCGATGCCACTGCCGTACCGGCCTCGGGCGACCCCGCCGAGGACGCCTATATGGCGGGCTACAAATTGTGGACGCAGAAGAAATTTCCGCAGGCCGAGGCGTCGCTCGCGGCGGTCGTGAAGAAATATCCCAAGCACAAGCGCGCGAGCTACGCGCAGAACCTGCTCGGCCGCGCCTACCTCGACGATGGCCAGCCGGCGCGCGCGGCCGAGGCGTTCGCCGCCAATTACACCACCAACCCGCATGGCGAGCGGGCAGCCGAGAGCCTCTATTATCTCGGCCAGTCGCTGGTGCAGCTCAAGAAACCGACCGATGCCTGCCGGGTCTATGATGAGTTCACCTCTGCCTATGGCGACACCTCGAGTGCGTCGCTCAAGGCGAAGGTCGCGGCCGGCCGCACCGACGCCAAGTGCAAATGACGCGATGGAGCCGCTGTCGGACGATCTGATCGCGCGCTTCCAGGGAGACTATGAACGGCTGCTCACCCCGGCGGAAGCGCCAGACCATCGCATCGCGCTCGGGGTTTCGGGCGGGCCGGACAGCATGGCGATGCTCGGCCTCGCCGCGGCTGCCTTTCCGGAGCGCGTCATCGCGGCGACGGTCGATCATGGGCTGCGTCCCGAATCCGCCAACGAGGCGCAGTTGGTCGCGCGGGCGTGCGACCGGATCGGCGTTGCGCATACGGCGCTGAAGATCGAGGTCCCGCCGGGTGCCAGCGGCAATCTCCACGGCTGGGCGCGGCAGGAGCGTTATCTGCTGCTCAAGCGCTGGGCGGTCGATGCCGGCGCACCGACATTGTGCACCGCGCATCATGCCGAGGATCAGGCCGAAACCTTCCTGATGCGCGCCGCGCGCGCCACCGGCCTGTCGGGGCTCGCCGCCGTACGGGCGCGCAGCGAGGCCGAACACAGCCCGATCGTGCTGATGCGTCCGCTGCTGCGCTGGCGGCGCCGCGAATTGCGCGCGGTGGCCGAGCAACTGAACCTTCCGTTCGTCGATGATCCCAGCAACCGCGATCCGCGCTTTGACCGAACGCGTTTCCGGGCTTGGCTGGCCGAGGCGCCATGGCTCGATCCGCTCCAGATCGGCAGAACGGCCGAGAATCTCGCGGCGCTCGATGGCGATCTGCTCGATATCAGCCAATGGCTCTGGAAGACGCGCGCGCTGGAATGCGATCCGCTGGAGGTTCGATTTGACGTCGATGGGCTGCCCCGCGGTGTGAAGCGCTATCTCGTGCGTATGGGAATCAACCGCGTCCTCTCGATCAACGACATGGATGGCGGGAACTGGAATCCGGCGAGCAATGTTGAACCCTTGCTCGACGCGCTGGAGGCCGGAAGCTCCGCGACGCAGGCGAATGTGCTCGCTTCGGCCAAAGGCACGGTGTGGCATTTTCGACAGGCGCCGCCCCGTCGATCACACTGATCAAGGCTGTTCCATTGCCATTAACCTCCGCATGCCTATTTTACGGACTTAGATGTTGGGAGCCCGATTCACGTTCTCGCGAACGATCGGGCTCCGCGAAAGGCTGACGCGCACATGAAGGACGACAAGGAACCGCAAAGCGGCAATCCGCTGGTGAAGAATCTGGCGATCTGGCTCGGCATCTTGCTGGCCATCGTCCTGTTCGTGTCGCTGTTCGAGGGCAGCGGCAAGGGTACGACCGGCGAAACCGTCGCTTATTCCGAATTCCTGTCGGGGGTCGATGCCGGCTCGGTGCGCGAGGCGGATATCGCCGATGGCGTCATCACCGGCAAATATACCAACGGCACCGCCTATAAGACCTATGCGCCGAACGATCCGGGCCTGATCCAGCGCCTGTCGGCCAAGGGCGTGACCTTCCGCGCGCGTCCGGCCGAGCAGGCCAGCCTGTGGCAATATATCCTGGTCAATTCGATGCCCTTCCTGATCCTGGTCGGCATCGGCTGGGTGATCATGCGCCAGATGCAGAAGAATGCGGGCTCGGGCGCGATGGGCTTCGGCAAGAGCCGCGCCAAGATGCTGACCGAGAAGCAGGGCCGCGTCACCTTCGACGACGTCGCCGGCATCGACGAAGCGCGCGAGGAATTGCAGGAGATCGTCGATTTCCTGAGGGACCCGTCCAAATTCGCCCGCCTCGGCGGCAAGATTCCGAAGGGCGCGTTGCTGGTCGGCTCGCCCGGCACCGGCAAGACCCTGCTCGCCCGCGCGATCGCGGGTGAGGCCAAGGTTCCCTTCTTCACGATTTCGGGCTCCGACTTCGTCGAAATGTTCGTCGGCGTCGGCGCGAGCCGCGTGCGCGACATGTTCGAGCAGGCCAAGAAGTCCGCGCCGTGCATCGTCTTCATCGACGAAATCGACGCGGTCGGCCGTCATCGCGGTGCCGGCCTCGGCAACGGCAATGACGAGCGCGAGCAGACTTTGAACCAGCTGCTGGTCGAGATGGACGGCTTCGAAGCCAACGAAGGCATCATCATCATCGCCGCGACCAACCGTCCCGACGTGCTCGACCCCGCCTTGCTGCGTCCGGGCCGCTTCGACCGTCAGGTCGTGGTTTCGCGCCCGGATATCGAGGGCCGAGAGAAGATCCTCGCCGTCCACGTGAAGAAGCTTCCGCTGGCACCCGACGTCGATTTGCGCACGATCGCGCGCGGCACACCCGGTTTCTCGGGCGCCGATCTCGCCAACCTTGCCAACGAGGCGGCTCTGCTCGCCGCGCGCAAGGGCAAGCGCCTGATCGCGATGAAGGAGTTCGAGGAAGCCAAGGACAAGGTCATGATGGGCGCCGAGCGCAAATCCATGGTCATGACCGACAGCGAGAAGAAGCTGACCGCCTACCACGAGGGCGGCCACGCCCTGGTGG
>NZ_DATHFV010000167.1:0-2145 GCF_035317925.1 Sphingomonas sp.
TCGTCGGATCCCGCGATTCGGTGCGGCTGGCGTTCATCGCGGCGCTGCAGGTTCTGCCTGCCCGCCAGCGTGCGGTGCTGGTGCTGCGCGACGTGCTTCAGTGGAAGGCCGCCGAAGTGGGCGCGGCGATCGGTACGTCCACGACCGCCGTCAACAGCCTGCTGCAGCGCGCCCGCGCGCAGCTCGAGGCGGTCGGTCCCAAGGAGGACGACGCGATCACCGTGCCGGAGGACCCCGAGGCGCAGGACCTGCTCGGCCAGTACATCGCCGCATTCGAGGCCTACGACATGGACAAGCTCGTCGAGCTGTTCACCGCGGAGGCGATCTTCGAGATGCCACCGTTCGACGGCTGGTATCAGGGCCCGGAGAACATCGTCGCGCTGTCCAAGACGCACTGCCCCGCCGAAGGGCCCGGCGACATGCGCTTCCTCAGGACCATCGCCAACGGCCAGCCCGCTGCCGCCCTCTACATGCTCACCCGGGAGACCGGCGTGCACGAGGAGTTCCAGCTGCACGTGTTGGAGATTTCGGCTGGCGGGGTGTCGCACGTGGTGGCATTCCACGCGGGCGACGGCATGTTCGATAAGTTCGGGTTGCCCGCCTCGCTCTAGCTTTCCCGCGGTTAGTCAAGGTGGTTGATTGTCAGCCGCCATCGCCCGAGGTGTCGGCCTCGGTTCGTTGCGCGATGAAGAGTTGATCGTGAGGTCTGGCTTTGGGCCGTGGTGGTTCGGCAGGCTGATAGTCGCCGTTGAGTCGGCAGGCTTTCATGTGCGCCGTAGGACGGCCCAGCGCGAGCGGGCGGCAAGCTAGGTTGCGCCGTCGTGCGGCATAGCCCTGATGGCCGTCACCGCTCGCGACCGAGCCTTCCTCGACGATAGCGCTGTTCATCGAAAGGTTGTTGAGTTCGCAGTAGTCGGAAGGCCAGCCGGCAGGCATGGCGAGCCAGGGCTACCCGTGCCTGAATGGGTGCCATCCCACGGGCCCGCAGTTCGGCATGTCGTTCAACGAACGATGGTGAGCACTGCGAGAGTCCCCAGGCAATGCCCATCAGAGCGTCGCGGTGCTCGGCCAGGCCCTGACGGGAGATATGGCCGCGCCGATTGAGCGTCGCCGACTGATAGAGCGCCGGGGCCAAACCCGTTGCCGAGTACAGATGTTCGGCATCAGGGAAGCGTTCGACGGGAAGGCTGTGGGCGGCGAATGCCGCCGCGCGGATCGAGGCGACACCGGGCAGCGTCGTCAGGATCTGGCCGTCGGTATCGGCGAGCGATGCCATGACTTCGAGGTCGATGGCCTCGATATCGTCGCGCAGACGGCGATAGCGGTCCAGATCGCGCGCCAGCCACCGAGCGCGTTGGTCGGCGTCTGCCGGCGGCGGCAGACAGGTGCGCCACCGCTGCAGCCAGTACTCGGCGGTAGTAGCCGTCAACCGCCCCGGGGCCCGGCACATCAGCGACCGCAGTTGCGGTACCCGTCCCGAGAAAGCCGCAGCGCACGCCAGCACAGCCAGACCAGTCGGGGTTTCCACCGCCAAGCAGCGCCCATGACCAGCCGGCGCCGACAATCCAGGACACAGCGCATTGAGCTGGTCGTGCAACCGCTGCTGAGCGACCTTGCGGTCAGCGACCAACCCACGACGATGCCGCACTGCGGCACGCAGCGCTTCCACCGACGACTGCTCGCGGTAGCGCCGACCGCCACCTTGACGTGCCAAGTACGTCAAGGCCGCGCAGTCACGATCATCGGTCTTGAACCGGCCCGAACCCAGCTGAATACGAGCCGATTTCGTCTCCGACGGAGCGAACAGCCGTACCGAACCAGGATGACGACGTTCCAGTTCGGTCACCCACGGCCGGTGCAGACTGCCCGTCGCCTCGATCGCGATCACCGGCGCATCTGGACCATGCTTGTTCAGCGCCAGCTCCAGCTGGGAAACGCCTTCTCGCGAGACGGCCAACGACATCGGATCAGCGAGCATCCCGGAGCCGTCACTGATCCACACCCGATTGAATGCCTTGCCTGGATCTACGGCGACGATCACCGTCGACCGATCAAGCGCAATCCCCAACACCGACATAAGCAGCCTCCTCTGAATCGGACCTCCATAGAGAATCCGTCCAGCCACTACTCATGGCCTATCAGCCC
>NZ_DATHFV010000168.1:0-25374 GCF_035317925.1 Sphingomonas sp.
CCAGCGCGGCGCCGGCATAATCGCCATCCGCGGTGAAGCGCACCGCGACCGTGGCGACCGCCAGGTGCTGCGGCTGATAGACCGTCGTCGCCTCGTAGATCGTGTCGAGCCGGTTCTCCACGCTCGCCTGCCAATCTTGCACCGTCAGCGGCGCATTGTAGCTGGCGGCCTTGGCGGGGCCGACGGCGGCGACCACCGAGGCGGCGGTCAGTGCCAGCGCGCCGACTGCGGAAACCGCGAACCGTTGAAAATCGCTCTTGTCGAAATTGAACATCATGTCCTCCTGAACCTTAGCATTCTTGATGATGACCGGTTTGCCCGGGTTGCCAGAAGCTTTGCAGAAGGCGTGCCAAACTTAGAAATTGGCGGAAGACCGCGATAAATTTACAGATTCAGGCCGACCGGCGGACATTGGCACTTGCCAAATAGTGGTAAAATCCGCCAACCTGTCGGCATGGATCGCGAAGCCCAGTTCATCGGCCAGTCGGGACCCTTCCTCGACGCAGTCGAACGCGCCAGCCGCGCGGCGGCGCTCAACCGCCCGGTGCTGGTGATCGGCGAGCGCGGTACCGGCAAGGAATTGGTCGCCGAACGGCTCCATCGCCTGAGCCCGCGCTGGGCCGGGCCGCTGGTGACGATGAATTGCGCGGCCTTGCCCGAAACCCTGATCGAAGCCGAATTGTTCGGCCACGAAGCGGGCGCCTTCACGGGGGCGACCAAGGCGCGGCAGGGGCGGTTCGAGGAAGCCGATGGCGGCACCTTGTTCCTCGACGAACTGGCGACCTTGTCACAGGGCGCGCAGGAGCGGCTGCTGCGCGCGGTCGAATATGGCGAGGTCAACCGGATCGGTTCGTCGCGCCCCATCCGGGTGGATGTGCGCATCGTCGCGGCCACCAACGAGCATCTGCCGGCCCTGGTCGACAAGGGCCGCTTCCGCCCCGATTTGCTCGATCGCCTGTGTTTCGAGGTGATTACGCTGCCGCCGTTGCGTGCGCGCGAAGGCGATATCCCGGTGCTGGCCGATCATTTCGCGCGGCGCATGGCGGCCGAGCTGGGCTGGCCGCGCTGGCCAGGCTTCGGCAAGCTCGCGGCCGAGCAGCTCGATACGTATGACTGGCCCGGCAATGTCCGCGAATTGCGCAATGTGGTTGAGCGCGCGGTCTATCGCTGGGACGAGACCGACAAGCCGGTGGGCGAGATCCAGTTCGATCCGTTCGCCTCACCCTATCGCATGACAGCGCAGCGGCCGATGGAGGAGGAGGCGCCCGCGTCCGCCGCAGCCCTGCCTGCGCCGGCCAGTGTGCAATCGAACCAAGACTGTGACGATTTGCGCGCCGCCTGCCACAATTACGAACGGCAATTGCTGGAGGCGGCGCTCGCCCGCTGCCGTTTCAACCAGCGCGCGCTCGCGGTCGCGCTCAAGCTGACCTACGACCAATTGCGCCACGCGCTGCGCCGGCACGATCTGCTGGAGAAGACGGCGGGATAAAGCCGGGACATACGCAATCACTATGCGTGCGCCGGGCGTCGATCTCGCTTTCAAACGGGAAGGCCGCATATCCGGCTCTGCGTGAACACCGAACAAGAGCCGCCGGAACATCCGGGTCCGTGGGCCCAATCAACGCCTCCGCCGCGTAAGTCGAGCCGGTGGGAGGGTATTGGCGTCAGTCCGACGGGCCTTGCACAGATCCTGAAAATTACCGTGCTATTGGCGCTCATCCTGATGCTGTTCCGCCATTTCATGCGGTGAATAGCTGCAGGCCGGCTCTGCGCGGCGGCTATGAAAATACTATGCACAAGCCTCGTGGCTCGTCTCGATACCCTATGCCTTACATGGGCAAATGGAGGTTGGTGACGCACCGTTGCGCCGCGCCGCGCCGGACGTTTCCGGCTTCGAGCATTCCCGATGTCGATGAAGTCTGTGTTGGAATTTGCACTTGTGATGGCGAGTCCCGTAGTCATGCTGGGCGGGGCGCTGTTCCTGGTCAATGTCACTATGCCGACGGACCGGAAGCGATCGGCCGATCGGGGGACGGCGTCTTCGATCGCCGGCGCGGAAGAGGCGACGTCGCGAACCATCTCGCGCACGGGGATGAACCGGCGGCTTCGCATGTATCTGCCCTGGATCGTTGGCACGATCGGTGTCCTGGCTATTTTGCTCTACCGGGCGCTTGCCGCGTAATAGTCTCCGCATCGCGCGCATTAGGCTTCACGCTGGCTGGCATTCGGGCACTGGCGCGGTCAATGCGCCAAGAGCAGAAATATCACGACGGCGAGGATTCCGACGAGCCAGGGCATCAGCTTGCGTCGACGCCGCACGCTCCCCGGTTCGACCGTCCGGTTATGCCCACCGTCGGCGCTTATGCCTTGCTTTGATGACTTGGTCATATGCTCGTCCTTAATCAGGACGGCACACGCTGACGCGCGGTCACATCCTGGATCACCCAGGCGGCGCGGTTGCCCACACAACGGCCCGATGCGTCCGGATCTATGACGCCGGCCCCCATGCGAAAGCGAGACGGGTAACGTCCTCCCATCATATGGATTTCGTAATATCGGGGCTAAGAGTTGCTCGCACCCCCCGCTTCCGCTAACGGCCCGGTCCCATGCTTACCTTCCTTCTCGTCGTGCACGCGTTGATCGCGGCCTCGCTCGTTGGCGTCATTCTCATGCAGCGTTCCGAAGGCGGCGGTCTCGCCTCCAGCGGCAACCCGGCCGGGCTGATGAGCGCACGCGGCGCGGCTGACTTCCTGACGCGTACCACCGCGATCCTGGCGACGATCTTCGTCGTGCTGTCGATCACGCTGGCCGCGCTCGCGACGATGCAGAAGAGCCCGACCCGGATCGACACCAGTCTGGCGCATTCGACGCCCGCGCCGGTTTCGGCACCCGCCGCCGCGCCGGCCGCGCCCGCTCCGGCGCCCGCCGACAATTCGGCTGTCCCGCTCGCGCACTAAAAATATTTAGGAGGGCGGCGGCGACAGGCCCCTTGCTTATTCCGGATTCGAGCCGCTAAGCCTTTTCTCCCATGGCGCGGTTCATATTCATAACCGGCGGCGTGGTCTCCTCGCTTGGCAAGGGCCTTATGGCGGCGTCGCTCGCGGCGCTCTTGCAAGCGCGCGGATACCGTGTGCGCATTCGGAAATTCGATCCCTACCTCAATGTCGATCCGGGCACGATGAGCCCGTATCAGCATGGGGAGGTCTACGTCACCGACGACGGGGCGGAGACCGACCTCGATCTGGGGCATTACGAACGGTTCACCGGCGTGCCTTCGCGGCAGTCGGACAACATCACATCGGGCCGGATCTATCAGTCGATCATCCAGCGCGAGCGGCGCGGCGACTATCTCGGCGCGACCGTGCAGGTGATCCCGCACGTGACCGACGCGATCAAGGAATTCGCGCGCGCCGAGGTCGACGATCTCGATTTCGTATTGTGCGAAATCGGCGGCACGGTCGGCGATATCGAGAGCCTGCCGTTCATGGAGGCGATCCGCCAGTTGCGGAACGATCTCGGCCGCGACATGACCTGCTTTGTCCACCTCACGCTCGTGCCGTACATCGCGGCGGCGGGCGAGCTGAAGACCAAGCCGACCCAGCATAGCGTGCGCGATCTGACCAGCCTCGGCATCCAGCCCGACGTGCTGGTCTGCCGCTGCGAGCGTGAGCTGCCGGAGAATGAGCGCGCCAAGATCGCCTTGTTCTGCAACGTGCCGCTGAGCGCGGTCATCCCCGCGCTCGACGCGACCAGCATCTATGCGGTGCCAATCCAGTATAGCGCCGCGGGTCTCGACGAAGCGGTGTTGCACGCCTTCCATATCGAGCCGGGCAGCCCGCCCGACCTGCGCCGCTGGCACGACATCGTCGACGCGCTCGAAAATCCCGAGGGTGAGGTCACGATCGGCGTGGTCGGCAAATATGTCGGCCTGCCGGATGCCTACAAGTCGCTGCACGAAGCCCTGGTCCATGGCGGCATCGCCAATCGGGTGAAGGTCAATATCCGCTGGCTCGACGCCGAATTGTTCGAACAGGACGAAGCGGAGATCGCGGCCAAGCTCGAGCCGATGAACGCGATCCTCGTGCCGGGCGGCTTCGGCGAGCGCGGCAGCGAGGGCAAGATTTCGAGCGTCACCTTCGCACGCGAACGCAAGGTGCCCTATTTCGGCATCTGCCTCGGCATGCAGATGGCGTGCATCGAAGGCGCCCGGAACACGGCGGGGATCGCGAAGGCCTCGACCACCGAATTCGGCCCGACCGACGAACCCGTCGTCGGCATGATCACCGAATGGATGAGCGCCGAGGGCATCCAAAAACGCGAGCAGGGGGGCGATCTGGGCGGCACCATGCGGCTCGGCGCCTATGACGCCGTACTGACCGGCAACAGCCACGCATCGACCATTTACGGTTCGACCGACATTTCGGAGCGCCATCGCCACCGCTACGAGGTCAACGTCCATTATCGCGACGCGCTCGAAAAGGGCGGGATGGTTTTTTCCGGCATGTCGCCCGACGGCGAACTGCCCGAAATCGTCGAGCGGCCCGATCATCCCTGGTTCGTCGGCGTGCAATTCCACCCGGAATTGAAGTCGAAGCCGTTCGATCCGCATCCCTTGTTCGCGAGCTTCATCGAAGCCGCGCTCAAGCAGAGCCGGCTGGTTTAAACGCGTTTTCGGTTGAGCCGCACCGGCCCGCACCCCCACCCGGCCTCCCATAGAATAACCTGTTGGGAGGCCGGGTGGGGGTGCGGGCCGGTGCGGCTTCGACGTTAGTCGAACAACTAAACTCTAAGGATCGCGCGCAGCATCGGTTCGAGGATCGTCGCCGCGCCCTGTTCGGTGTTGGCAAGCAAGGCCAGATCGGCGCGATCGTCGGGGAAATGGAACAGCCAGGTGTCGAAGCCCGGTGCCTGGCCGCGCTGCCAGAAGGCGCGCCGCCCGAATATCTTGCCGACCTCGATCCCGAAGCCGCGCGCCTGGCGGTCGAGGACGGGGGCGAGGATCGGGCAGGGGCTGCTTTCGGCGCTGGCGGCGATCAGGAGATCGACCGTCGCGCGCGCCAGCAGCCGCCCGCTGTAGAGCGCACGGTTCCAGAGCAGCAGGTCGCCCGCGGTCGCGTGGAGGCCGTCGGCGGCGGGTGCGCCGTGGCCCGCGCCCGCATTGCGGAAGTCGTGCGCCCGATCGGCGGCAAGCCGATAGCCCGACGCGCGATGGGGGGTGATCTGGGTCGGGTCGGGGAAACGGCTCGCGATCATGCCGGCCGGGACAAGCAGGTTGTCGGTGACGAAGCCGGCGAAGCTTTCGCCGGTGGCATGTTCGACGATCCGTCCGAGCAAGGCATAAGCCGCGTTGTCGGCGATCAGCAGGTCGCGCACGCTGATCCGGTCGGCACCGGTTTCGCCGGGCAGGAACAGGTCGAGGCGGTCGGTCAGGCGGAGCAGGCTCCGCTCCGCCAGCAACAGGATCGCGGCGGCGGTGAACTGGCGCGTGCAGGCGCCGATCCGGAACAGGCTGTCCTCGTGGACGCGGGTTGCGGTTTCGAGATTGGCGTGGCCGAACGCGGATGTGGCGGGGCATTTGATCGGCACGCAGAAACCGAGACCTATGCCGGCGCTATAGCCGCCTTCGACCGCGGTTTCGGCGATCGTCTCGAGCGTGTGCGGCAGAGGTGCGGGCCCGCCTGAGGCCCGATCGGACGACGCCCACCAGCCGATGGCAGAGGCGGTTCGGTGCAGCAAGGATCGGCTGGTCGCGAGCATCGGCATCGTCCCCAAGGCAATGTCGAACGCCTTGTGGCAGGCCGAACCTGAACCTTCAATTACAATTGTAGTCGTTACGCCGCCGCGCGCCGAAAAAATCAGCGCCTATTGCAGGTCGGCGATCAGGGCTGCGGTTTGCGCGGCGCTGCCGTCGGTGCTGTTGGCGGCATTCACCTCTACCTTGGCAGCGTCGCCGCCGGCGAAATGCACCGCGCTGAAACAGATGCCTGCCGCCCAGGCCAGCGCCGCCCAGCGGCTGCGGAAGATGTAGCGCATCGGGATCATGCGCCGGATATTGTCGCATCAAGGTTGAAAAGAGGTGAATGGTTTGAGCCTGATCCACGCCATCGGTGGAAGCGCGTGGCGCTTCCACCGACAACGATCAGCCTCAGGGGCCTTCGATCAACGGGCTTCCGGCCGCACCGTTCGTCACCGGATCGGTCGGGATGGGCGGAATCGGGTCGATCGGCGTCGGGATCGGATCGTCGACCGGCGCGTCGGTCGGGATTTCGGGGGTAGGGGGCTGGCTTGCCATTGGGTTCTCCTCTTCAAGGGAGTCCAACGCCGCGCCCGCCCCTTCGTGCCGTTTTTGTTGCAGAGGCCGCACCGGCCCGCACCCCCACCCGACCTCCCATAGAATAACCTGTTGGGAGATCGGGTGGGGGTGCGGGCCGGTGCGGCACCGACGTCAGTCAGATATCAGCTATGCAGCCGGTCGACCGGGGTCACGAACTTGTAGATCGTGGTCGATTTGAACACCTGGCCCGGGCGCAGCACGGTGGTCGGCCATTCCGGGTGGTTGGGGCTGTCGGGCAGATGCTGCGTCTCCAAGGCGAAGCCAGCATGCTGGATGTAGGGCCGCCCGCTCGGTCCCTTGTCGATGCCCTGGAGATGGTTGGCGGTGAAGAATATCACCGACGGTTCGGTCGTATAGACCTCCATCATCCGGCCCGATATCGGCTCGGTCACGCGCACCGCCAGCACCGGCGTCTTGCGTGGCGCATTGGCCAGCACATAGGGCGTGTCATAACCGGTCTGGCCCATCGTCTTGAGTGCGGCGATGCCGTCGCGCATTACGTGCGGGCCGCGCAGATCATAGGGGCCGGTCACCTCGACGATGCGGCCGGTCGGCAGCAGGTTGGCGTCGGGTTCGGCGATGCTGTTGGCGCGGATCTGGATCAGATGCCCGCCGACGTCGCCATTGCCCTCGCCGGCGAGGTTGAAATAGCTGTGGTTGGTGAGGTTGAGCACGGTCGGCCTGGTCGTGGTCGCGCGATAATCGATCCGCAGCTCGTCATGCTCGGTCAGCGTGTAGCGCATCTGGATCGTGAGCTTGCCGGGGAAGCCCTGGTCGCCGTCGGGGCTGACCAGGGTCAGCACCGCGCCGTGATTGATGCTGAGCGGGCGCATCGACACGCTCCAGTAGCGCGTATTGTAACCCGGCGCGCCGCCATGGAGCAGGTTGGCTCCGTTGTTCGGCGTGAAGCTGTAGGCCTTGCCGTCGAGGCTGAAGCGGGCATTGCCGATGCGGCCAGCATAGCGCCCGATCGGCGAACCGAAGCCGTAGAGCCCGTTGCGCGCCTGATATTCGGCCGCGCTCTTGAAGCCAAGGACGACATTCGCGCGCTTGCCGACGCGGTCACGCGTCTGGATCTCGGTGATCAGCCCGCCATAATCGGTGAAGCGGACGACCGTCCCGTTCTTGTTGGTGAGCGTGTAGAGGCGCGCGGTGCGCCCGTCGGCGGTCTTGCCGAAGCCGACCGAGCCGCCGGGGATATGCACGAACGGGACGACCGGACCGGCCAGAGCCGGAGCGTAAACACACGCCGCAACCGCGGCAATCGCAACAAACCTCACTGGGCCTTACCCTTCGCGTAGAGCTGGTTCACCGCGAGAACCAGGAACATGTAATTGGTCTCGCCGCCGCCGAGCACATATTCGGTCTGCTGCCAGAAGTAAGGCCAAACTTTGAGCTCGGGCAGATCGGGCCGGATCAAGGCCGTGCCCGAGACGACGCCACCTGGAATGTAGGCCCAGTCGGCGCGGTTGAAGCCGTAAGCGGTGGTCGCCGAATGTGCGCCGACGCCGCTCGCGAAGGAGGCGTTGTTCTCGCCCGGATGGACGCCGAGCACGAAATTCAATGCGTTCACGAAATTGGCGGTGGGCACCAGATCGGGGAAGCCCTTGTGGAGCAGCCACTGCTTCACGCCGAATTCCTGGATCGTCCAGCCCGCGCCCCAGATGTCGGGCTGATATGGTACGCCATAAGGCGAATCCGATTTGGCGCTGGCGGCGAGTTTCGCTTCATAGGCCGCGACCGCGGTGCGCAAGTCACGCTTGAACGCGGCATCGGGTACCTGGTCGATCACCGATGCCACCGCCCAGCCGGCGCGGTCGACATGCGCGACGATATCCGCCTTCATCGCGATCAGCCGGTCCATGTACGGCTTCTCGCCGGTGGTGCGGTAGAGTTCGGCCAGCGCGAACGCCTTGCCCTCGACATTGGTCGCGCGGTCGATCGCCTTGGCTTCGATGTCGCGCGCGGCGGCGAGCGCATCGGCGGCGACGACGGAATCGCGGCTCTTCATCACGCGCGCGACGGTCGCGAGCTGGGCCGCGACCTCGATCTCGCGATTGGGATTGTCCTCGGTGAAAACCAGCCGGTCGTCGGCGGGGATGGGCACGCTCTGGAAGTAAGTGCCGAGGCCCGCGACCGGCTTGCCGACGACATTGTCGGTCGCGTTCGCCGCTTCTCCCAGCAACGTATATTGGTGCAAAGTCGCGTCCTGGATGCCGCGATAGAGGCGGCCAAGCGCGTGATAGCCACCGAGCACGGTCAGCAGGCCATGCTCCAGTTGCTGAACCGCATCGTTCTTGCCGTCGGGCTGGTGAATCTCGACCAGCTTCTTCGCCTCGTCGATCGTGGTCGCGTCATAATCGAGGCCGAATTCCTCGATCATTTTCGCCAGCAGCCAGGTCGTGCCCATCTGGCTTTCGACGCGCAGATCGTAATCGCCCGCATCGTGCCAGCCGCCCGCGTCCAAACCGGGCACATGCTCCAGCGGCTTATATTTGGTCAGCGTCGACGGACCCTGCACGTAGCCGTCGAAATGATTGAGATTGGTGGGCGCCATCAGCGCATCGTCGACATGGTCGAGCCCGTGCCAGACGCGATATTTCTCCTCGACCAGCATGTGGCACATCTGGACCGGCAGGAAATATTCGAGCGTCGGCTGCCAGGCGTAGCGATCATAGACGTCGTCGCCGATCTTGAAGACCTGGCTTTCCTTGTCGCGATAGGTGACGACATACATGCCCGGCGTGGTCACGTCGGAGAAGTCCCAGGTGCGATAGCCATAGCGCAGGAAGCGGCCCCATTCCGACGGTGCGCCGCTCTTGACCTCGGTGCGGCCGGCGGGAGTAAGGCGATAGAGGTGCGCCGTGTCCGTGACGGTGTCGGCAGGGTCCTGCTCGATCACCAACTGCTTGGGCTGGTGCGCGGCATAACCGAGCTGCGAGACCTGCAGCACCGGCGCATATTTCCAGCCGGGAACGACGTTGGGCGTGACCGTCCATTCGATCGCGCCTTTGGTCGCGCCCGCCGGCACCAGCCCGCGCACGATGAACCACGCGTTGTTGAGGTTGCCGCGCCCGTCGATCAGCGCGAGCGCGCCGGTGTCGCTGTGGATCGTCAGGCGCTGCCTGTCGCTCTCGGGCGCGACCACCAGGGTGCTGCCGGTGCCGAGCGGGGCGGCGATCTGCTCGCCGTCGGCGTCGGGCGTCATCGGCCCGTCGGCCTGGCGCGGGAAGATGCCCGACTGTTTGTCGAGCAGCCAGGACTTGCCGAATAGATCGCCTGGAAAGAGTTCGAGATTGAAGCCGACCTTGCCGACATATTTTTCGGGCAAAGGCTGGTCGAGATCGACGCGGATGCGGAAGCTGTCGCCATCGAGCGGCGTCACGCTGACCGTGTAACCCATTTTCAAATCGGGATAGACGATCGGGTTGAAACCGGTGCGATCCTTGGCGGGATCGGGAAAGGAGAGGCGGCGCGACACGGTGTTGGTCGCGGCATCGACCGTGCGTTCGCCGGTCGCGGGCATCGGCGACCATTGGCCGGGCGAGGCTTCCAGCCGGAGATCGCCATTGGCGGCGACGCGTACGCCATGCTGGATGATGGTGACGCCCGTCTGGTGGCCGTCCGGATAATAGTCGCTGAACGACATCACATTCAGTCCCGGCTCGGCGAAATAGCCCAGGTCATTGAGCTTGAGATTGGGCGCGGCGAGCGCCGGCCCGGCCAGCGCTGTCATGCATAGCAAGACGATCTTACGCACGCTCATCCCTCCATTCGTCATTCCCGCGAAGGCGGGAATCCATAAGCTGTACCGTTCGAGAATATGGATTCCCGCCTTCGCGGGAATGACGCTTATTTTTCCGGTGAGGCGGCCTCTGCCGCCTTCTTCGCGTAATAATCCGCCAGCACGGCGAAGCCCATTTTGCGCTCGCCAGTCTCCGAGATGAGGCCCTTGCGGTTCCAGCCCTGTTCAAACACCGGGTGCTGACGGCGCGGCGAGCGGAAATCCTTGAGCACCCACGGGCTCATGCCGGTCAGCGTCGGGATCTTGTCCGCCATCTTGAGCGTCGCCCGGAGATAGGCGGCCTGATAGTCCTCCGATTCCTTCCGCATCGTCTGCGGATCGTGGAAGCCGGCCTTGGCGTCGGCGCCGAGCTCGGAGAAGACGAGCGGCTTGTCGGCCGGTACGCGCCACGTGATGTTGGGCACGTCGGCGAGCTTATCGTCGGTATACCAGCCATTATAGGTGTTGATCGCGACGACATCGACCTTGGCGGAAAGCGGGTCGTTGAGGATCATCTCGGCATGGCCGTCGACCGTGCCGCGCTCGTTGAGCAAGGCGGCGGACAGGAGCCGCGTCGGATCGATCCGGTGGACATCGTCGGCGAGCGTGAACAGAAACTTGTTGCGCGGCTCGCTGACCGGCGTTTCGTTGGCGATCGACCAGATGATGATCGCGGCACGGTTGCGGTCGCGTGCTATCTCCTCGGCCAGCATCGCCCTGGCCTTTTCCAGCACCTTGGGATTGTCGAAGGCGACGCGCCAGTAGATCGGGATCTCGCTCCACACGAGCAGGCCGATCTTGTCGGCCTCACGCGTCATCACCTCCGAATGGGGATAATGGGCGAGGCGGACATAATTGCCGTGCAGCCCGTCCTTGACCAGGCTGAGCAACTGATGCGCGGCCTCGGGCGTGATCGCGCGGCCGGGATTGGCGCCGATCTCTTCCTCATGGACCGAGATGCCGCGCAGGTAGATCGGCTTGCCGTTGAGCAGGATCTGCTTGCCCTTGGTGGCAATCGTGCGGAAGCCGACCTTGTCGGTCAGCGTGTCGCTGCCGCTCGCGACGGCGATGTCGTAGAGCCGGGGCGTGTCGGGCGACCAACGCTGCAGGCCGCGCGGCGCGGCGACCGAACCCGACCAGCTGCCGTCCGCATTGGTTTTGCCCGACAGCGTCACATGCAGTTCGGGAATGCGGAAGCCGATCGCCTGGTTGGCCGCCGTCGGCCCATCGAGTTTCGCGTCGACCGCGATCCTGCCGTCCGGCGTCAGCCGCACCCAGGCATCGTCGACATAGGTCGCCGGCGTCTCGATCAGCCGCACGCTGCGGGTGATGCCGCCGTAATTTTCCCAGTCGGTGACCGAGGGGGGGATGGTGGTGTCGCTCGCCTGCGAATCCGCGGCGACGACGATCCGGTTTTCGCCCGCGCGCAGCGCGCCGGTCACCTCGATCGCGAAGGTGGTGAAGCCGCCTTCGTGCGTGCCGACCTGCTTGCCGTTGAGCCACACGGTCGCGCGATAATTGACCGCGCCGAAGCGCAGGAACTGGCGCATGCCGGGCTTGGGTTGCGCGTCGAACTTGCGCTCGTACCAGACGAGGCCCTGATAATAGCGCATCTCGGGCGCGTGGGTCAGCCACGACGAGGGCAAGGTCGCGACCGGCGACTGGTCCATGTCATATTCGTAGAGCGCGGTCGGATTGGCCTTCATCGCGGCCTCGACATCGACATCGGCATAGCGGCGGCTGGATTTGCCCGGCGCCTCGCCATGGAAACCCGCTTCGCCGTCGCGATAGGGATCGACCGAATAATGCCAGGCGCCGTCGAGGCTGGTCGCGGGTCGGAGATCGCCTGCCGCCAGCGTTGCCGCGTCGGCCGCGCTGCCCAGCGAGAGGAGGAGGGCGGCGAGCCCAATCAGACCTTTGTCCATCACGCTCTCCTGATCGGGCGGCTCGGTGCGGCTACCTCTCTTCGGCCTCTATCGGTGCGATCGAGCCAATGCAATTTAGCCATTGGTCGCGTTCACAGCGGCTTTGGAGCCGCTATAGGAAGAATTGACGCGCAAACAGCGCGCATGGAGGGGGGTAGCCGATGGCGAAATCCGTTTTGATGGCGGCGACGGCGCTCGCCGCGTTCGCGCCTGCCGTGGCGCAGGCCGCGCCGCGCCTGCTCGATCCGATGTTCGCCGATCATGCGGTGATTCAGCGCGACCGGCCGATCGCGGTGTGGGGCGAGGCCGCGCCGGGTGCGAAGGTCGATGTCGCGCTCGGGCCCGATCATGCGACCGCGACCGCGGGCGCCGACGGCAGCTGGCGCGCGACGCTGGCGCCGATAAAAGCGGGTGGCCCCTATAGGCTGTCGGCGCATGCGGGCGACGACGCGCTCGCGGCCAACGACGTTATGGTCGGCGACGTCTTCATGTGCTCCGGCCAGTCCAACATGGAATGGCCGGTCGGCGCGAGCGTCAACGGCAAGGACGAGGTCGCCCATTCCGCCGATACTGGCATCCGCCTGCTCACCATCCCGCAATATTCGAGCGCGATCCCGCTTACGCGGCTGCCAAAGGCTGCCGAGTGGAAGGTCGCCGGGCCTGACAGCAGCGGCGATTTCTCTGCGGTTTGCTTCTTCATGGCGCAGGGTTTGCGCGCCGAACGCAACGGCGTGCCGCTCGGCCTGATCGACAATAGCTGGGGCGGTTCGGCGATCAGCGCCTGGCTCAAGACGCCGGCTTATCTGGCGACCGGGGGCGATGCGAGAACCGCTTCGATCGTCAGTCTGTTTGGAAAGGATGTGTTCGCCGCCAACCGGCAATGGGGCGACATCTGGGAAAAGTGGTGGGCCGCGCACGAGAAGGATTCGTCCGAGGCCACGCCCTGGGCGGCGACCTTCAAGCCTGATGCGAGCTGGAAGCCGGTGCCCGCGCTCGACCATTGGGCGACCTGGCATATCCCGGCGCTCGACAATTTCGTCGGGCTGATGTGGTACCGCACCACGATCACGCTGACGGCGGAGCAGGCGGCCAAGGGCGCGGCTTTGCTGATGGGGCCGGTCGACGATCTCGACCAGACCTGGGTCAACGGGCATCCGGTCGGCACCGGCTGGGGCTATCCGCAGCGGCGTTACCCGATCGCGCCGGGCGTGCTGGTCGCGGGCGAGAATGTGATCGTGGTCAACGACTTCAACACCTGGGCCGACGGCGGAATCCTGGGCCCCGGCGATATGCGCGCGATCGAGTTCGCCGACGGCAGCCGCGTGCCGCTCGACGGTCAGTGGCTCTATCGGCACGTCAGCGAATTCAAGGATCAGCCGCCGCGCGCGCCGTGGGATGCGATCGCGGGTGTCGGCACGATCCAGAACGGGATGGTCACGCCGATGGGCGCGTACGGGCTCAAGGGCGTGGCCTGGTATCAGGGCGAGAGCGACGCCGCGACCCGGCTGGCTTATACCGCGCGGTTGCGTGCGCTGATCGCTCAGTGGCGCACAGATTTCGGCAGGGACCTGCCCGTCGCAGTGATCCAGCTTCCCAATTACGGTCCCAAGATAACGCCGCCCGCCGACAGCGACTGGGCCGCCTTGCGCGAGGCGCAGCGCCGCGCGGTCGCGGGCGATCCGCTCGCGGCTCTGGTGGTGACGGTCGATCTGGGCGACGCCAATAATCTCCACCCGCCCAGGAAGCGTCCGGTCGCCGCGCGCCTGTCCCGAGCGATCGACCATATCGCTTATAGTGCGAAGCTCTCCGCCTCGGGGCCCGAGCCGGTGGCGGCGAGGCGCACCGGAAAGAACATCCTGGTCAGCTTCGCCGGACTGGACGGCAAGCTGCAGGCCAAGGGCAATGACGCGGTGCCGTTCGAGCTTTGCGGCGTGCGGGACGATAGCTGCCACGTCGTGCCGGGCCATGTCGACGGCAACCGGGTGGTGCTGGCCGCGGACGCTGCTGCGACGCGCGTGCGCTATTGCTGGGCAGACAGCCCGATTTGCACAGTCAGCGATGCCAGCCTGCCAGCGACGCCGTTCGAGCTGCCGATCCGCTAGCGCGCGCCGTTCCAATAGTCCGGATGCTGGTCGAGCAGGGCCTGCAGGCTCGCCGCCAGTGTCCGGTCGTCCTTGAGCGAGGGGTGATAGTCGCACCCCGTCATTTCGAGGCCGCTGAAATGCAAAGTGGCCACCGGCTGATGCGCATCCCGGTTGAGCGTCGCCGCGATCTGCTCGACCTGGCCGTAGAATGCATCCGAGCCCATCAGGATCAGATGTGCCTGCGGCTGTTTCGCCATCAGCATGCGCGCGAAGGCGACATATTTGGCGCGATAGTCGGCGGCGAGCGCATCCTGGTTGGTCCAGGTCTCGCCCGCATGGACCGGGGTCGAGAAATCGTTGGTGCCGAGGTTGATCACGATCACCTGCGGCCGCCACGCACCGGAATCCGTTTCGAGGTGGGTCGCGTCGTCGGGCTTCAGCCGCGGATAGAGCAGGACCATGCTCTGCCCCGGCGCGGCGCCGCCATAATTGCGGACGATGCCGAAGCCCGAATAGGCGTTGACCCGATAATCCGCGCCAACGGCTCGGGCGAGCGTCGGCCCGAACGCTTGCTGGCTGTCGGTCAAATCGTGCACCTCGGGCCGCGTGCAGTTCGTGCCGCGTGCGGTGTTGCCGTAACCCACCGTGTAGCTGTCGCCGATGAACTCGATCTGGCGGGCGTAGGTCGGCGGCGGAAGTGGGGTGCTGCCCCCGGCGGGATAGAAGCCGATAAAGCGGCTGCCGCCGGTCTGGCTCTCGGTCACTTTTTCCAGCCGCACGACATGGTCGCCGGGGGCAAGCCCGGCGAAGGTGAGGCTGGTCGCGCCGGGCTGAACCAGAAGCGCCTTCTGTGCGCCGTCGATCAGCAGTTGCAGCCGGTCGCCCGTGGCCTCGACGCTGACCGACACCGCGGTGCCGTGGAAGCGGCTCTCGAAATAGGTGGCGGGCCAGCCGAAGCTCAGGCTGCCGTCGCTGTTGGCGATGACGCGGCCACCTTCATGGACAGGGAGCGGGGATTGCGCGGCGCAGGCGGAGGTGCCGAGCAGAGCGAGCAGAAAAGCGGCCTTGGATTTCCGCACATCAGGCATGGTCAGCGACATCTCCCAACAATTGCCTTGCTCGCACGATTGCCGGCTCAGCTTATCATCCGCACGTTCGAACGCTAACGAAACGAACATGATACAATATATCATTGCTTTTTGCGCGGCACGGGGCCATCTGGCGGCAATCATGGCGCGCAAAGACGATCTTATCGAGGGAATCGCAGTCGGGGCGACGATCGCCTGCCTCATCCATTGCCTCGCGCTGCCGCTGCTGATCGCCGCGCTGCCGGTGGTGTCGTCGGTGCTGCCGATCCCCGAACATTTCCACCTGATCGCGCTCGGGCTCGCGATTCCCGCGACCGCCGGCGCGTTGTTCGCGGGCTATCGCCGCCATCGGCTGGCGGCGCCGTTGATGGCGGGCACCATCGGCCTGACCTTGCTCGCCTTGGGCGCCATCCATTGGGGCGAGACGCCGCTCGAGACGCCGGTGACGGTGCTCGGCAGCCTGTGCATCGCCGCCGCGCACCTCGCCAACTGGCGTTTCCGGCGTGCCAGCCACCGGCAGGCTGCCATCTAGCCTTTCGTACCCGCCGGCACCTGCTTGATGTCGGACGATCCGCTCCAGATATTGATGCCGCTGTCGCGCGCATGCGCGTCGATCGCGTCGAGTTCGCCTTGCGTGAAGGACAGGTTCTTCACTGCATCGAGCGAATCGTCGAGCTGCTCGACCGTGCGCGCGCCGATCAAAGCCGAGGTCACGCGCGGATCGCGCAGCACCCACGCGATCGCCATCTGCGCCAGGCTCTGGCCGCGCTTCTTCGCGATCTCGTTGAGCGCGCGGATATGCTCGATCGTCTCGGGCTTGATCAGGCTGGCCTTGAACGATCCGCCCTTGGCCGCGCGCGCGTCGGCGGGCACGCCGTTGAGATAACGGTCGCTCAACATGCCCTGCGCGATCGGCGAGAAGGCGATGCAGCCGGTGCCGAGCTGGTCGAGCGTGCCGAGCAATTCGGTCTCGATCCAGCGGTTGAGCATCGAATAGCTCGGCTGATGGATCAGTAGCGGCACCTTATATTCGGCCAGGATCGCCGCCGCCTTGCGCGTCAGGCCCGGCTCGTAGCTCGAAATGCCGACATAGAGCGCCTTGCCCTGCGCGTGGATCTGCGCGAGCGCACCCATCGTCTCCTCGAGCGGGGTCTTGGGATCGACGCGGTGCGAATAGAAGATGTCGACATAATCGACGCCCAGCCGCTTGAGACTCTGGTCGAGACTGGCGACGAGATATTTCTTGCTGCTGCCGACATCGCCATAGGGCCCGGGCCACATGTCCCAGCCGGCCTTGGTCGAGATGATCAGTTCGTCGCGATGGCCGGCGAAATCACTCGCCAGCACCTTGCCGAAATTTTCTTCGGCCGAGCCGTAGGGCGGGCCGTAATTGTTGGCGAGATCGAAATGGGTAACGCCGCGGTCGAACGCGCGGCGCAGTATCGCGCGGCCGGTTTCGAACACGTCGGCGCCGCCGAAATTCTGCCACAGGCCGAGCGAGATTGCGGGCAGATCGAGCCCACTTCGTCCGCAACGGCGGTAGGGCATGCGGCCGTCATAACGTAATGCATCCGGGACATAGGGAACGGGGAAGGCCATCGGGTCGCTCCTGCTTGTTGCCGTCGCCATTATAGCGGTAACAACGAATGTCCAACGGCGAGAATGGGAGGGAAGATGACGGTCAACGTCGCACTGATCGGTTACGGGCTGGCGGGAGCATCCTTTCATGCGCCTTTCATCGCGGCCGAACCCCGGCTGAAGCTGAAGCGGGTGGTCACGTCGCGCCGGGACGAGGTGCTGCGCGCTTTTCCCGATGCGGTCGTGTCCACCGACATCGAAGCCTCGGTCTCCGATCACGACATCCAGCTGGTGGTGATCGCGACCCCCAACAAGACGCATGGGCCGTTGGCGCGCGACGCTTTGCTCGCGGGCAAGCATGTGGTGATCGACAAGCCGTTCGCGGTCGATCCGGCCGAGGGCGCGGACCTGATCGCGCTGGCGAGGGATCGCGGGCGGATGCTGACCGTGTTCCACAATCGCCGCTGGGATGGGGACTTCCTCACAGTGGCGAAGCTGGTTGAGGAAGACCGGCTGGGCGAGATAGCGCTCGCCGCATTCCGCTGGGACCGTTTCCGGCCCGAGATCAAGCCGGGCTGGAAGGAGGTGCCGGATCCAGGCACCGGCCTGCTTCCCGATCTCGGTTCGCACATGATCGATCAGGCGATCCGGCTGTTCGGCTATCCCGACATGATCGGGGGCGACGTGGCGCTGCAGCGGCCGGGCACTTTGATCGACGATTATTTCGAGATCACGCTCCATTATGGTCCGCGGCGCGTGATCCTGTCGTGCTCGAGCCTCGCGATGGCGCCGCGCCCGCGCTTTGCCTTGCACGGGTCCAAAGGCAGCTTCGTCAAATATGGCATCGACCCGCAGGAGGCGGTGCTGCGCGCCGGGGGCAGCCCGCGCGATCCGGGTTATGGTGTGGACGCACCCGAGGATTATGGCGTGCTGACCGATGCCGCCGGCCGCCATCCGGTGCCGACCGAGCGCGGCGACTGGAGTCTGTTCTACAAAGGTGTCGCCGCCGCGATCCTCGACGGCGCGCCGCCGCCGGTCGATCCGGTCGAGGCGCTCGCTGGCCTGTCGATCATCGAATGCGTCCGCCGCAGCGCGCGCGACGGACGGCTGTTGCGGTTCAGCCCGCCGGGCTAGGGCGCGCCCTCAGCCTTGCGTGTCGACCAGCTGCTGCATCGCGGTCAGATAACGCAGGAACGCGGCGCGGCCCGCGGGCGTTAGGCGCGCCTGCGTCAGCGGCTTGCGGCCGAGAAAGCTCTTCTCGATCGCGATGTAGCCGGCATCCTCCAGCTTGCGCAGATGGATCGAAAGATTGCCTTGGGTCGCCCTCAGCAGCGCCTTCAGTTCGTTGAAATCCGCGACTTCGGCGCTGGCCAGATACGCCATCACGCCAAGCCGCATGCGCCCGTGAATGACGTCATCGATACGGCCTATGTCGAATCCCGGCATCAGTCGTGCTGGGCCGGACGCCGCATCATGATTGCACCGGGCAAGGCCATCAAACCCAGCAGGCTGACGCCGCATATCGCAACATAGAAAGGGCCGTCGATCGTCAGGCCGAGCGCTATTGCACTCGCCATCCAGCCGAGCGCGACGGCGCACATCCAGTTCCGCTTCTGAATCTGCGCCGCGATCAGCCAGGCCGCGCCCTGCAGCGCGAACACGACGATCGGGTAGAGCAGCCAGATCGTCATGCTGTGATGTCGCGCCGCGACCGTTCCGAACACGGCGATCATCACGCAATTGGTCAATCCGACCGACGAAAAGGCGGCCCCCACCGCACGGCTGGCCATGCCCGCCGGCGGGTTGCCGCGGTTGCGGACCAGAAGCACGATCAGGATCGCCAGGAAGACGATCGTGAAGCCTATGTGGATGGCGAGCGAGACCGGGCCGCTTAACTGGATCCAGCCCATATACTGACCCCAGCCGAACAGGCATTGCGCGCCATAGCAAAGCCCCGCGGCCAGATAAGCCGCCCCGAATTGCGGCTGATGCCGGCTGACCCCGCCCTCGGCCAGAGCGCGCATGAAGGCGAGGTCTTGCTGCAGGCCCTGCGGCGCGGTGCTCATTCCGGTTTTCCCTGACATCACAAAATTCGCGCCACGGCCGGCAGCCGGCGCAGCAATGCCGCGCTCGCCCAGCTCAAGGCAACCGCCGCCGCGAACACCAGCACGCCCTTGGCGAAACTGCCGAGATGCGTGCCGAGCAAGGCGAATTGCAGCCAGACGACGAAGCCATAATGCAGCACGTATATGGCATAAGCGTTGGCGGCGAGGCTATCGAACGCTGCCCGCTCACGCTTCACGAAGCGGCGGAAGATCGCCAGCAGCATGAAGGACGACGCCGCGCAGGACAGTGCGAATGCGACCGGGCCGATGACCGCCCATAGAAGGGGAGGCTGCCCTTTGGTGACCGCTGCCGCGATCACGATCGCCGTCGCGGCGACGAAAGCCACCAGAGCGAGCAGGGCCCATGCCCACCAGCGTCGCGCGAGCAGGCCTGCGGGCGCAAGCAGTCCGGCTTCAAGCCCGGCGGCGCCGACGGCGATGCCGGCCCCGAAATAGACGAGATAATGCAGGATGCGGCTGCTCTGGATCGCGAACGGCCCGAATTGCAGCCAGGCCGCCGGCCCGAACGCCGCGCACAATATTCCATAGGCCAGCGCCGAGACGAGCAGCAGGCCGGCGAAAAAGCGCGCCGGCTTGCGGTCCGCTCCCGCACCCAGCGATGCCAGGCCGGCGAGCCAGCCCGGCCTCGTCGCCTGCAGCCCGGCGGCGATGAGCCCGAACAGGAGCAAGGCGGCGAGGAACCAGACCGGGCCGCTGCTCCAGTGCGGCAGCGCCAGCCATGTGCGCAGATAATCGCCGGCGGATGCGTGCGGCGCCTGGGCCGCATAGCTCGGATAATAAGCGAGCGGGGCGAGCAACAGGGCGCCAACCAGGAACGGGATGCCGAGCCGCAGCAGGCGCTCGCGCGCGAACCCGCCTGCGCCGCGCCGCGCCAGGCTGGCCGGCACGAACAGGCCGGACAGGAAGAACATCAGCGCCATGAAGAAGACATCGTTAAAGCCGGCAAAGGCGGTGAAGCCGGGCCAGCCCGGACGATCCACGATCGGAAAAGCCGCCCACAGAAAGGGGGGCTCATCGAACCGGCCCGGCGTCGGTGCCTCGGGCATATAGGCCAGCACGGAATGATGCGCGACCACGAGCAGAGTCACGAACGCGCGCAGATAGTTGATCGCGAGATTGCGGCTCGGTGCGGCGGCGGCCCGCGTCGGGACGTTGCCGGATATGGCTGTGGTCATGAGTCTTCCTCCTCATGTGGGAGTTATCATAGACAGGTTTATAAAACAAACCGTAGATCGTACGGCGGTTGGCACGCGTCAGCGCTCCGCTGTGGCGGCTTGCGCAAAGTTAGGTTGGGCAGCGGTCCTCGGCGCGGGTTTCCTGGATCGAGACCCGCGCGAAATCCAACGCCAGCGCTGCCTTCGTTTCGATGCGGACGGTCGTGACGTGCGACAGATCCGGCCCGAAGCAGCGCAGCGGCACCCGCAACGTGTGCCACGGACCGCCGCCGCTCAGTAAAGGACCGATCGGCAGCATAGTCGGCGTGTCGCCGCCGACGCCGAGCAGCACCGGCCCGGCCGGCGGCGCGCTCACGCGCAGATCGATCGCCAGCACCATCGCGCCATTGGCTTCGCGCGAAAGGTCGATGGCGGCCGGATTGCGGAGTTCGATCCACGCCGGTTCGGCACCCGTCCAGCGCGCGGACCAGGCATCCTGCTGGCGGTTGCGGTCGATCTGGCGGAGTGTGAGCGCCTCCTTGCCATAGGTCGCGACGCGCGTGCCGACCGCGGCGATGCGCGGCGCCTGCGCATCGCCGATCGACAGCGCGAAGCCGTTCACGCCGACGCCGTCCTTGAGCATCATCCCGCGCTCGGCGGCGGGGCTGAGACCCTGCACCTCCGCCAGCGCGCCGACCCTGGTCTTGTCGCCATAATGAAGGCCGTAGCCATAGGCGAATTGCGGATCGTAGCCTGGATCGCCGAGGTTGAGCGGCGTCTGGTCGGGGCGTTTGGGCCAGGAGAAAGACAGCTTGCCCGCGAAGTCGAATTTGGGCGTGCCATTGGATTGGGCGATCAGCACGTCTGCGACGCCTTCGCCTTCCGATCCCGGCAGCCATGCCGCGACGAAGGCGTCGGCGGCGTTGATCTGCGGGTTCACGTAAAGCGGCCGACCCGAAAGCAGGACCGCCACGGTCGGGATGCCGGCTGCCTTCAATTTGCGGAGCAGGGCGAGGCTTTCCTGATTGTCGCTATGGAGCGCGACGTCGGCCTGATCGCCCTGGAATTCGGCATAAGGCGTCTCGCCGAATATGACGATCGCGACATCGGGTTTGTCGGCGAAAGCGCCGTCGGGGCTGAGGATCGCCTGACCACCCGCCGCCTTCACCGCCGCCTGGATGCCGCTCCAGATCGAGGTCGCGCCGGGGAAATCGGCGTTCGTGTTGTCGTTACCCTGCCAGGACAGCGTCCAGCCACCGGTCTGCTTGGCGATGCTGTCCGCGCCCGAACCCGCGACGAGGATGCGCTTGGTCGGGTTGAGCGGCAGCAGGCCGGCATCATTCTTGAGCAGGACGAGGCTCTTGCGAACCGCCTCGCGTGCGACCGCGCGGTGCGCGGGCGAGCCGAGCAAAGTGAGGTCGCCGGCGTGCGGGCGGGTTGAAGGCAGGCCTTCGTCGAACACGCCTGCACGCATCTTCACGCGCAGCACGCGCCGCACCTGATCGTCGAGCCGCGCCATCGGGATAGTGCCGGCCTCCACCTCGCGCACCGAATTCTCGAACAACGCCTTCCAGTCCTGCGGCACGTCATAGACGTCGATGCCGGCATTGGTGGAGATCGGGCAGTCGCCGTTGGTGCAGCCCGGCACCTGGCCGTGCGCGTTCCAGTCGCCCATCGCGATTCCGTCGAAGCCCATCCGGTGCTTGAGCACGTCGGTGATGAGCGCGTGGTTGGCGTGCATCTTCTCGCCCTGCCAGCTCGAGAAGCTGACCATCACCACCTGCACGCCCGCGTCGATCGCGGGCGGATAGCCGGCGCCGTGCACGTCGCGCAGTTGTTCCTCGGTCGATCGGTTGTCGCCCTGGTCGCGGCCGCCATCGGTGCCGCCGTCGCCGAGGAAATGTTTGGCGCTGGCAACGACATGATCCTTGTCGAGGAAGGTCTTGCCGGTCCCTTGCAGCCCCCGTACCATCGCGCCGGCATAGGAAGCGACCAGCTTCGGATCCTCCGAATAGCTTTCGTAGGAGCGGCCCCAGCGATCGTCGCGCGCCACCGCCACCACCGGCGCGAACGACCAGTCCATGCCGGTCGCACGGACCTCTTCCGCCGTCGCCGCGCCGATCCGCTCGATCAGCCCCGGATCGCGCGCCGCACCCAGCCCGATATTGTGCGGGAAGAGCGTCGCGCCGAAGACATTGTTGTGGCCGTGGACCGCGTCCGACGCCCACATCAAGGGAATGCGGACGCCCTTGTTGGCGGGATCGACCGAGGCCTGCCAGAAGCCGTCGATCAGCTTGAGCCAGTCGCTGGGCCGCGCGTGCTTGTCGCCGCCGGGGACCGATCCGCCGCCATTTTCGATGCTGCCGATATGATAGGTCGAAACGTCGGCGGGGGTGATGAATTTCATCTCGGGCTGGAGTGTCTGGCCGACCTTCTCCTCGATACTCATCTTCGCGAGCATCGCGGTGATGCGCGCTTCCATCTTGGGGTCGGCGGGGAGGGGGCTTCGCGCGGTCGGCCAGATTTGGGGATGGACCGCGGGCGCCTGCGCCAGCGCGGACGTTGACAGCGCTAGCATAAGTAGTTGCGCAACACGGTGCTTCACGAGATCCTCCCAGCGTATTTTGCTTCGTCCTAAGCGCAGTTTTCGGTTCTTGCCAATGGTCTAGGGGCTTGACCTTAGGGCAGTGCTGCTGCCTAATCTGTGCCCGAAGAGGATTTGTTCGTGGCGGTACTGGTGGAAAGCCGACCCGCGATGAAGGCGAGCATCGCCCCGGGCAAGATGACCGAGGCCGATGCCGCGCGCTTTTTGCTCCGGGCTCAGTTCAGCGCGTCCGATGCCGACATCGCGTTCGTGCGCGCGCATGGCTATGCGGCTTGGCTCGATCAGCAATTTGCCAGCCCACGCGGCCAGACTGGCGTCGACTGGCTGACCGCGCACAAGCATGATGCGATCGACAAGGACGCGCATTATTTCTGGCCGCAGGCCGGCGACTACATGATCTGGAACCAGATCCTCGCCCAGCCCGGCGAGATGCGGTTGCGCGCGGCCTATGCGCTGTCGCAATTCTTCGTGATCTCGCTCAATCCGATCGACGGCTATTGGCCGCCTTACATCATGGCCGCCTGGTGGGATCTGCTGGCCGACGGCGCGTTCGGCAATTTCCGCGACCTGCTCGAGCGCGTCACGCTCAATGCCGGCATGGGCATGTATCTCAACACCAAGGGCAATCTGAAGGAAGACAAGGCGACCGGCCGCCAGCCCGACGAGAATTATGCGCGCGAGGTGATGCAGCTGTTCACGATCGGGCTGCGCATGCTCAACCCCGACGGGACCGAGAAACTGGATGCGTCAGGCCGGCCGATCGACACCTACGGCCAGGACGATATCACCAACCTGTCGCGCGTCTTCACCGGCTACGACCATGACATGCGCCGCACGCGCAACATCACGGTGCCGTGGCAGAACTTCCCCGTGATCACGCACGAATTCTGCGTCGATCCGATGCGGCTCGATCCCGGCAAGCACAGCAACCTCGCGGTCAGTTTCTGCGGCACCACGATCCCGGCCGACACCCCCGGCAAGGACGCGTTGAAGACAGCGCTCGACACCTTGTTTCACCATCCCAATGTCGGGCCGTTCTTCGGCAAGCAGATGATCCAGCGGCTGGTGACGAGCAATCCCAGCCCCGCTTACGTCCGCCGCGTTGCCGCCGCGTTCGACGACAATGGATCGGGCGTGCGCGGTGATCTGAAGGCGGTGTGGCGCGCGGTGCTGACCGATCCCGAGGCGCTGGCAGCAGTCGATCCGGCCGATACTTTGTCCGGCAAGTTGCGCGAACCGGTGCTGCGCCTCGCCAGCTGGGCCCGCACCGTCGGGTTGCATTCCGAAACCGGCGACTTCGTGATGCACGATCTGTCGCGCAGCGATAATGCGCTCGGCCAGAGCCCGCTCAGGTCGCCGTCGGTGTTCAATTTCTACCGGCCCGGCTTCGTGCCCGCGCATACCGCGATCGCGGGCGCGCACCGGCTCGCGCCCGAATTCCAGCTGCAGAACGAGACCAGCGTCGCGGGCTATATCAACTTCCTGCAATGGGTGATCCGCTGGGGCTATACCGACGTCAAGCCGACCTACGATCCGCTGCGCGACTTCGCGCATGATCCGGAACGGGTGGTGACGTGGCTCAACCTGCATCTCGCCGCCGACCAGCTTTCGCCGCAGACGTGCGGCCTGATCGCGACCGCGCTCGCCAGCAAGCAAGTGACGCCGGACAGCCCCGATGGCCACAAGCTCGACATGCTCGCCAGCGCCTGCCTGCTCGTGCTGAGCGCGCCCGAATATCTGGTGCAGAAATGAGCGGACCCTACCTCCACAAGGACATTTCGCGCCGCACCCTGCTCGCGCGCGCCGGGCAGTTGGGTTTCCTCGGCGCGGGCGCTCCGTTGGCGATGAACCTCGCGAGCGCGGCCGAGGCGGCAGCGGTCGGCGCGGACGATTATCGGGCGCTGGTGTGCGTGTTCCTCTATGGCGGCAACGATCACGGCAACACGCTCGTCCCCTACGATCCGGTCAATCACAGCCGCTATCTCGGCATTCGCGGCGGGGTCGCCTTCCAGCGCAAGGATCTCGACAAGACCGCGCTGACGCCGATCCGCGCGCAGACGCTGACCGACGATCTCCATTATGCGTTCGCGCCGTATTGCCCGCGGCTGAAGGTGCTGTTCGATGGCGGCAAATTGGCGCCCCTGCTCAATGTCGGCTCGCTGATCACGCCGCTGACGTTGGCGCAGTATAAGAGCTCGAACCGCGCGCTCTACCCGACGCCGCCCAAGCTGTTCTCGCACAACGACCAGCAATGCACGTGGCAGGCGATGGGGAGCGAGGGCTCGACCGTCGGCTGGGGCGGGCGGCTCGGCGATCTCGCGCTGGCGGGCAACGATCATGCGCTGCTCACCTGCATTTCGGCGTCGGGCAATGCCGTGTTCGTATCGGGCAACAAGGCGCTGCAATATCAGATCAGCCCCAGCGGCGCGATCGCGGTCAAGCCGTTCAAGGAGCCCGAATATGGCTCGCCCGCGATCAGCGAGGCGCTGCACCAGCTCATCACCCAGCCGCGCCAGCATGCGATGGAGAATGAGCTGACGATCCTCGCGCGGCGATCGATCGAGATGGAGGGGATCGTCAACGGCGCGCTCGACAAGGTGACGCTGCAGACCAATTTCGACACCGTACCCGGCCCCAATTCGCTCGCCGACCAGTTCAAGATCGTCGCCCGGTTGATCGGCGCGCGCAAGGAATTG